>JAGNWJ010000120.1 GCA_017986065.1 Rhizobacter sp. | reverse complement strand
ACCGCGCTCCACGAGCAGGAGAGCAGGATGTTCTTCCAGATCAAGGGCAAGCGCGTCGAGTTCGAAAGCTCGGTCAAGGAAGCACACCGCAAGCTGAAGACGAACTTCTTCCGCTGGCTGGTCGCCTACCGCCCACAGAACCTGATCACCGGGCCGATCATCTACGGCATGGCCATACCGCTGTTGTTGATGGATGCCTGCGTCAGCTTCTACCAGTGGGCCTGCTTTCCGATCTACGGCATCACCAAGGTTCGCCGCAGCGACTACCTGGTGTTCGATCGGCACCAGCTCGGCTACCTGAACTTCATCGAGAAGTTCCATTGCACCTACTGCGAATACGGCAACGGCCTGATGGCCTACATGCGCGAGATCCTGGCCCGCACAGAGGAGTACTTCTGCCCGATCAAGCACGCCCGCAAGGTGATCGGCACCCACGCACGCTACCGCCGCTTCCTGGACTACGGCGACGCCGCCGACTACGAGGCCCGGCTGGAGGCCTTCCGCGTGGGTCTGGGTCAGGTCAAATAGCCACGATGGAATCATCAGACCTCCGCATACGCCGCGTCGCGATCGACACCTGGCGCGAGAACGTCGTCTACCTGCATCGCGATTGCGCCGTGGTGCGGGCGGCCGGGTTCCAGGCGCTGTCCAAGGTGATGGTGCGCGCCAACGGGGCGGTGATCAGCGCCGTGCTGAACGTCGTCGATGACAGCTGCATCGTCGAGCCCGGCGAGCTGGGCTTGTCCGAGGACGCCTTTGCCAGGCTCGATGTGCTGGCCGGGCATGCGGCACAGGTATCGCCGGCCGAGCCGCCGGTGTCGCTGCCCGCGCTGCACCGGAAGATCGCCGGCGAGCGGCTGTCACGTGAAGACATGCACGCGCTGATCGAGGACGTTGCCCGCGCCCGCTACTCGAAGATCGAACTGGCGGCCTTCGTCGTCGCGACCAACGGCTACGACCTCGAACGCGACGAGGTGCTGTACCTGACCGAGGCGATGATCGCCACCGGGCGCCGCCTCGACTGGCAGCAGGCCGTGCGCGGCGGGCCGGTGGTCGACAAGCACTGCATCGGGGGCATCCCGGGCAATCGCACGTCGATGCTGGTGGTGCCCATCGTCACGGCCCACGGCATGCTGTGCCCGAAGACCTCGTCACGCGCGATCACGTCGCCGGCGGGCACCGCGGACACGATGGAGATGCTGGCCCGGGTCGAGCTGCCATTCGATCGCCTGCAGAAGATCGTGCGCGACACCAACGGCTGCCTGGCCTGGGGCGGCAGTGCCGACCTGTCACCGGCCGACGACATCCTGATCTCGGTGGAACGCCCGCTCGGTATCGATTCACCGGGGCAGATGGTCGCCTCCATCCTGTCGAAGAAGATCGCCGCCGGTTCGACGCACCTGGTGCTCGACATCCCGGTCGGCCCCACCGCCAAGGTGCGTTCGATGCCGGCCGCGCAGCGGCTGCGCAAGCTGTTCGAGTACGTCGCCTCGAGCCTCAACCTGAGCCTCGACGTGATGATCACCGACGGCAGCCAGCCGATCGGCAACGGCATCGGGCCGGTGCTCGAAGCGCGCGACGTGATGCGCGTGTTGCGCAACGATCCCGCCGCGCCGGCCGACCTGCGCGAGAAGTCGCTGCGACTGGCCGGCCGCGTGATCGAGTTCGACCCCGACGTGCGCGGCGGCGATGGCTGGCGCATCGCGCGCGACATCCTCGAATCCGGCCGCGCATTGGCGCAGATGGAGGCGATCATCGACGCCCAGGGCCGGCGGGCCGAACTGCCCGCGCTGGGCGAGCTGACGCACGAGGTCTGCGCCGAGCAGGCGGGCTCGGTCGGCGCCATCGACAACCTGCGCCTGGCCCGCATCGCCCGGCTGGCCGGCGCGCCGCAGGTCAGCGGCGCCGGCGTCGATCTGCTGCGCAAGGCGGGCGATCCGGTCGTTGCAGGCCAGTCGCTCTATCGCATCCACGCCTGCTACCCGGCCGACCTCGGTTTCGCGCGTCAGCTGGCCAGCCGCGACAGCGGCTACACGATCTCCGCTGCAGGGGCTGCCCGATGATGCGCGACACGACAGCACCCGGCTGCGTGCTGGCCTTCGACGACGAACGCGACATGTCCGCCGCACTGGCCGGCGCGCTGGACGTGCCGCTGGCGCTGATCGAGCGCCATCGCTTCCCCGACGGCGAATTGAAGCTGCGTCTGCCGGCCACGTTGCCCGCGTGCGTGGTGCTGCTGCGCAGCCTGCACCAGCCCAACGAGAAGCTGGTCGAACTGCTGATCACCGTGCCGGCTGCACGCGAACTGGGAGCGCAGCGCGTGCTGCTGGCCTGCCCCTATCTCGCCTACATGCGACAGGACATCGCGTTCACGCCGGGCGAGGCGGTCAGCCAGCGCCACATCGGCGCCCTGCTCGCCAGCCAGTTCGACGCGGTGGTGACCGTGGACCCGCACCTGCATCGCATCGCGGCACTGAACGAGGTGATGCCAGGCTGCCGGGCCGTGTCGCTGTCGGCTGCAGCGCTCATCGGAGACTGGGTGGCCCGACACGTGAGCCGGCCGCTGCTGCTCGGTCCCGACGAGGAGTCTGCGCAATGGGTCACCGAAGCCGCGCGAGCCTGCTCGCCTGCGCCCGATCACGGCTGGTGCATCAAGCAGCGCCATGGCGACAGGGACGTCGTGGTCACCCTGCCGCCCACGCCGGACTGCCGCGGCCGGGAGGTCGTGCTCATCGACGACATGGCCAGCACCGGGCGCACGCTGATGGCGGCGGCACAGCTCGCGCTGGCAGCCGGCGCGCTGTCGGTGGACGTGGCCGTGACCCACGCGCTGTTCGTCGGCGATGCGATGGCCGAGCTGAAGGCCGCCGGCGTGCGCCATGTCTGGAGCACCGACTGCGTGCGACACGCCAGCAATGCAATCAGCGTGGTACCGCTGCTCGCCAACGCCCTGCGCGCGGCCTGATCGCCGATCGGCGTCGCGCGGGCGTCGATGCGGGTGCGCGCCGATGCACGCCCCCGCTCGTGGTCAGGACGTCTGGCTCTTGAACCAGTTCGCCAGATCGTCCACCAGTTGGGCGATCTCCAGTTTCTGCTCGCTGGACAGGCTCGTCGCCTTGACGGTCCAGGCGCTTTCGCCGGCGGGCACCGACAAACCCTCGGTGTCCATGAAGCATTCGAGCGAGTAGATCCAGGAACGCGCGTTCTCGTCCAGCTTCGAACGGTTCATCCTGTGCAGGCCGGCGCGGCATTCGTGAAAAGCGCTCACCACGGCCTGAGGCTCGCCTTGGGTACTCGACAGCGTCAAGGCCTGGCGAGCGGCAGCGAACTTCTCGGCTGGGTAGGCATAGCTCATCAACAACTCCCGTTTTGGAAACCGGCGATTTTCGCTCACGGGTGCTCGATGATTCCGGTGCAACGCCTCGGGGCGTCCGAGTTGACGGGCGGCAGAATGAACGGCGGAGCGCAGCCGGATCGAGCGCCGACAAGCAACGAGCCACAGGGGATTCACGTTGAAACACATTCGCATGGCCGCGCTCGCGGCAACGGCCGCATTCCTGGCCAGCCCTGCTTCCGCCGAGGACGTGCCCACGTTCGGTCTTCCGCTCGGGTTCTCGGTCGAGAAGATGGACCGCACGGCGGATCCACGCAAGGACTTCGCGCGCTACGCCTCGGGTCGCTGGCTCGATGCCGCGCAGATCCCCGGAGACACGGTCCGCATCTCGCCCCTCGACCAGATGTCGCGGCGGGTCGACGCGCAGGTGCTGGCGATCCTGGACGAGGCCGCTCGGACAGCCGGTTCGGCGACGCGCGGCACTCCCCGACAGCAGGTGGGTGACCATCACGCCGCCGGGCTCGACGTGAAGCGGATCACCGAGCTGGGCGTCTCGCCGCTGGCGCCGGAGTTCGCGCGCATCGACTCGATCGATGGCCCCAGGTCGCTCGCCGCGACGCTGGCGCGGCTCAACCTGCTGCTCAACGATCCCGTGGTGGCCGGCGCCGGGGTGGCCACCGACCCGACCGATCGCACCCGCTACACGGTCTTCGCCGCCGAGCCTGCGCTCACGGTGCCCTCGAACGAGGTCTACCTCGACAGCGCGATGGCGCCGGTGCGCGCGGGGCTGCTCAGGTACATCGCCGACGTGTTCGTGCTGGCAGGCCTGCCGAGCGAGACCGCGAGCGCGCAGGCGAAGAAGATCCTGGAGATCGAGACCCGCGTGGCCAGGAAGAAGCTCTCCCCGGTGGACATGGCCGATCCGGCCAAGCTCTACACGCGGATGCGCTACGCGGAGTTGAAGTCGCTCGCGCCCGCCATCGACTGGGACACCTACCTGGGCGAGTTGGGGCTCGCACCGCCAAACGATGTCGTGGTGGCCAATCGCGAGGCGCTTCGCGAGCGCAGCCGCATCCTGGCCGATCTGCCGCTGGACGACACCAAGGCCTATCTGCGCTGGGAACTGCTGCGCCGCGCCGTGCCCTACCTGCCGCCGGCCTTCATCGAGGCGAACTTCGCGTTCTCGCGCGTGCTGTACGGACCGCTCGACATTCCGCCGCGAGACAAGCTCGTCGCCCGGGAGATGGCCACCCGGCTCGGACAGCCGCTTTCGCAGCTCTACGTGGACAAGCACTTCAGCGCGCAGGCGAAGAAGGCAGCCGAAGACCTGGTGCTGCGCGTGCGAATGCAGTTCCGCCAGCGACTGCTGGCCAACCGGTGGCTCACCCCCGAGACCCGCCGGTACGCCCTGGAAAAGCTGGACAAGGTGTCGATCAAGGTGGGCTACCCCGATGCGTGGATCGACCACTCGGCGGTGGACATCCGCAGGGACGACTACCTCGGCAACGCACTGCGCATCAACGAGTTCCGCGCCCGCCGCGACCTGGCCCGGCTGGGCCAGCCTGTCGTGCAGGACCTGTTCGCGGACCCGGGGGCCACCCTGCCCATCGTCATCAACGCCGCCTACGAGCCCAGCCGCAACGGCATCGAGATCCCGGCCGCGTTCATGCAGCCGCCGATCTACGACCCGAAGGCGGATGCCGCGGTGAACTTCTGCGCGCTGGGCGCCGTGATCGGCCACGAGATCACGCATGGATTCGACTCGCAGGGACGTCTCTACGATGCCGAGGGCAACGTGCGCGACTGGTGGGCACCGCAGGATGTGAAGCGCTTCAACGCCCAGGCCGACAAGCTCGTTGCCCAGGCCAACGACTTCCAGGTGCTGCCGGGACTTCACGCCAACGGGGCACTGGCCGTGGGCGAGAACCTCGCCGACCTGGGCGGCGTGTCCCTGGCCTACGCCGCGCTGCGGGCGCACCTGCACGAGAGCCCGAAGGAGAACGTGAAGATCGACGGGCTCAGCCCGGACCAGCGCTGCTTCATCGCCTGGGCGCAGGTCTGGGCGGACAAGGCCCACGAAGGCTGGCTGCGCCAGGTGACGGCGA
>JAGNWJ010000052.1:7276-20509 GCA_017986065.1 Rhizobacter sp. | reverse complement strand
CACCGTCGCGGAGGCCCTGGCTGCAGACGTGGACCGGAACGAGATCAGGTGTCCTTGGAAATCGTGATCGACGGGAACTTGGACGAGAAGTCCTTCGCCCGCTGCGCGATCTTCACCGCGACCTGACGCGCCACGCCCTTGTACAGACCGGCGATCTCGCCATCCGGATCGCTGACCACCGTCGGCCTCCCGTTGTCCGCCTGCACGCGAATGCTCAGGTTCAACGGCAGCGCACCGAGGTAATCCATCTTGTACTCGGCCGCCAGGTGCTTGCCGCCGTCCTCGCCGAAGATGTGCTCCACGTGGCCGCATTTCTCGCAGACATGCACCGCCATGTTCTCGACGATGCCGAGGATGGGCACGCCCACCTTCTCGAACATCTTGATGCCCTTCTTGGCGTCGAGCAGCGCGATGTCCTGCGGCGTGGTCACGATCACCGCGCCGGTCAGCGGCACCTTCTGCGACAGCGACAACTGGATGTCGCCGGTGCCCGGCGGCATGTCGACGATCAGGTAGTCGAGGTCACCCCAGTTGGTCTGGCGCAGCAACTGGTCGAGCGCCTGCGTCGCCATCGGACCGCGCCAGACCATGGGGCTGTCGGCCTCGACCAGGAAGCCGATCGACATCACCTGCACGCCGTAGTTCTCGAGCGGCTCCATCGACTTGCCGTCAGCCGACTCGGGGCGGCCCTCGATGCCCATCATCATCGGCTGGCTGGGGCCGTAGATGTCGGCGTCGAGGATGCCCACGCGTGCGCCCTCGGCAGCCAGCGCCAGCGCCAGGTTGACCGCGGTCGTGCTCTTGCCGACACCGCCCTTGCCCGACGCCACCGCGACGATGTTCTTGACGTTGGGCAGCAACTGCACACCGCGCTGCACCGCGTGCGGGATGACCTTGGTGGCCAGGTTCGCACTGACGTTCTCGACCCCGGCCACCGACTTGGCTGCCGCGATCAGCGCCTTGCGCAGCATCGGCAACTGGCTCTTGGCCGGATATCCCAGTTCGACGTCGAAAGCCACGTCGCCCTCGTCGATCCGCAGGTTCTTCAGTTGCTTCGTACTGACAAAGTCGCGCCCGGTGTTCGGATCGATCACCGATTTCAGGGCTTCGAGCAACGCGGATTCGGTGGCGGCCATGACGGGTCCAGGTGGGAAAAGAAGAGTTCGCGCAGGTGGCCAAACAGGCCCCGGAACGGGCGGCGGCAGTCTATCGCAGGGGGCATTCCCCCTGTGCGCCAAGTCAATGGCCGCCTCGGCGCGACGCCTAGAATCGTCCGCTTCCCGGACTCGCCGTGCACCACGGCAGCGGGGCCCGATCACCTGTGCCGCCCATGACCCGCAAGCTCTTCGTCACCACCGCCCTGCCCTACGCCAACGCGCCGTTCCACATCGGGCACATGATGGAGTACATCCAGGCCGACATCTGGGTGCGCTTCCAGCGGATGCGGGGCCATGAAGTCCACTTCGTCGGAGCCGATGACGCGCACGGTGCACCGATCATGATCGCGGCCGAGAAGGCCGGAAAGACGCCGCAGCAGTTCGTCGCCGAGATCGCCGCGGGGCGCCAGCAGTACCTCGACGGGTTCCACATCGCGTTCGACCACTGGCACTCCACCGACTCGCCCGAGAACACCGAACTCGCGCAAGGCATCTACAGGGCCCTGCGCGACCACGCCGACGGCTCGCTGATCACCACCAGGACGATCGAGCAGTTCTACGACCCGGTGAAGGGCATGTTCCTGCCCGACCGCTACATCAAGGGCGAATGTCCGAAGTGCGGAGCGCGGGATCAGTACGGCGACAGCTGCGAGGTGTGCAGCGCGGTCTACGCACCCACCGAACTGAAGAATCCGTACTCGACGCTCAGCGGGGCCGCTCCGGTGATGAGGAGCAGCGAGCACTACTTCTTCAAGCTCAGCGATCCACGCTGCGTCGAGTTCCTCGAGCAGTGGACCGGCGGCGAGCGGCTGCAGAGCGAAGTGGGCAACAAGATCCGCGAGTGGTTCACGAAGGACGAGCTGGGAGCCGGCGGCCTGAGCGACTGGGACATCAGCCGCGACTCGCCCTACTTCGGCATCGAGATCCCGGACGCGCCGGGCAAGTACTTCTACGTGTGGCTCGACGCGCCGGTCGGCTACCTCGCGTCGCTGAAGAACTACTTCGACCAGGGCAAGGCGAAGGTGCGTGGCGAGCAGCGCAGCTTCGACGAGTTCATCGCCGATCCGGCGGTCGAGCAGATCCACTTCATCGGCAAGGACATCACCTACTTCCACACGCTGTTCTGGCCGGCGATGCTGCAGTTCTCGGGCCGCAAGGTGCCGGACCGGGTGTATGCGCACGGATTCATCACCGTCAGCGGCGAGAAGATGAGCAAGAGCCGCGGCACCGGCATCTCGCCCCTGAAGTACCTCGAGCTCGGCATGAACGCCGAATGGCTGCGCTACTACATCGCCACGAAGCTCAGCAGCAAGGTCGAGGACGTCGACTTCAACCCGGACGATTTCGTCGCCCGCGTCAACAGCGACCTGGTGGGCAAGTACATCAATATCGCGAGCCGTGCGGCGGGCTTCCTGAGCAAACGCTTCGGCGGCCGGCTGTCGAGCGACGTGGGGGTCGAAGGCCGCGTGCTGCTCGATCACCTGCGCAGCGGTCACGCCGCTGTCGAACGGCTCTACGACGAGCGCGACTTCGGTCGTGCGCTGCGCGAGATCATGCTGCTGGCCGACCGCGTCAACGAGTATGTCGACCAGAACAAGCCCTGGGAACTGGCCAAGCAGGAGGGCCAGGACGCGGTGCTGCAGGACGTGTGCACCGTCTGCATCGAGGCCTTCCGGTTGCTCACGATCTACCTGAAGCCGGTGCTGCCGGCGCTCACGGCCGAGGTCGAGGCGTTCCTGCGCATCGATCCGCTGGTATCGACCGACGCCCACCGTGCGCTCGGCGCCCACACGATCGGCGAGTACCGGCACCTGATGCAGCGCGTCGATCCGAAGCTGCTCGATGCACTGTTCGAGCCGCCGGCGGCCGCAGTGGTCGAGCATCCGAAGCCCGGCGGCGAGGACATCGCTCCGATCATCGGCATCGACGACTTCGTGAAGGTCGATCTGCGCATCGCGAAGATCGTCAACTGCGAACATGTCGCCGGCTCCGACAAGCTGCTGCGCCTGACGCTCGATGTCGGCGAAGTCGATGCTGCCGGCCTGCCGCGCACGCGCAACGTCTTCAGCGGAATCAAGAGCGCCTACGTGCCGGCCGATCTGATCGGCAAGCTGACCGTCTTGGTGGCCAACCTCGCACCGCGCAAGATGAAGTTCGGCGTCAGCGAGGGCATGGTGCTGGCAGCCAGCCACGCCGACGAGAAGGGCCAGCCCGGCATCCACGTGCTCGAACCTTGGCCGGGTGCGACGCCGGGCATGCGAGTGCGCTGACGCCCGGCGCCAGACCATGCTGCTCCTGACGCGGGAATGGACAGCGGGCGATCGAACGCCGAATACCAACCTGCGCCTGGGTCAGGTGCTTGCCTTCGTGGCCGGCGCGGCCAACGCCGGGGGGTTCCTGGCCGTGGGGCAGTACACGTCGCACATGACCGGCATCGTGTCCGGCGTCGCTGACAACCTGGTGCTCGGGCGCATCGCCCTGGTGCTGTCGGGCGGGCTGGCGCTGAGCTGCTTCCTGGTCGGTGCGATGCTGACCGCCATCCTCGTGAACTGGGGACAACAGCGGAACTTCCACAGCTGCTACGCCCTGCCGCTGGTCGTCGAAGCGTTGCTGATGCTGCTGTTCGGCCTGGTCGGCGCGAACCTGGGACTGCACACCGCGCTGCTCGTGCCGACCACGGTACTTCTGCTGTGCTTCATGATGGGCCTGCAGAACGCCATCATCACGAAGGCGTCACGTTCGGAAGTCCGCACCACGCACGTGACCGGCATGGTCACCGACCTCGGCATCGAACTGGGCAAGCTGATGTACCTGAACCGGCGCCGAGCGGCCGCGCCCAACGCCCCGGGGGTGCATGCAAACCGGACCCGCCTTCGGACGCACGGTTCACTGGTCGGACTGTTCCTGATCGGCGGCGTGCTCGGGGCCGCCGGTTTCCAGCAGATGGGGTACTCGACGACGATCCCGCTGGCCCTGCTGCTGTTGCTGCTCAGCGCAGGGCCCCTGTGGCGCGACCTGAAGCAGCATCGAACGGTCGCTCATGGCTGAATTCGCACGCTTCCATCCGCGGCTG
Organism: Rhizobacter sp.; assembly: GCA_017986065.1. GTDB lineage: Bacteria > Pseudomonadota > Gammaproteobacteria > Burkholderiales > Burkholderiaceae_C > PBB1. Next base: position 16,279 of record JAGNWJ010000052.1, on the reverse strand, counting down.
CTCGATACGATCAAGGACTACGACCGCCAGCGGTTCATCAGCGACCTGACCGCCGGCATCACCGTCGGGGTGATCGCGCTGCCACTGGCAATGGCGTTCGGCATCGCCAGTGGCGTCAAGCCCGAACAGGGCATCCTGACAGCGATCATCGGCGGCTTCCTGGTCGCGGCGCTTGGCGGATCGAACGTCCAGATCGGGGGGCCGGCGGGCGCGTTCATCGTCATCGTCTACGGCATCGTCGAGCGCTACGGCTTGCCCAACCTGCTGATTTCCTGCGCGCTGGCCGGCATGCTGCTTTTCGCGATGGGGGCGCTGAAGCTGGGCGGGCTGGTGCGCTACGTCCCTGTGAGCATCGTCATCGGCTTCACCAACGGCATCGCGGTGCTGATCGCACTGTCGCAGGTGAAGGACTTCCTCGGGCTGTCGATCGACAAGATGCCGTCGCACTTCTTCGACCAGCTGGAAGCGATCTGGCAGAACATCGACAGCATCAACCCGACCGCCCTGGCCATCGGCGCCATCAGTCTGGGCGGGCTGTTCCTGTGGACGCGGCTGTTCAGTCCGGGCGGACTGCTGCCGGTGCGCCTGCTCGAGGGACGCACGGTCCGCGGAGCGGCCCGATTGCCAGGCTCGATCGTCGCGCTCGTTTCGCTGAGCATCGCCACCGCGCTGTTCAGCCTGCCGGTCGAAACCATCGGTTCGCGCTTCGGCGGCATACCGACCGTGCTGCCGAGCCTCGCGCTGCCGACCATCAGCTGGCAAAGCGCCCAGCAGCTGTTCATCCCGACGATCACCATCGCGATCCTCGGCGCGGTCGAATCGCTGCTGTGCGCGCGTGTCGCCGACAACCTCACGACCCTGCCGCGTCACGATCCGAACCAGGAGTTGATGGCACAGGGCGTTGCCAACATGGTGGTGCCGCTGTTCGGCGGCATCCCGGTCACGGGCACGATCGCGCGCACCGTCACCAATGTGCGGTCGGGCGCGAACAGCCCGGTGTCGGGCATCGTCCATGCGCTGACGCTGCTCGCGATCGTTCTGGTCGCCGCACCGCTGGCGGTTCACGTGCCGCTGGCCGCGCTGGCCGGCATCCTGCTGTTCGTCGCATTCAACATGGGCGAATGGCATGAGTTCCGGCGGCTGCGCCAGTTCAGCGCCGGCTACAGAACGATCCTGATCGGCACCTTCCTGCTGACGGTCATCTTCGACCTCACCGTGGCCATCGAGATCGGCCTGGTGCTGTCCTGCGTCTTCTTCATCTACCGGATGAGCACGCTGTTCCAGGTGCAGCCCGCCGCGGCCGATGAGCAGCCGGCGGCCACGGGTGTCGTGTTGTTCAACCTCTACGGCGCGCTGTTCTTCGGCGCGGTGACCAAGGTCGAGGGGCTGGTCGAGAAGGTTCCCGACGGCACCCGTGCGATGGTGCTGGACCTGCACCGTCTGGTGCTGATGGACACCTCGGGGCTCGACGCCATGTCCCAGCTGCACCGGTCGCTGGCACGCAAGAACGTGCGCCTCGTGCTGTGCCGTGTCAATGAACAACCACTGTCGCTGATGAGGCGAGCCGGATTCGAGGCGGTGCTCGGCGCGCAGAATCTGCGCCCCGATCTGCAGTCTGCAATGGCAGCAGCCGCGGAGTCGGCTTGACGCGCCAGATCCGCAACCAGAACAGAACCTTTCACTTCGAGGCGGTCTTGTTCCTGCGCGAACGCCAGAACCGGGGCATGGCGAGGAAGCGCTTCAGTTCCGGCCGGCATGCCTGCAGCGCCCGCTCGCGCTGCGAGGCCAGCCAGCCCAGCGCAAACAGAGCGCGCGCATCGGCGGGCGCGGCAGCCGAATAGAGCGCGATGCCCACCGCCACATCATTGACGATGCCCAGACGCTCCTGCAACGCGCGAAGTCCCTGCAGGTAGCGTCGCACCTCACGCGCATCGAACACGCCTGCGGAGAATTCCACCGCATAGCGCAACCGCTTGACATGCTTGCGCAGCCGGTGGCGGCCCTCATCGTCGAGGACGTCGAAGTGCTGCGCGTCGGCCGCGACCTGCCGATGCCAGCGATTCAGCCGCTGAACCAGCCGCTTGCGCAGCGTCAGCGAGGTCACGGGGCCCTCGATCCGGGGCTCCGACAACACCGGCTGCGCCGCTGCGGAAGCAACCGGCACCGCAGCAGCTGCAACCGTCGGCTGGCCGCGCTGGAGGCGCGAGATCAGGCCCAGTATCAGGCGCTGGGAGCTGCCACGGCGCACGACCAGGGTCGGGTCGATCTCGTCGCCGGTCGCGTGCAAGGCAGGCATCTCGCCCGACAGACCCACCGCGGAGAGCGCGCGGGCCAGATCGATCGCCAGCGGGCCGGCCACTGCATCTCGGTCGCGCGCCTGTCCGAGCAGACGAAACCATTCCGCGGCATCGGCCGCCAGCGCGTCACGCGTCCCCGCATCGATGGCCTCGGCCAGCCGTGAGCCACCGAAGAACCGCAACGCGGTGCGCAATCGGCGCAGGCCGACCCTCAACTGATGGACGTGTTCGGGCGCGTGCACGCCGCTGGCGATCTGGCTGGCGTTGACGCTGATCTGCTCCAGGCACGAACGCAGAACCACATCGAGCGCCTGCGCGGGCGACATCGACCTTGCCAGGATCACCTCGCCGGCACGGCGCGGAGCCGCCATGGCCACGTCGCGAAGCAGGAGGTTGCCCAGTTCGGCCTTGCTGCGGGTGTCCAGCCACAGCCCGTGGCGCGTGACCCAGCGCTGCGCCGCACCGACGACCGCCTGCGGGTGCCCGCGCTTGAGCTCGATCTCGAGTTCGCACACGGACACCCGGCGCGGCGCTTCGGCCGGTCCGGCCTCGATCGTGCCGACGTCGAACGCCAGTTCGACCCATCCGCCGGGTACCCGCGTGGTGCGCACGCGCCGCCAGATGTCCGTGACCATCACGCTGCGCAGTTCGCCATCGGCCTGCTGCAGAACCTTCAACAGCGCCGCGCCGACAGGGGTCCCGGCGTGCAGGTGCGGGTCGATGGCCGGCGCGTCGGGACCGCCTTCGACCCGCGGCACGTTGTGTTCGGAGCGGATCATGCCGGTGCCGTCGGGCAGGGTGCCCTTGAGCGTCTGCACCCAGACCCGGCCCTCCTTGCGCAGCCGCAAGGCCAGCGCAGCCCCGGCCAAAGCCCCCAGGGGCGTGTCGAAATAGGCGGCCTGCAAGCGGATGCGGCGAGCGGGATGCGGCCCGGCGACTGCCGATTCGACCGCTTTGCGCGCCTGAGGCGGCACCTGAAACTTCAGCTCGACTTCCTGCATCGCGGCATCGTGACAGGTCAACCCGCAAATTTGATGAAACCGGTTTCAGGGAAAGGCCGGGTTGCGGCGCCGGTCTGCGCGTGGCCCGACGCGCCCGCCCCGGTAAACTCCGGGTTTCCTCTGTGCCACTCGCCACCGACGTGCCTGCCGGACGTCGAGCCCCACCTGACCATGCCGCTGTTCTGGAAACCCTACAAGTCGGACGTGACCGATTTCATCGAAACCCTGAAGGCAAAGAAGCCCTCCCTCGAAGCCGAGCAGCGCGCCGGGCGCGCACTGCTGTGGGACAAGCAGGTCGACCGTGACGCGCAGGCCGAGGACGCCGAGTCGCGCGTGCCACAGCGGCCCTACGTGTACCAGACCGGGCCGAAGTAAGCCGGCCGGGCGATGAACCTCCCCGGCCCTGCGCTGCTGGAGCCCCCCGAGCTGCAGGCACTGACTTCGCAGGGCATGGCGGACGACGTGGCGAACATCCCGCCGGTGGTACTGGACGGCGTGGCGGTGGCGCGGCTCTATGGCGAGCCGCTGTTCAAGCTGCCGCACGACCTGTACATCCCGCCGGATGCGCTGCAGCTGTTCCTCGAGGCCTTCGAGGGGCCGCTGGACCTGCTGCTGTACCTGATCAGGCGGCAGAACTTCAACATCCTCGACATCCCGCTGGCCGACGTGACTCGCCAGTACCTGGCCTACGTCGAGCAGATCCGCAAGACCAACCTCGAACTCGCCAGCGAATACCTGCTGATGGCAGCGATGCTGATCGAGATCAAGTCGCGCATGCTGCTGCCTCCCAAGCGCAGCCCCGACGGCGCCGAGCCGGAAGACCCGCGTGCGGAGCTGGTTCGCCGCCTGGTCGAGTACGAGCAGATGAAGCTGGCTGCCGCACGCCTCGACGCGCTGCCGGTGCTGGGCCGCGACTTCCTGCGTGCACAGGTGCATATCGAGCAGTCGCTGGTGCCACGTTTCCCCGATGTCGACCCCGACGATCTGCGCGCGGCCTGGGCCGACGTGCTCAAGCGTGCGAACCTGACGCAGCACCACACCATCAATCGCGAGCAGCTCAGCGTGCGCGAGCACATGAGCATCGTGCTGCGCGCGCTGCAGGGCCGCAAGTTCGTCGAATTCCACGAACTGTTCGACGTGTCGCGTGGCCAGCCGGTGCTGGTCGTCACGTTCATCGCGATGCTGGAGCTGGCGCGCGAGATGCTGCTCGAGATCACGCAGGCCGAAGCCTACGCGCCGATCTACGTGCGCCTGGCCTACCAGGCCGTTTGACGGCCTGCCCACATTCCCCAACGATCCGGCGCATCATTGCGGCAGCGCCCAAGCGAGACCCGAAAAATGCAAGCAACATCCCCACAAGAAGCCCCGATCCAGCTCGTTCGAAACACCGCTCCCGCCGCGGCCTCCGGTGCCGGCACGCAACGCTGGCAGGTGGCGCAGATCGAGGCGCTGTTCGCGCTGCCCTTCCCCGAGTTGCTGTTCCGGGCGCAGACGGTGCACCGTGCCAACTTCGATCCGACCGAGGTGCAGCTGTCGACCCTGCTGTCGATCAAGACGGGAGGCTGCGCCGAGAACTGCTCTTACTGCCCGCAGTCGGCCGCCCACGACACCGGCGTCGAGGCGACCGCGCTGATGAAGGTCGACGAGGTGCTGGCTGCCGCACGCCAGGCGAAGGCCGCCGGCGCCACGCGCTTCTGCATGGGCGCGGCCTGGCGCGGCCCGAAGGATCGCGACATCGAGAAGGTGTCACAGCTGATCAGCGCGGTGAAGGGCCTGGGCATGGAAACCTGCGCGACGCTCGGCATGCTGGGCGACGGCCACGCTGAAGCCCTGCGCGATGCCGGCCTCGACTACTACAACCACAACATCGACACCGCGCCGGACAAGTACGCCGACATCGTGCAGACGCGCCAGTTCGAGGACCGCATCGACACGCTGCAGCGCGTGCGCGGCGCTGGCGTCAAGGTCTGCTGCGGCGGCATCGTCGGCATGGGCGAGACACGCACGCAACGCGCTGCGCTCATCGCCGAACTGGCCAACATGGAGCCCTACCCCGAATCGGTGCCGATCAACCACCTGGTGCCGGTCGAGGGCACCCCGCTGCACGGGCAGGCGCCGCTCGATCCGTTCGAGTTCGTGCGCACGATCGCTGCCGCACGCATCACGATGCCGCACACCCGCGTGCGGCTGTCGGCCGGCCGCCAGGCGCTCGGCGACGCGGTGCAGGCGCTGTGCTTCCTGGCCGGGGCCAACTCGATCTTCTACGGCGACAAGCTGCTGGTCACCGGCAACCCCGATGTGTCGGCTGATCAGGTGCTGCTCGAGACGCTGGGCATGAAGGCCGCCTGAGCGCCCGACCATGAGCAGCCACCCGTCCAACGAGGCCGCGCCGGCCGGTCGCAAGCCGGTCACGCTCCATCGCCTGCGCGAGATGCATGCCGCCGGCGAGCCGATCAGCGTGCTGACCTGCTACGACGCCAGCTTCGCCCGCCTGCTCGACGGCGCCGGCGTCGACTGCCTGATGGTGGGCGATTCACTGGGCATGGTGGTTCAGGGGCGATCCAGCACGCTGCCGGTGGCGCTCGAGGATGCCGCGTATCACACCCGCTGCGTCGCCCGCGGCAACCGCAGCGCCTGGCTGATCAGCGACCTGCCATTCGGCAGCTACCAGCAATCGCGCGAGCAGGCGCTGGCCAGTGCCACGGTGCTGATGCAGGCGGGTGCGCACATGGTCAAGCTCGAAGGCGGCGGCTGGACGGCCGAGACCGTGCGCTTCCTGGTGGACCGCGGCATCCCGGTGTGCGCCCACCTCGGCTTGACGCCGCAATCGGTGCACGCGCTCGGCGGCTACCGCGTGCAGGGGCGCAGCGACGAAGCGGTTGCGCTGCTGCTGCGCCAGGCCACCGAACTGGCACAGGCCGGCGCAGCCATGATGGTCGTGGAACTGGTGCCTTCCGAGGTCGGCCGCGCGCTCACCCAGGCGGTGGGCATTCCCGTCATCGGCATCGGCGCTGGCGTCGATTGCTCGGGCCAGGTGCTGGTGCTTCACGACATGCTGGGCGTGACCCAGGGCAGGCTGCCCCGCTTCGTGCGCGACTTCATGAAGGGTGCACCGTCGATCGAGGCGGCCGTGGCCACCTTCGTCGCCGACGTGAAGGCCCGCCGCTTTCCCGACCCGGCACTGCACGGGTATTGAACATGCTGATCGTTCACAACATCGCCGCATTACGCGCGGCGCTGCCAGTCCCCGGAACCTGCACGTTCGTGCCGACGATGGGCAACCTGCACGACGGACACCTGGCACTGGTGCGGCAGGCTGCGGCGCACGGCCTGCCGGTGGTCACGAGCATCTTCGTCAACCGCCTCCAGTTCGCACCGCACGAGGACTTCGACCGCTACCCGCGCACGCTGGATCGCGATTGCGAGCTGCTGGCACCGGCCGGCTGCAACATCGTCTTTGCGCCCGACGAACACGAGCTCTACCCCGAGCCGCAGACCTTCACCGTGCAGCCAGACCCGGCCCTGGCCGACATTCTCGAAGGACACTTCCGTCCCGGCTTCTTCACCGGCGTCGCCACGGTCGTCATGAAGCTGTTCAATGCAGTGCAGCCCCGGGTCGCCGTGTTCGGCAAGAAGGACTACCAGCAACTGATGGTGATCCGCCGGATGGCACACCAGTTCGCGCTGCCGATCGTGATCGAAGCCGGCGAGACCCTGCGCGCCCACGACGGGCTCGCGCTGTCGTCTCGCAATGGCTACCTGAGTCAGGCCGAGCGCGCGCAGGCCGTCGAACTGTCGCAAGCACTGCATGCGCTGACGGAGCGATTCCGTGACGGCATCGGGCCTGTCGATCTGATCGAATCGCAGGCCCGGCAGGCATTGACGGCACGCGGCTGGAAGCCGGACTACCTGACGGTGCGCCGCCAGGACAACCTTCTGTCTCCCGCGGAAAGCGACGATCGGCGCGGCAACTGGGTCGCCCTGGGTGCCGCCAGGCTGGGCGCGACCCGGTTGATCGACAACCTCGAATTCAGCATCTGAGTCCTGCCGTCGGGATCAACTGCCCGCCACGGCCTCGACACGACGCATCGGCAGCATGCGCAGGCGACTGCTGGCATGCCACATCACGGCGCTGGTGGTCCAGCACAGCCAGGCAGTCCACAACGAGTGGCTCGGGTAATGTGCCCCGCGCAGCGACTGGGCCACGCCAAACACGATGCCGCAGGCCCACACGCCGGCGAGCCAGCGCCGAGCGGCCTTCGGTGACGTGGCGCGCAATGCGAACCATCCGCCGAAGAAGCTGAAAGCAGCAGAAGCGTGTCCGGCCGGAAAGCATCCACCGGGCCCACCGTCCCTGATGTGCCGCGCCCAGTGCGACACGTAGTGCGCCGAGCCACCGAACTCGGTCAGGTCCCAGGGGCAACTCGTCATGCTGCCGTGCTTGAGCGTCGGTATCAGCAGCAGGCACGTCAATGTGGTCGCGCACCACCACCATCGGGTCAGCGTCGACATGTCTCGCGCAAATGCCCAGGGCCGCACGACGTTGACGAGAACGACCCCGACCACCAGCGCGCTCAGCCAGCGTCCGCCCTCGTGGAACCAGCCGACGAGCAGCCAGTGGTTGCGCCAGGCGAAGCCGTGCGCGTCTCCGAACAGATGCATGACCCGGAGGTCGCCGCCGCCGGCATCCCAGGCCAGCACGAAAGCGAGAAACGCCAGCGTCCACATCGCATCGCGCTGCACTGTCGTCGGTTGCGTCGCATCCATCCAGACACGGTAGAAGCGCTCCCTGAAGCCGTGATGAACCGGAACTGCGGGTCTCGCCCTCGGGTGCCCGCCCGCGGGAATTCGTCGTCAATCCCGCGTGGCGCGCTGCCTGACGCTGGCGATGTAGCGCTCGCCATCCGGCGGCAGGCCGCTGCGCTGCGAGGCCCACATCATGTCCCCGAGACATTCCATCACCTCGTGATGGGCGGCGTGTGCCGAACTGCGCCGCGCGGTGAGAAGCTCGACCGCCTGCCTGATGCCACGAGGCTGATCGATCGACACCTGCTCGCTGATCGACAGGTGCATCGACAAATGCAGGAAGGGGTTGCTGCGCCCGGCCTCGACGTCGTAGACGGCGGCCAGCGCCGCATCGACATCGGCGAGTTCGGCGTGGTACTCGGGGTGCTCGGCGATCCAGTCGGCAGCGAGGATTTCCAGGGCCGTCATCGGCAGACCATCACGCGACTTCTGATGGGCAGCACAGAAGAACCGGCGCACGTCGTTTTGCGAGGGGGAGAACATCCGGCGATTGTCGTGCGGCCGGGCCGCTGTCCCGGGCCGGTCGATCACGCCCCGTGCGGGCCGAACTTAATTGGCATGAATGCGACCCGCGAGTGCGGCATGGAATACCCGTTTGACACTAAACTCCGCGGGTTTGTCCATACCACCCTTTTCGTCTGGAGTGCCCTTGCGTTACTCGGAATCCAAAGAGCGAACCGCCGAACTGCTGCGTCTGGCTTTGGGTCACATGGGCCGCCACGCCGCCGCATTCAATCCCGTCACCTTCACGCTTTGGTACGAGTACGTGGCGGGGATCAACCCGGGTCTGGCGTCCTCCGTGGATCAACTGATCAAGGCTGAATCGGGCATCGATGACGACGCGGTCGTCGACCTCTACAAGCGGCACATCGCTCCGGCAGACGAGCAGACGATGAAGA
>JAGNWJ010000052.1:0-7176 GCA_017986065.1 Rhizobacter sp. | reverse complement strand
ACGCAGGAAGTGCTGCTGACCGTCACCATCTCGGGCGGGGTTGCCGAGATGCGGCCTGACGACGATGCGTCATCGCTGATCGCGCGCGCCGATGCGGCGCTCTATCAGGCGAAGACCGGCGGCCGCGACCGGGTCGCCCGGGCCTGAGCCGACCCTTCACTTCTCGACGTAGGCCTCGACGCTCACCGCGTCCATCCGGTAGCCGCTCGACCCCATGTAGCTGTCGCTGCGCAGCGTCTTCAACGTCCCGCTGACCCAGACCGTGTCCATCGAATGGAAGCCCTTCGGCGGCTTCTGCGGTTTGACGTGGATGATCTGGTTGGCAGGCGGCGGTGGCGAGTGGATGCAGGCCCCGAAATACGGCACCAGCAGGAATTCCTTCAAGCCGCTCTTGTTGTCTTCCAGCGGCACCAGGTAGCCCGGAATCCGCACCGCGACGCCATCCATCTCGTTGTTGGTCGGCGCGTTGTCCCAGGTCTCGCGCATGCGCTTGAGCATCTCGGTGGCGCGCGGATCGCTGTCGTTCATCACGCTGAAATTGGTGCTCTTGAACTGCTTCAGCGGATCCCAGTCCTGCGGCACCAGGTCATCCCACTTGATCTCGCGGAAAGTGCCGGGCGCAGCCGCCTTGCTCGCGCCCGAGCCGCCGAGCGGTCGGCTCAGCGAAGGCGATCCCGCGGCACCCGCGCCGCCGTCCTGCGCCCAGCTGCTGCCCGCAGCACCGAGCAGCAGGACACCCACCATCGTTGCCACTGCGCGAAGCCCTGTGGCAGCGGCAACGCCCCAGACCCACGATCCATTCTTCATCTTCACACCCTCGGGGACAGGCCATCGGCCAGAGACAGTCGGTAGGCTCGCCACGCCGGAATCAGACTGGCGACGCCGCCCGCGAGCACGACGGCGGCGAGCAGCATCCATTGGGTCTCGCTCGGCACGGAAAGTTTCAGGTTGACTCCGTGGTGAGCCTGCACCCAGGGCGCGCTCGTCGCGATGAACAGGCCCGTTGCGAGCGCACCCAGCAGTGCACCCGCCAGCGTGACCATCAGGCCCTCGCCCGCCAGCAGCAGCAGCACGTGGCGCGGCCCGGCGCCCACCGCACGCAGAACCGCCAGTTCCCGGCGCCGCTCGTTCAGGCCTGCCATCACCACCGCAATCAACCCCGCCAGGCTGACCACGCCGACCATGGCCGACATGCCGAGCAGCGCCTTCTCGCCCAAGCCGACCACGTCCCACAACTCGTCGAGCGCCACCCCCGGCAGCACCGCCATCAGCGGCTCGCCGGCATACCCGGAAACAAATCGCTGCACATTGAACACCGCCGCCCGCCCCTTCAACCCGACCAGCGCAGCGGTCACCTGCTTGGGCGCCAGATCGAACTTGCGCGCCTGCTCGGGCGCAATCACGACGCCAGGCAGAGGCGCGCCACCCACCCAGTCGATGTGGATCGCTTCCAGCGATTCGAGGCTGATGTGCACCGTCCGATCGACCGGCGTGCCGGTTCGCGCGAGGATGCCCACCACGGTGAACGGCTTGTCGGCGTGCTCCGAGCCGGGCAGACCACCGCTGCCGTGCATCAGGGTCAGCTTGTCACCGAGCCTGTAGCGCCGTGCGTGCGCCACCTCCGCGCCGAGCACCGCGCCATACAACCCGTCGATGCCGTTCGTGAAGGCGCGGCCCTGCGCCAGCACCAGCGGCTCGCGGTCGCCGTACAGGAATCGGTTGAAGTAATCGGACGTCGTGCCCAGCACCGCAAAGCCGTGATGCGAGTCGCCCAGCGACAGCGGCACCACCCAATCGACGGCCCGGTGCTGTGCGATCGCGGCGAGGCTGTCCATGCGGATGTTGTTGGTCGCGCTGCCGACGTGGAACACCGCATACAGCATGAGCTGGACCGATCCGGTGCGCGCGCCGACCACCAGGTCCGTTCCGCTGACCGACTGCGAGAAGTTCTCGCGGACATCGGTCCGCACCTGCTCGAAGCCCAGCAGCAGGAACGTCGAAAGCGCCACGGACAGCAGCACCAGAGACAGCGTTGCACGTCGGCTCCAGGAACTGCGCCATGCCAGCGTCAGCAATGCGCTCACAGGGAATCCTCGGCCTGCATCGACGACGCTGCACGGTTGACCGCCGAGAGAGAGAGTCTCTCGTCGAACCGCGCTGCCAGCCGCTCATCGTGGCTCACGAAGACCAGCGTGCCGCGCGATGCGTGACAGGCATCGAGCAGCAGATCCATGAAGCTGTCGCGCAGCACGGCATCGAGTGCGGAGGTCGGCTCGTCGGCGATCACCACCTCGGGCCGACCGATCAAGGCACGTGCCGCCGCGACGCGCTGCTGCTGGCCGACCGACAACTGTGCGGCAGCTCGCGTCCACAAGCCCTGCGAAAGCCCGACGCGCTCGAGCAACTCGCGTGCGGCGTGGCCGGGAGATCCACCGTCCTGCGCGGCCCGTTCGCGACGCAGACGCGAGAAGCGGCATGGCAGCAGCACGTTATCGACCACGCTCAGGTAGGGCAGCAGGTTGAACTGCTGGAAGATGTAGCCGACGTGATCGGCGCGGAACGCATCGCGCCGCGCGCCCGACAGATCAGCCCAGCGGGTATCGAGCAGGCTGACCGACCCGGCTCGCGGCAACAGCACGCCCGCCAGCAGGCCGAGCAGCGTGCTCTTCCCTCCGCCGCTGGGCCCATGCAGGAACACCGTGCGGCCGGCCGGGATGCTCAGCGAGTCGATGACCACGCAGTCGCTCGCGGCGCCCGGCCAGGCGAAGCGAAGATCACGCAACTCGATCACGCGACGTCACTCACTGTTGCAGCGCGCGACGGCACAGGAAGGGCGAGGGCTTCGCATGGGAGGCAACGGGTCAGCGAGCCAGCGACACGCGCTTCGCGGGCCGCTTCAGGTCGCGCTTGAACTGGCCGCGCGCCGTCACGACCTCGACCTTCAAGCCCTGCAAGCGACTGAACGCTTCGAACAGCCCGACATCGACCTCCGCTGCCTTGGCCGAGTCAACACACTTGAAGACGTAGGTGGCATCGAGGTCGGCGTGGCCTTCGTGCGCCTCGGCCGGGTCGGGCGAGCCCAGCTTCAGGGCCGCCGATCTGAGATCGACACGGGCCGGCGTGCAGCCGGCGGCCGGCGTGAACCTGAACAGCGCATCGGCCGCCTTCAGTGCAGCGATGGCCAGCTCCGCCCGCCGCGTTTCGTCCGCGCCCCGCGGCGCCCGCTCGAAGCCCAGCAGGCTGTCGAGCGGCGTCTCGAACTGCAGCACGACCTGCCCGGCCTCGACTGCGACATCGAGCCTGGCGACGCCGTGGACATGCGGCTGGCCCTGCGCCAGCACCACCGTGCCGCTGGACAGGAAAAGTGCGGCGACCCAGGCGGAGATACGTTTCATGGTTTCTCTTTCGGCAGCGAAAAGGTCGGCCCGCGCCAGGCACGCCGCGGCACGCGACGCCAATCCTCACTCGACGTTCAGTTTCCGATCGCTGGTCCGGGCGAAATAGAACCACTCGTTGCCTGGCGTGGCCTTGGTGTTCGGGAAGACGATGAACCCATCGCTCGGCGCGGTGACCAGCGTTCCATCGTGACGGCGGCCGATGGGCTCGCCGGCCGACACCGGATCGAAGCTGGCCCACGGCTTCACGAAGGCATCGTCCGCATGCAGGCGATCGGTGACCTCGGTCAGTCGCAACACTTCGACATCGGTGCGCGGCTCCGGGCGAGGCGCTTCGATCATCGCCAGGTGTGCCATCGCGTTGAGGATCGCGCGATAGCCGACTTCCGGCGCATTCGGATCGTCGTGCTGGCCGCACTCGAGCGTGATCGCCACACCGCCGACGCTGCGCATGTACTCGGTGGTGCCGATGCCGTAGCTCGGATCGGTGTTGAGCAAGGTGGCGCGCGCATTCGGATCGACCGATTGATCGGCCCGCTTGACGCGGTTGGCGACACCGGCGGCATACGTCTCGAGCCAGCCTTCGACGAAGCGCTTCGGGCCCAGGCGCACCGCCACCGCTTCCTCGTGCGCAGCCAGTTCGAACGGCTGCAGCGTGTCCTCGTTGTTCAGCGGGCCGAGCATGGCGAAGGGCTCGCCCGGCGACTGGAACGAGTGCAGGTCGAGCAGCATGTCGTGCTGCGCGATCAGCGGGCACAGCGCGTTGGCGATGCGATCCTCGAAATCCTGCGGCGTGTCGGTCGGCCGAAGATTGCGGTTCAGGTTGCGATCGCCTTCACGCCTGCCTCGCTGGTAGGCCAGCGGGTTGGTGATCGGCACGAAGGTGACATTGCCTCGCAGCAGCTTGAGCTTCTCGACATCGAAGTCGGCCAGCACCTTCTCGATGGCGCGGGGGCCGCAGGTTTCATTGCCATGCACGGCGCCCAGTACCAGCAGCCGCGGCCCGGCGCGACCGGTCTTGATGCCGAGGACTGAGAGGGATTCGGTGCTGACGGGGTTGGATTCGGACATAGCGATGAGCAGCGGTTGATTTGAAGGAATGGAGACATGCCACGCGGCCGGGCGGAAGGATCAATGACTCGGATCAGGCACCCATCGTTTCAGGACCGGCAGAACGATCGCCAGCAATCCGCCCTGGATCATCGGAATCATCAGAACCGCGATCGCCCCTTGAGCATCCGGTCGCCAGACTACCGTATCGAGCAGGAACAGCAGGCCTGCCATCGAGACCAGCGTCACCGCGAGGGACCGCGACAGGCCGGGGAGTCGTGCTTTCCATCCACGCAGCAGAAGGCAGAGCATCGCGGCGTAGGGCAGGCACAGCCAACCCGTAAAGATGACGTGGGCGGTCCACGTGGTCGGCTTCAAGGTGAAGACGAGGAAAACGGAAGTGCATGCTGCCAACGCGAGACACAGCACGGCCAAGGTCTTGTGGATGTGCATCGCGTCGTGGATCCATCACCGCGGCCGCTCAAGGCCTCGCGGCAGTCGCAGGGTCGAGACCGACGGGCCGCGCAGGAGACATCGCATCCACCAGCGTCCTGACGTTGTGCTCGAACATGCGCACATAGGTATCGGCTTCGGTACCCACCGGCGACAGCGCGTCGGAATAGAGCGCGCCGCCGACCTTCAGTCCGGATTCGCGGCCGATGCGCTCGATCAGCCTGGGGTCGCTGATGTTCTCGACGAGCAGCGCACTGGCCTTCGATGCACGGGCCTGACGGACGATGGCCGCCACCGCCTTTGCCGACGGCTCGCTGCCGGTGGTCCAGCCACGTGGAGCGATGAAGGTGACCCCATAGGCGTCGGCGAAATAGCCGAACGCATCGTGCGAGGTGATCACGCGCCGGCGCTCGGGAGGTATCGCTGCGATTCGCGCACGGATGTCGCGGTCGAGCACTTCGAGGCGCCGCAGGTAGTCCGCGGTGTGGCCGCGGATCTCCAAGGCATATCGCGGCGCGCGCGGAGAGGTCGCAGCAAGCATCGCGGTGGAAATGTTTTCGGCATATCGCTGGCCGTTGGCCAGATCTTGCCAGGCATGCGGGTCAGCGCCGCCAGCAGAATGTCGGACGGTCACGCCGCGGCTGGCCACCACGATCGGGCCGCGGTAGCCTGAGGCAGCGATCAGCCGGTCGATCCAGCCCTCGAAGCGCAGGCCGTTGGTGATCACCAATTGCGCGCGCGCTACGCGCTGTACATCCGAAGGCGTGGGTTCGAACACATGAGCGTCGGCGTTCGGTCCAACCAGGGATGTCACTTCGACCGCCGGGCCACCCAACTCGCGAGCGATGTCGGCCAGCACCGAGAAAGTCGCCACCACCCGCAGCGGCCCGGGCGCACGCATCGCATCTATTGAGTTTTCTGCGCCGCTCACGGGCCAGTGCGCCAAGGTCGCCGAGGCTGCCGCCAACAACAGGCGGCGGCGCTGAATCTTCATGCGTTGCGGATCGAATTGCATCATCAGGCCTTGCGGTGTGAGCGGCGCGACAACTGCCGTGCAAGCAGGCTGTCACGCCGGCCGATCAGCAGAGACAGCGCGTAGAAACTGCCAGCCAGCAGCACGATGGACGGGCCCGACGGCAAGTTGGCGTGATACGACAGCAGCAACCCGCCCCAGCCGCTGAGCACGGCGAACAGAGCGGCCACCGCAGCCAGGCTCCAGACCTCGGCGGCCCAGAAGCGCGCGGCGGTGGCGGGCAGCATCATCAGACCGACCGCCATCAGCGTACCCAGCGCCTGGAAGCCGCCCACGAGATTGAGCACCAGCAGCATCAGGAACAGCGCGTGCACCCAGGCCCCGGCATTGCCCAGGTGGCGCAGGAACCCGGGGTCGAAGCACTCGACCACCAGTGGCCGGTACACCAGCGCCAGCACCAGCAGGCTCAGGCTCGCGATGCCGGCGATCAGCAGCAGCGACGCGTCGTCGACGGCCAGCACGGTGCCGAACAGGACGCGCATCAGGTCGACGCTGTTGCCGCGTATCGAGATGATCATCACGCCCGCGGCCAGCGCGATCAGGTAGAACGCCGCGAAGCTGGCATCCTCGCGCTGGGGCGTCAGACGTGCGACCAGCCCCGCCAGGCCTGCGACCGCGACGGCCGCGACGAATCCGCCGATGCTCATCGCCCACAGCGAGAAGCCGAAAAGCACGAAGGCCAGCGCGGCGCCGGGCAGCAGCGCATGCGCGATCGCGTCGCCGACCAGACTCATGCGACGCAAGACCAGCAAGGTGCCGATCGGCCCGCAGCTCAGTCCCAGTGCGAGACAGGCGACCAGCGCACGGCGCATGAATCCGAATTCGACGAAGGGCTGTATCAGCATGCCCTGCGACCACATCAGCAGCGTCATGACGGCGCCCTCGACACCAGCACAGGGGCTGCGCACCAATCGGCGTTCTCGTCCCACTGCTCGGCCATCTGCTGCGCGCGCATCAGGTGGCGGGGCACGAGCACCTCTTCGGTCGGCCCGTGCGCCACGCACTCGCGCGCCAGCAGCAGGGTCAGCGGGAAGTGCTCGCGCACCTGCGCCAGATCGTGCAGCACCGCGATCACGGTCCGGCCCTCGTCGTGCCAGTGCTGCACCAGCCGCATCAGATCGGCCGTGGTGCGCGTGTCGATCGCATTGAACGGTTCGTCGAGCAGGATCACCGGCGCGTCCTGCATCAGGACCCGCGCGAACAGCACGCGCTGGAACTGTCCGACCGACAGCTCCGAGATCAGCC
>JAGNWJ010000119.1 GCA_017986065.1 Rhizobacter sp. | reverse complement strand
GCCTTCGGCGGTCTCCACTCGCTTTGCTCCGGGAGGGCCCTGTAATGGCGCAGTACGTTTTCACCATGAACCGCGTCGGCAAGATCGTCCCGCCGAAGCGTCAGATCCTGAAGAACATTTCGCTCAGCTTCTTCCCGGGCGCCAAGATCGGCATGCTGGGGCTGAACGGCTCGGGCAAGTCGACGCTGCTGAAGATCATGGCCGGCGTCGACAAGGACATCGAGGGCGAAGCCACCCCGATGCCCGGCCTGAAGATCGGATACCTGCCGCAGGAACCGGTGATGAACCCCGACCAGACCGTGCGCGAGTCGGTCGAGGAGGGCATCGGTGGCGTGCTGGCTGCCAAGAAGCGGCTCGACGAGGTGTATGCCGAGTACGCCGCGGAGGATGCCGATTTCGACGCGCTGGCCGCCGAGCAGGCCGAACTGGAGGCGATCATCTCGTCGGCCGGCTCCGAGAACACCGATCTGCAGCTCGAGCTGGCCGCCGACGCGCTGCGTCTGCCGCCGTGGGATGCGGTGATCGGCAAGCTGTCGGGTGGCGAGAAGCGCCGCGTCGCGCTGTGCCGTCTGCTGCTGTCCAAGCCCGACATGCTGCTGCTTGACGAGCCGACCAACCACCTGGACGCCGAGTCGGTCGACTGGCTCGAGCAGTTCCTGCACCGCTACAGCGGCACGGTGGTGGCGATCACCCACGATCGTTACTTCCTCGACAACGCCGCGGAGTGGATCCTCGAACTCGACCGCGGATCGGGCATCCCTTGGAAGGGCAACTACAGCACCTGGCTGGAGCAGAAGGAAGGCCGGCTGGAGCAGGAGCAGAAGTCCGAGGATGCGCGCACCAAGGCGATGAAGAAGGAGCTCGAGTGGGTGCGCCAGAACCCGAAGGGCCGCCAGGCGAAGAGCAAGGCGCGCATGGCGCGCTTCGAGGAGTTGTCCGACGTCGAGTACCAGAAGCGCAACGAGACCAACGAGATCTTCATTCCGGTGGCCGATCGCCTCGGCCACGAGGTCATCGAGTTCGAGAACGTCACCAAGAGCTTCGGCGATCGCGTGCTGATCGATGACCTCAGCTTCAAGGTGCCCGCGGGTGCCATCGTCGGCATCATCGGCCCGAACGGCGCTGGCAAGTCGACGCTGTTCCGGATGATCGCTGGCAAGGAGAAGCCCGACAGCGGCAACGTGAAGATCGGTGCCACCGTGAAGATGGCCTTCGTCGACCAGAGCCGCGACAGCCTGGAGGCAGACAAGACGGTCTGGCAGGATGTGTCTGGCGGTCTCGACAACCTGATGATCGGCAAGTTCGTCGTGCCGTCGCGTGCGTACCTGGGCCGCTTCAACTTCAAGGGCAACGATCAGCAGAAGCTGGTGGGCAACCTGTCGGGCGGTGAGCGCGGCCGGCTGCACCTGGCCAAGACGCTGATCGCCGGCGGCAACGTGCTGATGCTCGACGAACCGTCGAACGACCTCGACGTCGAAACGCTGCGTGCGCTGGAAGACGCGCTGCTCGAGTTCGCCGGAAGCATCATGGTGATCAGCCACGACCGCTGGTTCCTGGACCGCATCGCGACGCACATCCTCGCGGCCGAGGGCGATTCGAAATGGGTGTTCTTCGACGGCAACTACCAGGAGTACGAAGCCGACAAGAAGAAGCGCCTCGGCGAGGAGGGCGCCCGTCCGAAGCGGGTGCGCTTCAAGGCCCTGAAGTGAACTGAACTTCGGCCTCTGTTGAAACTTGCGCCGGGCGGCACGACTCCATCGTCGGGCCGCCCGTCCTACTTCTGCCGCATCAACGCATGACCAATCATTCCCCAGCCCCGAGCCCGTCCTTCCGCGCACAGGCCTCATCGTCCGGCGCGATCTCCCCGGCCCTGCGTCGGCCGGTGGTGCCGAAGTTCCTGGCGCCCGCGTGCGTGCTGCTGATGGCGGGCTGTGCGTCGATGACCCCGCCTGAGTCGGCCCCCGCGGCAGCGACCGCAGCGGTCGCTGCGCCGGCGGTGGCTGCGGCTGCCTCGATGCCCGGCACCTCGCAGGCCGGTGTGGTCGCCAAGCTGCCGGCACCCGGAGCCCAGATGCCCGCGGCCGGCTCCGCGCCTGCCAGTGCGCCAGCACCGGGTGCCCCTCGTCCTTTCGCCGAGGTGATCAAGGACGCCAAGCAGATGAGCGGCCTGTTCACGCTCTGGCAGAAGGACGACAAGGTCTGGCTCGAACTGGCCCCCGGGGATTTCAACCAGCCGTTGTTCCTGTCTCCCAAGTACAAGACCGGCCTCGGCGAAGGTCGCTACTTCGGCGGGCTGATGGGCGAAGAGGTGGTGATCGAGTTCCGCCGCGTCCACAACCAGGTCCAGATGCTGGCGCGCAACACCGAATTCGTCGCCACGCCGAAGACACCCAACGGCCGTGCGGTCGAGGCCGCGTTCTCGCCCAGCCTGCTGGCCTCCACCACGGTGGTGAGCCAGCCGCACCCGGAACGCAAGTCGGTGCTGGTGGAAGCGAACCCGCTGTTCATCAACGACATGATGGGCGTCGCGATGGGCCTGCAGCGCCTGTACCGACAGGGCTATGGCCTCGATGCGCGCAACTCGGCGATCACCGACATCCGCACCGGCCCGGACCTGGTGGTGCTGGAGGTGCTGAACCACTACGCCACCGGATCGATCGCCGTGGCGACTCCGGGCGCACCGGTGCCACCGGGAACCCCGATGCCTTCGGTGCCGCGTTCGGTGCCCGATCCGCGCAGCCTGTTCATGACGCTGCACTATTCGCTGGCGAAGATGCCCGAGCAGGTGATGGCGCCACGCAAGGCCGACGGCCGCGTCGGCCACTTCACCAGCAACCTGTCCGACTTCAGCGACGACCTCGCCCGCTCGCCCCGCCAGCGCTTCGTCAACCGATGGCGGCTCGAGAAGAAGGACCCCGCCGCCGCGCTGTCCGAGCCGGTCAAGCCGATCACCTTCTGGCTCGACAGCACGATTCCCGACAAGTACCGCGACTCGGTCACCGCCGGCATCCTCGAATGGAACAAGGCGTTCGAGAAGATCGGTTTCAAGGATGCGATCCGCGTCGAGGTGCAACCCGACGACGCGACCTGGGACACGCTGGATTTCGGTCGTGCATCGGTGCGCTGGATGACCAATTCGAGCCCGTCGTTCGGTGCCATCGGGCCGAGCCATGTCGACCCGCGTTCGGGCGAGATCCTCGACGCGGACATCGGCATCGAGAGCCTGTCGTCGCGCAGCCTGCGGTCGCTGCGATCGCAGGTGCTCGCGTCGTCCCCCTCGACGGACCTGCCTGCCGAGCTGGCCGCCCGCGGCATGCGATCGCAGAGGGCCTGCGACTATGCCGACCAGGCGGCCGAGCAGCTCGGCTACGCACTCGACGTGCTCGAAGCGCGCGGCGACATCGACCCGGGCAGCCCAGAGGCCGAGCAGTTCGTGCAGGGCTACATGAAGGACGTGACGATGCACGAGGTCGGCCACACGCTCGGCCTGCGTCACAACTTCCGGTCGTCCCGCGTCTACTCCGAAGAGCAGTTGACCGACCCGGCGTTCACCGCCAACCACAGCATCGCCGGCTCGGTGATGGAGTACGCGGCCATCAACCTGTCGGCGCCCGGCGTGCCGACCAGCCGCCAGGGCACGCCGTTCAACAGCACCCTCGGACCGTATGACTACTGGGCCATCGAGTACGCCTACCGTCCGTTGCCGGCAGCCCAGGAAGAAGCCGAACTCGCGAAGATCGCGGCGCGCAGCGCCGAGCCCGAACTCGCCTTTGGCACCGACGAGGACAACTTCCTCGGCATCGATCCCGAGACCCTGCAGTTCGACCTCGGCTCGGACGTGCTCGCGTTCGCGCGCAAGCGCATCGCGATCGCGCGCGACCTGCTCGAGCGGCAGGAAACACGCGTGCTGTCGCCCGACCAGGATTACTCGATCCTGCGCCGGTCGGTCACCTATGCGCTGCGCGACATGGGCCGTGCCGCCAGCGTGCTGACCCGTCAGATCGGCGGCGTGCGCACGGTGCGTGACCACGCGGGCAGTGGCCGTGATCCGCTGGCGCCGCTGCCAGCCGCCGACCAGCGCGCCGCGCTCGACCTGCTGGCGCGCGGCTTCCTGTCGGCCGACAGCCTGCGCATCTCGCCGGCCCTGCAGCGGAAGCTGGCTGTCGACTACCTCGAACGGGGCGACGCCGCCCTGCGCGGTGACGGCACGCCGGCCACCGCGCTGGTCACCGATTTCTCGCTGGCGTCGCAGGTCATCGAGCTGCAGCGCAGCGTGCTCGGCCAGTTGCTGAGTGACGGCGTGGCCGCCCGGCTGCTCGACAGCGAGGACAAGCTGCCGAAGGACGCGCTGCGCCTGTCCGAGCTCTATCGGCGGTTGAACGAAGCGGTGTGGGCCGAGCTGGGGCAGTCGGGCGACATCCCGTCGCTGCGCCGCGAACTGCAGCGCGATCACATCAACCGGGTCGCGACGCAGCTGCTGCGGCCCGCCGCATCGAGCCGCGTCGACGCACGCAGCCTCGCTCGGGCGCAGGCACAGGTGCTGCTCACCCGATTGAACGCGGCCGCCAGGCGATCCGGCCTGAGCGCCGAGGCCCAGGCCCACCTGCAGGACAGCATCGACACGCTGCAGCAGGCGCTGACGGCCAAGCTGGCGCGCACGGGCGCCTGACGTTGATCGGTTGATCGCGGTCCCCGCCGGCACCTGCGGGCGGGGACCTGTCGCTCAGAGGGCGAGCAGGGCCGCGTCAATGGCGCCGAGCGCGGCGAGGGCCGGCGCGGGCAGGGCGATGTCCATGCGTCGCGGCACCACCGACTCGCGCGGATTGATCCGCACCAGGACGGCCTTGCGATCGATCAATGCCGATTGGCTGAAATCGCGCACCGACGGAATCGCCGTGCCCGCGCCCAGTTCGATCACGACGATCCGCGAGGCGCCGTCCAGCCAGTGATTCAGCGACGTCTCCTGAGCCGATGTACGGTGTTCGAGCCAGCCGGAGTCGCCGAACATCAGGATGTTGGGCCGGGCGATCGAGCCGCAGTGCGGACAGCGCGGCGGCTCGTTCAACAGCGTGCAGGTGTCGGTGTCGACGATCGGCACGAACGCATCGGCCGGCCAGATGTCGTTGCTGCACGGTTGGCTGCACTGCAGGTGGTGGATCGACCCGTGGCACTCCGCGAGCACTTTGGCATCGAACCCCGCACGCCTGAAATGCCCGTCGACGTTGGACGTGAACACGCCGCAGCCGTGGCGCCGGCCTTCGCCCCAGCGCCGCAGGATGTCGAAGCCGGCATGGGGCGTGATGCGGCGATACAGGTCCAGACGGTGTCCATAGAACCCCCAGGCCAGCGCGGGGTCGGTCTCGAAGGTGCGCGGGCTCGCGACCTGATGGAACTGCAGGCCGCGCCGGCCCAGCGCCGGGTAGGCGCGCCAGAAACCCTCGGCCCCGCGGAAGTCGGGCAA
>JAGNWJ010000051.1:19396-20746 GCA_017986065.1 Rhizobacter sp. | reverse complement strand
TGACGATGAAGGGGGCGCCTGGGACGAGAACCCGGCGCACCTCATTGAACACTTCTGCGGGTCGCTGCAGGTATTGCACGCCTGCGCAAGCCAGAGCGGCGTCGAACGATCGATCGTCAAGCGCGAGGACGGGGTTCTGGTTGAAGTCTTGCACGAACCAGCGATCGAGCCGCGGATTTGCGCCGAGTTCTTCGGCGTTCATGCCGTGACCGACGACTTCGGCATAGGCGACATCCTCCGGAAGATGGCTCACCCAGCTGGACATCAGGTCGAGCACTCGTCCGCCTTGGGGGACCCTTGATCGATAGAAACCGGTGAGCGCGGCAGCGGCGCCCTCGTCGATGTGCGTGACCAGTCGCGGCTGCATGTAGAACGCGAGATCGTCGCCGCTGTCCAGCTTGGCGAAGGCGCTTTTCGGCAATCCCGGGAACAGCTCATCGATCATTTATTCTCCTGCTGCCCGGCGAAGCAGTCCGTCCAGCGGGCCGCAGGGTTCGCGTTGTCGATCGTCGCTCGAGAGGGCGACGATTTTGATTCTGACGCCAAGGCATTCGTTCGGACAACTTCCGGCCGGCCAGCGCGCTGGATTCGGGCTGCGACACTTTGAATTCCGAGAACTTCCGGCATGGGCAGAAGCTGGAAGGACTCACCCTTTGAATGCGTTCCGCTGACAGCGGTTCCCTGACTGCTCATGACATCCGACCTGTTCGACCTTCCTCCCGCCACCGACCCCACCGACGCCGTCACGCTCGCCCACTACGCCGAACGGGCCTACCTCGAGTACGCGCTCAGCGTCGTCAAGGGCCGGGCGCTGCCCGATGTGTGCGATGGGCAGAAGCCGGTGCAGCGTCGCATCCTGTATGCGATGGACCGCATGGGGCTCAGCTTCACCACGGCCGGTGGTCCGCGGCCGGTCAAGAGTGCGCGGGTCGTCGGCGACGTGCTGGGCCGCTTCCATCCGCACGGCGACACCGCCGCCTACGATGCGCTGGTGCGCATGGCGCAGGACTTCTCGCAGCGTTATCCGCTGATCGACGGACAGGGCAATTTCGGCTCGCGCGACGGCGACGGCGCGGCGGCGATGCGCTACACCGAGGCGCGTCTGGCGCCGATCTCGCGGCTGCTGCTCGACGAGATCGACGAAGGCACGGTCGACTTCATCCCCAACTACGACGGCTCGACGCAGGAGCCGCGGCAGTTGCCGAGCCGACTGCCGTTCGTGCTGCTGAACGGCGCCAGCGGCATCGCGGTCGGCCTGGCCACCGAGATTCCGAGCCACAACCTGCGCGAGGTCGCGCTCGCCGCGATCGCGCTGATCAGGAACGACCGCCTCGACGACGACGAACTCGC
>JAGNWJ010000051.1:14704-19296 GCA_017986065.1 Rhizobacter sp. | reverse complement strand
GCAGCTGAAGGCCTCGGTGCTCGGCGTGCTCGACGCAGTGCGCGACGAGTCGAGCAAGGACGCGCCGGTGCGGCTGGTGTTCGAGCCCAAGACCAGCCGCATCGAGCAGAGCGAGCTGATCACGCAACTCCTGGCCCACACCAGCCTGGAAAGCTCGGCGCCGATCAACCTGACGATGGTGGGCGCCGATGGTCGGCCGACGCAGAAGACGCTGCGCCAGATGTTGGCCGAGTGGATCGCCTTCCGGCTGCAGACGGTGCAGCGCCGCTCGCAGCACCGGCTGGACAAGGTGCTCGACCGCATCCACGTGCTGGAAGGGCGGCAGCTGGTGCTGCTGAACATCGACGAGGTGATCCGCATCATCCGCGGGGCCGACGAACCCAAGCCGGCGCTGATCGAGCACTTCAAGCTCAGCGAGCGGCAGGCCGACGACATCCTCGAGATCCGCCTGCGCCAGCTGGCGCGGCTCGAAGCGATCAAGATCGAACAGGAGCTGAAGGAACTGCGCGTCGAACAGGGCAGGCTCGAAGACATCCTTGGCAACCCGGGCACGCTCAAGCGCACCGTCATCAAGGAGATCGAGGCCGACGTGAAGCAGTTCGGCTCGGTCGAGAAGGACCCGCGTCGCACGCTGATCCAGGTCGAGAAGAAGGCGGTCGTCGAGATCAAGGTGATCGACGAGCCGGTCACCGTCGTCGTCAGTGCCAAGGGCTGGGTGCGTGCGCTGAAGGGGCACGAGGTCGATCCGGCCGGCCTGCAGTTCAAGGCCGGAGACGCGTTGCTGGCGACCTTCACCTGCCGCAGTGTCGATCCGCTGCTGATCTTCGGCAGCGCAGCCAACGGCAGCGGCCGGGTGTACTCGACAGCGGTCAGTCTGCTGCCGGGTGGACGGGGCGACGGTCAGCCGATCACCACGCTGATCGAACTCGAAGCCGGCACGCAGCCCGCGCACTACTTCGCCGGTCACGCGGCGCAGACTCTGCTGCTGGCGGGCAACGCCGGATACGGCCTGCTGGCGCGTGTCGGAGATCTGACGGCACGCCAGCGCAGCGGCAAGGCGTTCCTGACGCTGGAAGCCGGCGAGCAATTGCTGCCACCTGCGCTGGCTTCGGCGGGCATGCTGGGGGATCAGGTCGGCTGCCTGTCGTCGCAGGGGCGTCTGCTGGTGTTCCCGCTGTCCGAGCTGAAGGTGCAGCCCAACGGAGGTCGGGGACTGACGTTGATGGATCTGGAGCCCAGGGACACGCTCGCCAGCGTCGCGGTGTTTGCTCAAGCGCTGCGCATCGAGGGCACCGGACGCGGCGGCAAGGCGCGCGACGAGGTGCTGAAGGGGGCGTCGCTGGCACCGTATCTGGGCAAGCGGGCACGCAAGGGGAAAACGCAGGATGCGATACCCAAGGCACAAAGGTTGTTGCCGGCCTGAGGCGCCCGGCTGGAAGCCCATTCGCATTCTTCTGGCGCATGTGAACGGACGCCATCCTCGCTTGAGGTCAACGCGGGTGCGGCGTTCAATTCAAGGCAGGGAGGCGCGACGGATCGGGGCTGTGCTCGGGCCTCGGGTGTCTCCCGCAACCCGGACGCCAGGAGTCGCCATGCACCCATCGATCGTTCAACGTGCCGATAGCAGCAAAGCCTTTGTGCGTCTGCCGCCGGAGCCACGCTTCGTGACCTCGCAACTCAGCTATCTCCGGCCGATGTCGGAGTGTCCGGTCAGCTATGCCTTCGAGCCACCGCCCGGCACACCCTGGGAGAGCGGCGAGTACGAGGAACAGACGGTGCAGATCACCGATGCGCGCAGTGCGCCGCAGGCCCCTTGCATCGATCACGAAGGGTACGTGCTGAGGGATGCTCCAACGGCGGTGACGAACTTCCTCGACGAGGACGCGATCCGGACGACCTACTACCGCGAGGCAGCCGAGTTGGCGTTGGCGGTCACCGGAGCCCGGCACGCGCATGTCTTCGATCACCTGGTTCGGCGCCGGGAGGTCGGGCGTGTTGCGTTGAGTTTTGGGCGGCGGGACGCGGGCGGCCGCGCCGCGGCGAACGGCCGGGTGCACAACGACTACTCCGACGCGTCGGGAATCAGGCGCCTGGCGATGGTGTTGCCGCAGCGCGATGCTGCGCGAGTCAGGCGCTACGGCATCGTCAACTTGTGGCGATCGATCAACGGACCGGTGCGGGACACGCCGCTCGCGGTGTGCGACGCGCGCACGCTGTCGGCCTTCGACCTGGTCACCAGCGAGGTTCGCTATCCGCGGCGTACCGGCGAGATCTACCTCGCGAGGTTCTCGGCTCGACACCGGTGGTCGTACTTCTCCGAGATGGATCGGCACGAGGCACTGGTGTTCAAGCAATTCGACTCGCAACTCGGTGGGGTCGCCCGATTCACGCCGCATGCGGCCTTCGATCTGCCTGACGTACCGCCCGGCACGCCGCTGCGCGAGAGCATCGAGGTACGCTGCCTGGTCGTCTACGAGCAGGAGGAGGGCCCGTCATGAGTGATGTCAAGCCAGCGTTGGCTTCGGCCGAGCTCGAGTTCTGGTTCGAGTTTGGCAGCAACTACAGCTATCTCAGCGTGATGCGCATCGAAGCAGCCGCAGCCCGGCTGCAGGTGCCCATCCGCTGGAAGCCGTTCCTGCTGGGGCCGATCTTCCGCATGTTGGGCTGGGACACCTCGCCGTTCGTGCTCCAGAAGGCCAAGGGCGAGTACGTGTGGAAGGACATGGAACGCGCCTGCCGCGCACTCGGGGTGCCCTGGATCCGGCCCACCACATTCCCGCGCACGGCACTGTTGCCGATGCGCGTTGCGCTGGTCGGTGCCGAGCAGCCGTGGATGGGCGCGTATTGCCGTCGCGTGATGTCCCTCAACTTCGCCGAGGACCGCGATATCGACGCGCCCGATGTGGTGGCCGACGTGCTGGAGCAGCTGGGACTGCCGGCCCGGCAAATCATCGATGCGGCCCTATCCGAGCCCAACAAGCTGAAGCTGCGGGAGCAGACCGAGGCCGCGCGTGCCCGGGGAATCTTTGGCGCGCCCACGTTCCTTGTTGGTGACGAGATGTACTGGGGCAACGATCGTCTGGACGACGCCCTGGCCTGCGCCAGCCTGCGGCTCAAGCCGGAGTGACAGCCCGCGACGAGGCGGCCTCCGCTTCGATCCACGCAGCGACCTGGCGAACCGCGACCCGTGGTTCCCGTTCGCCCCGTATCAGCCAATAGGCGTGGGTTGTCTCGGGCTGCTTGTCGTGTGGCGCGAGCGCCACCAGACGGTGCTCGTCGAGCAGTGGCTGGATCAGCGACAGCCGTCCGAGCGCGACGCCCTGGCCGGCCAACGCTGCCTGAATGACCTGGTCGTACTGGTTGAAGTGCAGCACGCCGCGCGGCCGGGTGTCGGCCCAGCCCTTCGCAGCGAGCCAGTCTCCCCACTGCAGCCAGGGGTGCCTCGGGTCGTCGAACTCCAGCAGCGATATCTTGGACAGCGCCTTGGCCGAGCCGAGCGACTTCAGGCCCAGGCCGGGATGCGCAACGGGCATCAGCGATTCGCCGAACAACCAGGTGGCGCCTTCTGGCGCGGACGCGGTGTAGCGGATGGCCAGATCGATGCCGTCGTGGCGAAGATCGGCGACCTGATTGTTGGCGGACACCCGCAGGTCGACGCCGGGGTGCGCTGCCTGGAAGTGGCTCAGGCGCGGAAGCAACCACAGGCCGGTGACGCCGATGCTGGCGCTCAGCGTCACCGGCCGTGCAGATCCCCTGGTACTGATGTCACCCAGCACATCCTGCAACTGCTGGACCGCGCCATCGGCGCTTCGGAACAGGCGTTCACCCTCGTCGGTGAACGCGATCGAGCGGTGGCCGCGCACCAGCAGTTTGACGCCGAGTCGACTTTCCAGCGCATGGATCTGGCGGCTCACGGCCGACTGCGTGAGGCACAGGTCCTGCGCCGCGAGCGTGATGCTCATGCGCCGACCCACCGCAACATAGCCTCGAATCAGGTCCAGGGACGACAAGCGAACGAGGGGAAGTGACATTCTCGTGGTGCATGCGGCGGTGCCGGAAAATCGATTGAAGCACAAGCGGCCCAGATGT
Organism: Rhizobacter sp.; assembly: GCA_017986065.1. Taxonomy (GTDB): domain Bacteria; phylum Pseudomonadota; class Gammaproteobacteria; order Burkholderiales; family Burkholderiaceae_C; genus PBB1. Next base: position 15,207 of record JAGNWJ010000051.1, on the reverse strand, counting down.
GTAATGGGGCGCATGCCCACCGGCGTCCTGCCGGATCGGGATCGGGCTTGCTGCCAGGCCATGCATCACGGGAGCGTTTGTGGATTACGTGCTGATCACCCATGCGGTCAAGGACTACGAAGCCTGGAAGAAGGTCTTCGACGATGCGGCCCCGATGCGAAAGAGCGCCGGGGAGCAGCGTTACTTCGTCTTGCGACATGAGGACGATGCGAACCGGATCGTTCACTTTTCCCAATGGGCATCGATCGACCGGGCCCGGAGCTTCTTCGAGTCGCCAGAATTGGTCGAGATCCGCCGGTTGGCCGGTGTCGATTCGCCTGATTTCAGCTACCTGCGCAGCCTCGACGAGGGTGTCCTGTGACCACGCCTCGTCAACCACCCGTCTTTGCACGTGCCGATCAGGTGCCACCTCGAGTCAAGGCGTCCAGCTACCCGGAGCCGTTTGCTTCCCGGATGCAGGGGCGCACGAAGCGGCCACTCGGCGAACTGTTCGGGTTGAACAA
>JAGNWJ010000051.1:0-14604 GCA_017986065.1 Rhizobacter sp. | reverse complement strand
CACCCGTCTTTGCACGTGCCGATCAGGTGCCACCTCGAGTCAAGGCGTCCAGCTACCCGGAGCCGTTTGCTTCCCGGATGCAGGGGCGCACGAAGCGGCCACTCGGCGAACTGTTCGGGTTGAACAACTTCGGCGTCAACCTGACCACGCTGAACCCGGGCGCTGCATCCGCGCTGCGACATCAGCACCTGCGCCAGGATGAGTTTGTCTACATCCTGCAGGGTGAGGCGACCCTGGTCACCAACGAGGGCGAAACGCTGCTGTTGCCCGGAATGTGCGCAGGCTTTGCGGCCGGCAACGGAGATGCGCACATGCTGATCAATCGCAGCGGTCGGTCGTGTGTCTTCCTGGAGATCGGAGACCGCACGCCCGGTGACCACGCCACCTATCCGGACGATGATCTGGTGGCGTTCTCGACGCAGCAGGGCGCGTGGCAATTCACGCACAAGGACGGCCAGCCTTACTGACCCGGGTCCGCCCTTGTCGATGAAGGATCGGGCGGCGTGCGCTGAATCAGTAACGACGGCGTGGCTTGCTCGCCACCACCAGGATCGAAGCCGCCGCCAGCATGACGAACAACGCCAGGCTCCAGTACGCGTACTGGATGCCGAGCAGCTTCACTGCAGCGTCAGAGCAGTTGGCGGTGACCTGAAGCAGCGGCGGGAATGCGCCGTCGAGTCCCAGGGCGCTGATCACCTTGTCGGCAAAGGTCAGGTTGCATGATGCTGATTTCGATGCCACCAGGTCCTGGTAGAGCGCCGAGGCCGCACCGCTGAGTGCCAGCAGCAGCACCAGCACGCCGATGCCGCGACGCGCGACGATGGACGACCACGCTGCGCCGAACAGGCACAGCATCGCGATTGCCAGGTAGATGACTCGCTGAAGGACGCACCAGGGGCAGGGCTGCATGTCGAAGACATGCTGCGACACCAGTGCGCCAGCGACGGATCCGACGCACGCGAGCGCCATGGCCAGCAGCAGCCGGGTCGTTCCCGTGGTCGAAGACGACGAGGCCACGGTCAAGCGACCTGCACGATCAGTTCGATCTCGACACAGGCCCCCAGCGGAATCTGCGCCACGCCGAAGGCACTGCGCGCGTGCTGGCCCTTCGTGCCGAACACGTCTCCCAGCAGCTCGGAGCATCCGTTGGTCACCAGGTGCTGCTCGGTGAATGTTCCGGTGCTGTTGACGAGGCTCATCACCTTGACGATGCGTTCGACCTGATCGAGGTTGCCGATCGCGGCGTTCAGCGTGCCCAGCAGATCGATCGCGACGGCGCGCGCAGCCAGCTTCCCTGTGGCGGTATCCATGTTGAGGCCCAGCTGGCCGACCCACGGCTTGCCATCGCGCTTGGCGATGTGGCCGGACAGGAACACCAGGTTGCCGGTGCGCACGAACGGCAGGTAGGCCGCGGCGGGTATGGCCAGCGGAGGCAGTTCGATGCCCAGCTCCTTCAGGCGGTCGTACACAGAGGAGGATGCAGTCATTGGGGGGTGTCGCGACAGCGTTGGAAACAAGCTCCAAATCCTACACTGCGGCGCATGCCTGCACCCCGTGCCACCGATGCCGCGAACACCGGCTGGCGACTGGCGATGCTGGGAGCGGCCTGGCCCGCCGGCGCAGCAATTCAATTGCGCGAAGCGACGTTGCAGGCGATGCCGGTTTACGTCGGATGCATGGTCCTCGGGCTGCTGCTCGTTGCAGCAGCGACGCTTGCCGGACGGCGCAGCATGGTCGCAGCACTCGGCTTGATGGTTCTGGCGTTCGGGGTCACCGGTGGGCGGGCGTCGATCCGACTGGCGGAGACGCTGCCCATCACGCTGGAGGCCCGCGATCTGCAGGTCACGGGTTGGGTCTCGAGCCTTCCTCAGCGCTCATCGAACGGGCTTCGCTTCCGGTTCGAGGTCGAGCAGGCGACGCTGGACGGTCAACCGATCACCGTGCCGGGTGTCGTGTCTCTGGGCTGGTACGCAGGCTTCCAGGACGGTGCCGGGCTGACCGCCGGGCAATTCCGGCTGCGTGCCGGTCAGCACTGGCAATTCACGGTGCGGCTGCGCCGACCGCACGGGCTGTCGAATCCCCATGGGTTCGATCAGGAGTTGCGGTGGTTCGAAGACGGCGTGCGTGCGACCGGATCGGTGCGGGACGCCCCGGCGCCCCGGTTGCTCGACGGCGCGGTGGCACATCCCATCGAGCGCTTGCGGCAGCACGTGCGCGATGCCGTGGAGGCGTCGGTGGTGGATCGGCGCGCCGCGGGTGTGCTGGCTGCGCTGGCCGTCGGAGACCAGTCTTCGATCGAGCGCGATGACTGGGACCTGTTTCGCCGCACCGGCATATCCCACCTGGTTTCGATCAGCGGTCTGCACATCACGATGTTCGCCTGGCTGTCAGCGGCGGCCATCGGCGCAATGTGGCGTCGCAGTGAGCGGGCGATGCATTGGCTCGCTGCGCCTTCCGCGGGGCTGTGGGGTGGATTCGCAGTGGCCGCGTTGTATGCGGTGTTTTCCGGCTGGGGCGTGCCGTCGCAGCGCACGGTGTGGATGCTTGGCACGGCCTGCCTGCTGCGCAGCGCGGGATTGCGCTGGCCGTGGCCGCTGGTGCTGCTGGCGGCTGCCACGGCAGTGGCGGTGATCGATCCGTGGGCACTGCTGCAGCCGGGCTTCTGGCTGTCATTCGCAGCCGTGGGCCTGCTGATGCTGTCCGGACGAGCGCAGTTCGAAGCCCCTGGCGCCGTGCCCGCTGCGAGCGCCGACCCGTTGGCAACGGCAGGCACGCGCGGGCGGGCGCTCGGCCCGGCGATCAGGGGCTGGGTGCTGGGAGGCGTGCGCACACAGTGGATCGCCACCGTGGCGCTGACTCCGCTGACGCTGGTCTGTTTCCAGCAGATGTCGCTGATTGGCTTCGTGGCGAACCTGCTTGCGATCCCGCTGATCACGCTGGTGGTCACGCCGCTGGCGCTGCTGGGCTGCATCGCGGCGCCGCTGTGGACGGTCGGCGCGTGGTTCGTTTCGCTGCTCTGCGAACTGCTGGGCTGGATGGCGCAGGCACCGGCCTCGGTCTGGTCGGTCGCGGTCGCGCCGTGGTGGGCTCAGGCTGCCGGGCTGTTCGCAGCAGCGTGGATGGTCACGCCCTTGCCGTGGCGGGTGCGGGCGCTCGCCGTGCCGTTGTTGCTTCCCCTGCTGCTGCCGGCGCGCGATCTACCGGCTGTCGGCCAGTTCGAACTCGTGGCTGCGGACGTGGGGCAGGGCACTGCAGTCATCGTCCGAACGCGCCACCATGTGCTGCTCTACGACGCCGGACCGCAGTATTCGCCCGAGTTCGACGCCGGACAGCGCGTTCTGCTGCCGCTGCTGCGGGCCCGTGGCGATCACCGCATCGACATGCTGGTGCTCAGCCACCGGGACACCGATCACGTCGGCGGCGCAGCCACGCTGCTCCAAGGTCTGCCCATCGAAGAGCTGAGCAGTTCCATCGAAGATCTGCATCCGCTGCGGATCGACGCTCGCGCCCGGGGCCTGAAGGACGGTCGTTGTACTGGTGGTCAGCACTGGGAGTGGGATGGTGTGCGCTTCGAAGTGCTGCATCCGGCGAACGACGCGGACACGAGCGTGCTGCGACCCAACACCGTGTCCTGCGTGATCCGGGTGCAAGGCACAGGAGCGAGCGCGCTGCTGACCGGTGACATCGAGCGTGACCAGGAGATCCGCCTGCTGCGCGAGCGCCGCGAGTCGCTCGCCAGCGATGTGCTGCTGGTGCCGCACCATGGCAGCAGGACCTCGTCGTCACCGGCTTTCCTGGAGGCGGTCGATCCCCGGGTGGCGGTCTTTCAGGCCGGGCATCTGAACCGCTACGGCCACCCGGCTGCCGACGTGCTGGCGCGCTATCGCGAACGTGCCATCGTCACCGTCGACAGCCCGAACTGCGGCGCCTGGACCTGGTACAGCGCGTCTCGCAACGACAATCCGATGGCTGGGTGTCAACGCGTGCTGGCACGGCGCTACTGGCACTGGCGGGCGTCGGAGGCGCCCTGACCTCAGGTTGCGCGCATGATCGGAAGATGCCGGTCCTCGCCGGCACGGGGCGGATTCGGGGTTCCTGACCCCGTGTTTCATGGCGAGCCACGCCGCTGCGCAAGACCCCAATGGCCTGGAATTTGCTTCCCTGTGCTTCAGGAGTGATGCCGATGAGATCAAGTTTTGACGAGATGCAAATTTCCAGCACTCAGGTGCGGGAGCATTACCGTGGCTACGAGCAGTGGCTGGCACAGCAACCCGGCGATGTGATGAAGTCGCGCCGCGAAGAAGCGGAGATGATCTTCCGTCGCGTCGGGATCACCTTCGCCGTGTACGGGGCGAAGGACGAGGACGGTTCGGGCACCGAGCGCCTGATTCCGTTCGACCTGATCCCCCGCGTGATTCCGGCGCATGAATGGGTCGACATGGAGAAGGGCCTGCGCCAGCGCGTGGTGGCCTTGAACCGGTTCATCCACGACGTCTATCACGGTCAGGACATCATTCGCGCCGGCATCGTTCCCGGCGATCAGATCTTCAAGAACGCGCAGTTCCGGCCGGAGATGATGGGAGTCGACGTGCCCTTCGGTGTGTACTCGCACATCTCCGGCATCGACATCGTGCGCGCCGGAAACGCCGATGGCAGCGGCAGCTACTACGTGCTCGAGGACAACCTGCGGGTGCCGAGCGGCGTCAGCTACATGCTCGAGAACCGCAAGATGATGATGCGGCTGTTCCCGGAGCTGTTCAGCCAGCACCGCGTCGAGCCGGTTGCGCACTATCCGGACATGCTGCTCGAAACGCTGCGCGCGGTGGCGCCGGCCTCGGTCAACGAGCCGACCGTCGTCGTGCTGACACCGGGCATGTACAACAGCGCGTACTTCGAGCACGCGTTCCTGGCGCAGCAGATGGGCATCGAACTGGTCGAGGGGCAGGATCTGTTCGTCAAGGACAACTTCGTCTACATGCGCACGACGCAGGGACCGAAGCGGGTCGACGTCATCTACCGCCGTGTCGACGACGACTTTCTCGATCCGACGGCCTTCCGCCCCGATTCGACGCTCGGCTGTGCAGGGCTGCTCGGTGCCTACCGGGCCGGCAACGTGACGCTGTCGAATGCGATCGGAACCGGCGTGGCCGACGACAAGTCGATCTACCCGTATGTGCCGAAGATGATCGAGTTCTATCTCGGCGAGAAGCCCATCCTGAACAACGTACCCACCTACCTCTGCCGCGAGAAGGACGACCTGAAGTACGTTCTCGATCACCTCGCCGAGCTGGTCGTGAAGGAGGTTCACGGCGCCGGCGGATACGGCATGCTGGTGGGTCCTGCGTCGACGAAGGCCGAGATCGCCGAGTTCCGCACCGTGCTCGAAGCCAATCCGTCGGGCTACATCGCGCAACCGACGCTCGCCTTGTCGACCTGCCCGACCTTCGTCGAGTCGGGCATCGCGCCGCGGCACATCGACCTGCGGCCGTTCGTGCTCAGCGGCAAGACCGTGCAGATGGTGCCGGGGGGCCTCACTCGCGTCGCACTGAAGGAGGGCTCGCTCGTCGTCAATTCGTCCCAGGGTGGTGGCACCAAGGACACCTGGGTGCTGGAGGACTGATCATGCTTTCACGTACCGCCGACCACCTGTTCTGGATGGCTCGCTACATGGAGCGGGCCGAGAACACCGCCCGCATGCTCGACGTGAATTACCAGACGTCGCTGCTCCCGCAATCCGCCGACGCCGCAGAGCAGGGCTGGAAGGGCCTGCTCAGCATTTCCGAGCTGAGTGGCGATTTCGCCGCGCGCTACGGGAAGGTCACCGCGCGCAGCGTCATGGAGTACATGGTCAGCGATCCGGAAAACGGATCGAGCATCCGCAACTGCCTGATGGCGGCCCGCGAGAACGCTCGGGCCGTGCGCGGAACGCTGACCACCGAAGTCTGGGAAACACAGAATCAGACCTGGCTGGAATTCCAGCGCATGGTGGCCAACGGGTCGTTCCTCAAGGACCCGGGCACCGCGTTCGAGTGGGTGAAGTTCCGATCGCACCTGTCGCGCGGCGTCACCGTCGGCACGATGCTGCAGGACGAAGCATTCCACTTCCTGCGCATCGGCAGCTTCCTGGAGCGCGCCGACAACACGGCCCGATTGCTCGACGTCAAGTTCCACGCTGTAGAAAGCGAATTCTTCGGCGGACCGCACAGCATGGGATCGACGGCGCCGTCGGCTCCGGGCGAAGCGGAATCGAGCGGATCGAGTCAATCGCAGGGCTCACCGGCGCGCAGCGGCCGGGACGTCGAGTACGACTTCTATCACTGGTCGGCGATCCTGCGGTCGGTTTCGGGATTCGAGGTCTATCGCAAGGTCTATCGAAACGTGATCCGGCCCGAGAAGGTCGCCGAGTTGCTGATCCTGCGGCCGGACATGCCGCGTTCGCTGGCCGCTTGCACCCAGGAGGTCCTTTCCAATCTGACAATGATTGCCAACGAGCACTCGAGCGAAACCTTGCGCCGTGCGGGCCGCCTTCGGGCCGACCTCCAATATGGCCGAATCGACGAAATCCTGGCGACCGGTCTGCACGCCTATCTGACACAGTTTCTGGAACGCGTGGGAACGCTCGGCGTGGGCATCAGCCGTGACTTTCTCGTTCCAGTGGAGTCCTGAGAATGTCCATCCATGTCGCGCTGAACCATGTGACCCATTACCGGTACGACCGGCCCATCAACCTGGGTCCGCAGATCGTCCGCCTGCGTCCGGCGCCGCATTCACGCACCCGCATCCTGAGCTACTCGATGCGCGTGGAGCCCGCCACGCACTTCATCAACTGGCAGCAGGATCCGCAATCCAACTACCTGGCCCGGCTGGTTTTCCCGGACAAGACGACCTCCTTCCGCATCGAGGTCGATCTGGTTGCCGAGATGTCGGTGCTCAATCCGTTCGACTTCTTCCTCGAACCATCGGCAGAGAACTTTCCGTTCCAGTACGAACCCGAACTGGCGGCCGAACTCGCGCCCTACATGGCCAAGGGCGAACTGACTCCGCTACTCAAGAAGTACGTCGACAGCGTTCCGCGCACGAAGAAGCACACCAACGATTTCCTGGTCGAGCTGAACCAGAGGCTGCAGAAGGACATCAGCTACCTGATCCGCATGGAGCCTGGGGTGCAGACGCCGGAACTCACGCTCACCAACGCATCGGGCTCGTGCCGCGACACCGGCTGGCTGCTGGTGCAGATCCTTCGGCATCTCGGCCTGGCGGCTCGCTTTGTCTCGGGCTACCTGATCCAGCTCAAGAGCGACGTGAAGTCGCTTGACGGGCCGAGTGGCACCGAGGTCGACTTCACCGACCTGCACGCCTGGTGCGAGGTGTTCCTACCCGGGGCCGGTTGGATCGGGCTCGACCCGACCTCCGGCCTGCTGGCCGGTGAAGGGCACATCCCGCTGGCCTGCTCGCCCGATCCATCCTCGGCGGCTCCGGTCAGTGGCGCCATCGACGAATGCGAGACCGAGTTCGAGCACCACATGGGCGTCACGCGCGTGTGGGAGGCGCCGCGCGTCACCTTGCCGTACACCGACGCTCAATGGGAGAGCATCGAGGCGCTCGGCCACCGCGTCGATGAGGATCTGCGCCGCAACGATGTGCGCCTGACGCAGGGCGGCGAGCCGACCTTCGTTTCGGTCGACGATCGCGATGGCGCCGAATGGAACACCGAGGCCATGGGCCCGACCAAGCGCCTGCTCAGTGCCGACCTGATGGACAAGCTGCGCGCCAAGTACGGCGACGGTGGCTTGCTGCACTACGGTCAGGGCAAGTGGTACCCGGGCGAGCAGTTGCCGCGCTGGTCCCTGAACCTGTACTGGCGCAAGGACCGCGAGCCGGTGTGGACCCATCCCGAGCTGTTCGCCAGCGAGCACAAGGACTATCAGGTCACCGACGTGCACGCACAGAAGTTCCTGAGTGGCGTGGCGCGGCGACTGGCGCTCGATCCCAAGTACGTGTTCCCGGCCTACGAGGACACCTGGTACTACCTGTGGCGCGAGCGCAAGCTGCCGACCAACGTCGATCCGTTCGATGCCCGGTTGTCCGATCCGCTCGAGCGTGAGCGCCTTTGCAAGGTGTTCAGCCAGGGGCTCGACAAGGTTGTCGGCCATGTGTTGCCAGTGGCACGCGGCACCCACACGCAGGCGCGCTGGCAGACCGGACCGTGGTTCCTGCGTACAGAGCGCTGCTACCTCGTGCCCGGAGATTCGCCACTCGGCTTCCGGTTGCCTCTCGATTCGCAGCCCTGGGCTGCCGAAGGTGACATGCCCTGGGTTTATCCACCCGACCAGACGCAGCAGTTCGTTGCGCTGCCACCATACCGTCGCCTGCGTTACGCGAACGGCTCAGCGGAGGGAGCGGGATCTCCCGCCGGCCCGGGCTCGGCGGCCGGAACCGGCGCCGGTTTTGCAGAACGCTCGCGCGCTGCGCAGGGCCCCGAGAAGGCCGTGGCCAGCGCACCCGCGCCGAGCCTGCGTGTGCCATCGAGCTTCGAGTCTGCGGGCTGGATCAGCCGCACGGCGCTTTGTGCCGAGCCGCGCGGAGGGCGCCTGTACATCTTCATGCCTCCGATGTCGGTGCTGGAGGATTACCTCGAACTCGTCTCCGCCATCGAGGACACGGCGGCCGAGCTGAAGGTGCCGGTGATCCTCGAAGGCTACGAGCCGCCGAAGGATCCGCGCCTGTCAACGCTGAGAGTCACGCCCGATCCGGGGGTGATCGAGGTCAACATCCATCCGGCGCATTGCTGGGAAGAGCTGGTCGATCAGACGACGCACCTCTACCAGAGCGCACATGAAACCCGCCTGTCGACCGAAAAGTTCATGCTCGATGGCCGACACACCGGCACCGGCGGCGGCAACCACTTCGTGCTTGGCGGCGCCACGGTGGCGGACTCACCGTTCCTGCGCCGTCCGGACCTGCTCGCCAGCATGGTCGCCTACTGGCACAACCACCCGGCATTGAGCTACCTCTTCTCGGGCCTGTTCGTCGGCCCGACCAGCCAGGCACCGCGTGTCGATGAAGCACGCAACGACTCGGTCTACGAGCTCGAGATCGCCTTTGCCGAACTGCAGCGCGTGACGCGCGAGAACGGTGACTACTGCCCGCCCTGGCTGATCGACCGACTGCTGCGCAATCTGCTGATCGACGTGACCGGGAACACGCACCGCGCCGAGTTCTGCATCGACAAGCTGTATTCGCCGGACGGACCGACGGGCCGCCTGGGTTTGCTCGAGATGCGTGCCTTCGAGATGCCGCCGCATGCCCGCATGAGCCTGACCCAGCAGCTGCTGATGCGCGCGCTGGTCTCGCGATTCTGGAAGGAACCCTATCGCCCGGCCCGCCTGAAGCGCTGGAGCACCGAGCTGCACGACCGGTTCATGCTGCCGCACTTCATCTGGCAGGACCTGTGCGACGTGGTCGAGGAACTCAACGCGTTCGGCTATGCGCTGAAGGCCGACTGGTTTGCGCCGCACCTGAACTTCAGGTTCCCGCGCCTCGGCGATTTCACCGCGATGGGCACCGAGGTCGAGTTGCGCCTGGCTCTTGAACCCTGGCATGTGATGGGGGAGGAGAACGCTGCTGGCGGCACGGCGCGGTTCGTGGACTCCTCCGTCGAGAGGATCCAGCTCAAGGCCACGGGGCTGATCGGCGATCGCCACGTGCTGACCTGCAACGGCCGGGTCGTTCCGATGCAACCCACCGGCAAGGTCGGCGAGTTCGTCGGTGCGGTGCGCTACCGCGCCTGGAATCCGCCATCTGCACTGCATCCCACGATCGACGTGCATGCACCGCTCACCTTCGACCTGCTCGACACCTGGATGAGTCGATCGATGGGTGGCTGCCAGTACCACGTGGCACACCCGGGCGGGCGCAACTACGACACCTTCCCCGTCAACGCCTACGAGGCAGAGGCGCGGCGCCTGAATCGCTTCTTCCGCACCGGCCACACGCCGGGTTCGATGCAGGTGCCGAAGGATGAGCGCAACCCGAACTTCCCGTTCACGCTGGACCTGCGTCGGGCGCCGTCGTCGGCCTGATCCGGCCCTTCCGGGGCGCGTGTGAATGCGGGCCCCGGGTTTTCACATCGGCGTCGCGACCCGTCGGTGACCAAACCCGCGGGGCCCGCGTATGACAATGGGCCCGATGAAGTTGGTTGTCTGACATGTTGAGTCGTCTGCTATCCGGTTATGCCTCGGTCGAGGGGCGCTATGACGAGTTGCTGTCGGCGCCCGGCATTCCGCGACCGCACTGGGATGCGTTCCTGCGCTCGCTCGCGGCACGCCAGGGTCTCGAGGTGAGCGAGACGCTGGCACTGATGGAAAGCGAGATCCGCGAGAACGGGATCACCTACAACGTCTACGCCGATCCGAAAGGGGCCGACCGACCGTGGGAGGTCGATCCGCTGCCGCTGCTGCTGTCGGCCACCGAGTGGGACGAAATCGCCGCCGGCATCGCGCAGCGGGCCGACCTGCTGAACAGGGTGCTGGGCGACATCTACGGACCGCAGGAGCTGCTGCGCTCCGGAGCGATTCCGCCATCGATCATCTTCGGCCACAGCGGCTACCTGCATCAGGTGCAGGGCATCCGACCCCCGGGCGGCGTGCACCTGTTCAACTATGCAGCCGATCTGGCGCGATCACCCGATGGTCACTGGTGGGTGGTCAACGATCGCACGCAGGCACCGTCGGGATCCGGTTACGCGCTCGAGAACCGCCTGGTCGTTTCTCGCGTGTTTCCCCAGATGTTTCGTGATCTGCATGTGCAGCACCTCGCATCCTTCTTCGATGCGCTGCGTGAGTCGCTGCTGCGCTGGGCTCCGAAGGACGTGGTCGACCGCGCTTCCGAGCGTGCCAATCCCCTGGTCGTCCTGCTCACGCCGGGGCCGTACAACGAGACCTATTTCGAGCATGCCCTGCTGGCGCGCTACCTGGGATTTCCGCTCGTCGAGGGCAGCGATCTGACGGTGCGTGATGGGTGTGTCTGGATGAAGACGGTCGAAGGCCTGAAGCGGGTCAATGCGATCCTGCGGCGGCAGGACGACGACTACTGCGATCCGCTGGAGCTGCGCTCCGATTCGGCACTGGGCGTTCCCGGACTGACCGATTGCGCACGCCGTGGCACGGTGCTGCTGGCCAACGCGCTCGGCTCGGGCGTGCTGGAGTCCGGCGGCTTGCTGGGCTACCTGCCCAAGCTCAGCGAGCAACTGCTCGGGGAGCCACTGCGATTGCCTTCGGTCGCCACGTGGTGGCTGGGGGAGCCGGCCGCGCTCGACGACGCCTGGAGCCGCCTCGACAAGCTCATCATCAAGCCCCTGGAGCGATCGATCCGCGAGCCGGCGGTGTTCGGCGCCGACCTCTCGGCGAAAGAGCGTGCAGCCCTGCGCGAGCGCGTGGCGGCGCGCCCGCAGCGCTACGTCGCCCAGGAGTGGGTGCACGTATCGCAGGCGCCGGTGATCGAACAAGGATCCGACCGCCAGCGCGCTGAACAGCTTGGTTCCCGCACCGTCGGGCTGCGTGTCTTTGCGGTGGCGACGCCCAGCGGCTACCACGTGATGCCCGGCGGGCTGACGCGCGTGGCGGGTGACGACCAGTCCCGCGTCATCGCCATGCAGCGGGGCGGGCGCTCGAAGGACACGTGGGTCCTGTCGGACGCGCCGGTCAACGCCTCGTTTTCGTTGCTGAGCCGCACCGTCAAGCCCCAGGATCTCGTCGCGTCGCGCGCCAACGTGCCTTCGCGCGCGGCCGAGAACCTGTTCTGGTTCGGCCGCTACGGAGAGCGGTGCGAGTCCGCAGCCCGCCTCCTGCGCGTCGCGATCGGCGATGTTCTGGACGATTCCCGTGAATCCGCGGACGGCGTTGCACCGACCTTGATCCTGGCCCAGCGCTTCGGATTGATCGACAACACCGATAACCCCAGCACCGATCTGCTGCGAGCGGCCACTCATCCCGACGAGGGCCTGAGCGAGCGCCTGCGGCAACTTTCGCGCGTGGCGTTCAACCTGCGCGATCGGATGTCGGCCGATCACTGGCGATCGCTCAACCAGCTGATTTCGGATCCGGTGTTCCAGCGCGGCCTGTCGTCCACCAGCCTGGGACTGCCGCTCGCCATGGGCTGGCTGGATCGCGCGGTGACATCGATGATGACGCTCTCCGGATTCGTTCTCGATGGCATGACCCGCGGCGTGGGCTGGCGGTTCCTGTCCATCGGCCGGCGCATCGAGCGGCTGTCGACGTTGTGCAATGTTCTGCAGGTCGCCATCAACGAAGGCCGCTCGCACGGGCTGGACTGGCTGCTGGAGTACGGCGACTCGACGGTCACCTACCGCTCGCGCTATCTCGTTGCTCCCGAGTGGCTTCCCGTGCTCGATCTTCTCCTTCGCGACGAGGTCAACCCGCGCTCGATCGCGTTCCAGGTCAAGGGTTTGGCCGAGTACGTGGCCAAGCTCGAGCTCAGCCACGGACGTTTTGCGAGCGACGTGCTGGCGCCTGCGCACAACGCTTTGCGCAATCTCGATACCTTGGATCTGAACCCCGAAAGCGAGGCGCTGGCCGATGTGCTGGTGCAGCTGCAGCGGGCGGCACACGCCGTGTCGGACGAGTTGACGCTGAAATTCTTCTCGCACGCCGCGTCGCGCAGCGTCTTGTCTCTGGTGGCCTGACCACCTTCGCGCACTGGGCCAGATGTCGCAACAGCAATCTCAGCAGCAACAGCATCCATCGATGGTGTTCGACCGCTACACGGTCGAGCACGAGACGCGATATGCCTACACTGCGCCGGTGTCGCAGTCGTGGCAGCTGGGTCGCCTGACGCCGCGCGTGCTGCCATGGCAGCGGCTGGTCTCGCACAGCCTGCAGATCGAGCCGTCGCCCGACGAGCGTCATTCAGCCACGGACAGTTTCGGCAATTCGATCACGCACTTCGGGCTGCACGGTGCCCACCGCCAGCTGACGGTGCGCATGCATTGCCAGGTCGAGGTCGGGGATCGTCCGGCTGTCGATCCCCGTGAATCGATGACGGTCGACGAAGCGCGCCTGGCAGTGCTGCGGCGCCAGAACGCTGCCGAGGATCTGGGCGCTGCGCGCATGGCCGAGCCGACGCTGCTGGTGCCTTTGTCCGAAGCAGCACGGATCTATGCTGCTTCGTCGCTGAGACCTGGCCGCCCGTGGGTCGAGGCGCTGGCGGATCTGACGCACCGCATCCACAGGGATTTCGAGTTCGACGCTGGCGCGACGACGGTCAGCACCTCGGTTGACGAGGTAATGCAGCACCGCCGCGGCGTCTGTCAGGACTTTGCCCACCTGATGCTGGCCTGCCTGCGCGGTCACGGCCTGTCGGCCCGCTACGTGTCCGGCTACCTGTTGACCGATCCGCCGCCCGGCATGCCGCGGCTGATGGGCGTCGACGCTTCGCATGCCTGGGTGGCTGCCTACCTGCCGGGGCAGGGCTGGATCGAGTTCGATCCGACCAACGACCAGCTCGCCGACCGGCGCTACATCACGCTGGCCTGGGGCGCCGATTTCGCCGACGTGGTGCCTCTGCGCGGCGTGATCCTGGGCGGCGGGATGATGCAGGGCATGGACGTGTCCGTCAGCGTGATCCCGATGACCTGAAAAGGTGGGACCACCCCCGCCCCCATTCCTGGGTGGTGCTTCAAGGGGTGAGCATGCAACCCGTTCTCGACCCCTCGGCGGGATGGTCGGCGCACGCGCTCACCGGAAAACTGACGTCATCGATCGAGCCGATCGACGACCGTTCAGGAGCCCGCCATGTTCAGCACCGGTTCAACGCCAGGATCGAGCGACCTCATCGCACGCGCGATCATGTTTCTCTCGCTCTGCCCGGCATTTCCACTGCCCGCCCGGTCCGTCGAGACGCTGGTCGAAGCTGCAGAGTCCGCCGTCCGCGGCCCGGGCTGGTACGACTCGAGCTGGGAGCTGAGCTGCGGGCTTGACATCGCCGAGGTGCCGAGCCTGGACGACTGGATTGGAGTCTGCCAGGGTGACGCGCCGCTTAGCGCGCACCCTTGACCGTGGTTCCCAGATCGATCACCGCCATCGCGTAGTAGCTCGACCAGTTGTATCGCGTGATCACGTAGAAGTTGGCCGTGCCGGCCACGTGGCTCGGAGCGGCATCGCCGTTCTGCAGCTCGACGAGGGCGAGCAGGCCGACATCGTGCGCGGTGCCCTCGCCATCACCTGCGGTGCCGGCATCCGAAGCCGCCAGGTCCGGTGCCCTGGCGCCGAACACTGCGCCGTGCTCGAGGAACTGCTGTGCCGTGAAGCTGGGAACGATGTCGGGTGCCAGCAGCAGGGCCCGTTCGCCGGGGTCGCTGGGCGGGGTCACCTCGAAATGCGTGGGCAGACCGCGCTGCCAGCCGAACTCGGCCAGGTAATGGGCCACGCTGCCGATCACGTCCGCGGCGCTGCCGTGCAGGTCGATGTGACCGTCTCCGTCGAAATCGAGTGCGTACTTGTTGACGCTGCTGGGCATGAACTGCGGCATGCCCAGGGCGCCGGCGTAGCTGCCCTTGAGGGCCAGCGGATCGCTGCCCTCGCGCTG
>JAGNWJ010000118.1 GCA_017986065.1 Rhizobacter sp. | reverse complement strand
CAGGCAGTCGAGCTGGCGGCCCGTCGCCCGTCGGGTGAAAGACGGGCTGATCCGGATCAGGCGGCGACCTACGATGAGGAGCTCTCGATGCGAACGGCAGCAAGCGCGGCACGGCGGGCGGATGCCGCTCCCGCCGCGGCGTCACCCCCCCTGGCCGCACCGGAGATGTGGCTGAGCCCGGCCGAAACGAATTACGTGCAGGCCTGGTTGAAGGCCAGTGCGAGACACCGATGACCGCCAACCCGTTCTCGGACAGCCAATACGCTGACGCGCATCGTCAGCTGCAGGATTTGCGCACGCTGCTCGACCAGGCCATCGTCGGCCAGTCGGAGCTCGTCACCCATCTGGTCACCGCGGTGTTTGCAGGCGGGCATGTGCTCATCGAAGGGCTGCCCGGTCTGGGCAAGACGCATCTAGCCAAGGCGATTGCGGCCGCGCTGGGGCTGCGCTGGGCGCGCGTGCAGTGCACGCCCGACCTGATGCCCGCCGATGTCACCGGCGCGGAGATCTATGTCACCACGGCTGGCGGGGCGTCGTCGTTCGAGTTTCGACCCGGCCCGGTATTCGCACAGCTCGTGCTGGTCGATGAGATCAATCGCGCGACACCGCGCACGCAGGCCGCATTGCTCGAGGCCATGCAGGAGCGGCAGGTGACGAATGCCGGGGTCTCTCACCGCCTGCCGGTCCCGTTCTGCGTGCTGGCCACGCAGAACCCGATCGAACTCGAAGGCACCTATCCGTTGCCCGAGGCCCAGCTGGACCGTTTCATGTTCAAGCTCACGGTGCCGTTCCCGACGCGGGAATCCCTGCGGGGCATGCTCGATGTGTCGCTCGACGCCGAACCTTCCGACACCATGCAGCCCATCGCCGGCCCCGACGATGTGCTGCGGATCTCCGAGCTGTGCCGCACGCTGCTGCTGGGGGAGCGCTGCAAGGAAGCGGCGGTCGATCTGATCGTGTCCACGCAGCCTGCGGTCGGCGGCGACCCAGCCGACGCGCGGCGGCACATCCGGTACGGCGCCAGCCCGCGTGCACTCCAGTCGCTGGTCAGGGCCGCGCGGGTGCGCGCGCTGATGGCAGGCCGCACGCATGTCGACATCGATGATCTCGCGGCGATTGCCCTGCCCGTGCTTCGCCATCGGGTGCTCCTGCGGCTGGAGAGCGAGCTCGACGGCCTGGAGGTGGACTCCACGCTCGCATCGATCATCGACGGATGGCGACTTCGGCTCTGATCCCGGCCGCGCTGCCCAGCGAGCCCGAATTGCGGTCCTTCGCCGGCGCTGCCTCGCAGCTGCTGGTCGAACGCCAGCCGCGCTCATCCGGTTCGAGGGCCGTCTCCCGCCGGGCCGGGGTCGGACTGCAACACTTCGATCACCGCGACTACGCACCCGGGGATGAAGTTCGCCACATCGATTGGCGGCAGTCGGCTCGACGCAGGCAGCCGATCGTGCGCCGTTTCGAGTCTGAATCCGTTGCCGACTGGACGATCCTGCTCGACGCGAGTTCATCCATGGCGGTCCAGGGTGCGGCGAAGTGGCGCTCGGCAGTGCACGTCGCCGCGGCCATGAGTTACGCCCTGCTTCAAATGGGCCATCGTGTGGGATTGCTGGCCTTCGGGGCGCGCGTGCTGTCGGAATGCCCTCGCGGGCGCGGGCAGCACCACTACGCTGCGATTGCCCGGTTGCTGCTCTCGCTGCAGCCGGCGCCGGCCGGTGAGCGGTCCGAACTGGGTGTCTGCACGGGTCATCTGCGCGGCGCCAGCACGGCGTTCGCGTTGAGCGACTTCCTGTCATCCGACGAGATGCGTCGTGACCTGAGCGCCATCGGCCAACGCTGCACGGCCCTGCATGCGATGCAGTTGAGCGACTCGGCCGAAACCCGGCTGCGTCCGTTGGGCGATGTCGATCTCGTGGATGTGGAAACGGGTGCCAGCATGCCGGCGCATGCCAGCGAGCACGCTAATGCGCTGGCAGCCGACGAGCGTGCTGCACGGACGGCCCGGCTGCGCGGCTTCTGTGCCCGCAGCGGCGTCGCGTTCTCCGACTGGGACATCTCGAATCCCTGGCAGCACGCGCTGCTGAGACATCTCGTGCGGGCGCGATCCAATTGCTGAACCTGGTTTCACCGATGTGGTTGCTGGGCCTGCTGCTGCTGCCGGTGATTCGCTGGTTGCATCGCGGAGGGCGCCATCGGCGCGCCGTGCCGGTGTCGAGCCTCTATCTCTGGGCCGGGGCGGCCGCGAGCGCGCCCGCCGCAGGCGAACGCAGGCCGCCTGATCCGGCGTGGCGACACCGTGCGTTGCTGGCGGCGTTGATCTTCCTTGCGCTGGCCGAACCGCAACTGCAGGTGCAGCGAACTCGCGTCACGCTGTGGGTCGATGACTCGCTCAGCATGCAGACCCGCGAAGCACGCGGCACCCGGATCAGCGAGGGACTGGCGCAGGCCCGCCGGCTGCTGTCCGAGGGCGGGTACACCGAGGTGGATGTCCGGTCGCTCGGAGACCCGTGGCGCAGCCTCGGGCCCCCGGGAGATCGAACAGGCGCGAACCTCTCCGCGAAGGCCGGACTCAAGGAGCCGACGCCGCCTCCCGCAGCGCTGCTTCGCGGCGACAGGCTGCACTGGCTGATCACCGACGGCACCGATGCGGCGTTGTCGGGCTGGCCCGACGGCAGGCGCCCCGACCGGATCATCGAGGTCGCCGGCACCAGCCGCAATGCCGGACTGGAGCGTGTTTCCGCGCGCCGCAGCCCGAAGGATCCGGACAGGATCGACCTGCTGCTCAAGGTCACGAATGGAGGCAACGAGGCCGAGACCCGTGAGGTGGTGTTCATCACGGACGCCGGCGAATCGGCACGGTCGCGGCAACGCATCGAGCCGCGGACCTCGACGTTCGTGACCGCGTCGATCGCGGAATCGCCCCGGGTTCGCGTCAGGCTGGAGCCCGGTGATGCGCTGGTCGAGGACGACACGATCGACCTCGACCTCGCCCCGTTGCGCAAGCGCCGGGTGGCCACCGACTCGACATGTCCCGGGATGGTCGTCGCTGCCGTGGCCAGCCACCCGGGCCTTGCCGTGGCCGCGGCGGATGCCGCCGACGTTCAGGCCGCTCTCGATTGCGGATCGCGAGCCTCGGCCCGCGATCTGGCCACGGTCCGCGTCGTGGCCGATCGCATTCCGACGCCATTGCAGGGGCCGTTGCAGTGGTCGGCATCCGTGTCCGAGTCGAGCCGCATCAGCCTGAGCATCGGATCAGTGCAGACAGCGGCACGGCTGCGCGTTCGCCCCGGGGATGCCGTGCTGCTGGCGGCCTCAGACGAACCCGTCATCGTGATGGGCCGCTCGGGGCCGGCCAAGCTGATCGAGACATCGCTGGACCTGGGCTCGGAGGCCGCCTCGCGCGGCCCGGAGATTCCGCTCCTGGTGAATCTGATGTTCGAAGCCGTGCTTGGGGGCCAGCTGCTCGATCGGATCGCGATCGTGGACAGGGGCCCGGCCTCGGTCTTGGTCGTGCCGTCCGCGCCAGCGAGTGCCGCCACGCAGGCCCCGCCGGTGCTGTACCCCGCGGCCTCGGGCGGAAAGCCGGCGTCGAAGGCAGCGGCGGTTCATCGCGACGGCGCGTGGCCGCTGCTGGCGGCTGCCGTGCTGGTGCTGCTGTGGGAAATCGTCTCGCTGTGTCGACAGTGGATTCGATTGAACGGCAGCACGGGGGTGGCGTTCGAGTGACCGGCGTCGGCTCCAGGACTTCGATCGCGCTGGCCCTGCAGCTGGCCGCCCTGGTGGCGCTGTCCTTGTCCCTGCTCGGGGCCGCGTGGCTCGATCCGCGCAGCAGGCCGCGCGTGCTGCTGCTGGTCGATCGCTCCCAGAGCGTGCCGCGCGCTGCCACCGACAAGGCCATCGCCGAAGTCATGCAGGCAGCCCGGGCAGGCCGCGGTCGCGAAGTGCAGCTGCTCGAGTTCGCGGGCCGTCCGGCTGTTCCCGTGGCGCAGGCCAACGATGCAGTGGCCGATCTCGAGCCGTCGGTGACGAACATCGAGGTGGCGCTGGATGCGGCCTTGGCAGCACACGCGCAGGCGGCCATCGCCAGCATCGTGGTCATCTCCGATGGCCTGGAGAACGTGGGTGATGCCGCGCGTGCGCTGCGTGCGGTGCGAGAGGCCCGGTTGCCGCTGCAATGGATCCCGGTGGGGCGCGAGCCACCGCAGACGCGCGTCGCCGAGGTCCTGGCGCCTGCCCGGGCGCTGCTTGGACAGCGGATCCCGATCACGGTGCAACTGGCTGGTCAGCTGGACCCGCCGGTTCGGGTCAAGGCCACGCTGCGCACAGCCGGCGGCGACACGCAGGTAGCGAGCAGCCTGTCGGGAAAAGCCGGCCTGGTAACGATCGAGTTCGACCCGCGCAGCAGCGGAGCGGTTCTCGTGGATGTGGCGGTCGAGGATGCGGTGTCCGGACGCACGTTCCATGCAACGCCGGATGCCGCCGTGATCGACGTGGCACCTCGCGCATCCATCCTCTATGTGCAGGGATCGAGTGGAGCGCTTGCACACAGCTTGCGCCAGGGAGGCTGGTCGCTCGATGTCGTTCCTGCCGCCCGGCTGGACGCCCGGACGGACGGGCTCGCCGGATACCAGGCGGTCGTCCTGGAGGACGTGGCCGTCTCCGACGCGGGCCCGCGATTCTGGAGCGCCCTGGTGGATGCCGTGAAGAGCCGCGGTCTGGGCCTGCTGGTGCTGGGAGGCGAGCGTTCGTTTGCCCGGGGCGGCTACCGGGGATCGGTTCTCGAATCGGTGCTGCCCGTGCTGTCCGAGCCCGCGGCGCTGGACGAACCAGCGGCGATCCTGTTCGCGGTGGACAAGTCGGGCAGCATGGGGCAGGGCAGCGGCGGCGTCGATCGTCTTGCACTGGCGCAGCGTGCCGTCATCGAGACCGCGCGCGGCCTGACAGCGCGCGATTCCCTCGGTCTCCTCGTCTTCGATGTCGAGCCTCGGCTGCTGATCCCGCTCGGCCCGTCTCAGGCCGGAATCCGGGCACTCGAGAGAGATTGGCAGTCGAGCCCGAACGGTGGCACGAAGCTCGCGCCGGCACTCGAAGCGGCCATCGCCGAGCTCGAACGGTCGCAGGCTGCGCGCCGCATGCTGGTCGTCGTCACCGACGGTTTCGTCGACGGCGCGCCTGTCGACCAGCTGCGCGCGCGGCTTGATCGCTCCCGCATCGAGCTGATTGCACTGGCAGTCGGACCCGATGCCGACATCTCCGCCCTCGAGCGTGTGGCAGGCGCCGAAGCGGGCCTGGTGCTGCGCGTGAACGAGGCTGCCGAGCTGCCGGTCGTCATGCGCGCCGGGCTCGAGCGTCGCCGGGCGCGGATCGAGCGCGGCACGATCGCCGCAGAGCAGCATCAGGCCTTTCCCTTCCCGCCCGGCACATGGAAAGACTGGCCCGCCGTCGCGGCCCATGCGGTCACCCGGCCGCAGCCGGACGCCGTGGTGGCGGTGCGCAGCCATCGCGGTGAGCCGCTGATCGCCTTTCACGAATCGGGTCCGGGCCGCGT
>JAGNWJ010000050.1 GCA_017986065.1 Rhizobacter sp. | reverse complement strand
GCCGCAATTACTGCGCCGCCTTTGCCGATTCCCTTGAACAATGCACGACGCCGCGCTAGCGCGCTGGCCGACAAAGGCTCAGTGGATCCCGATCCCGACGCTGATGTGGGGGCCTCTTCTGGCGATTGGTGCATTTTGTCCACGTCCATCCTCAATTCGTCAAGCCGTTGCAGATACCCATCCGGCGGCGCATTGAAACTACCGCGATAGTACGTTCCCGAATGTGTCAGGGGTTGAATCGTGCCTCACGTGTTGAGTCCACATGAGTCATTGGTCACGGGGGAAGGCTGCGCCTTTCACCCCTCACCCCCCCACACGCATTCCTCGGAATACGGACTTTCACTACTGACGAAACATTGTCACCAACAAAAAGCGCCAGCGGTACTCCTCAGGTGGGGGGGTCGAACCGGCTGCGGGGCCAGCCTGACAGAGGAAAGCAGTTGAAGTCCGGCCCAAGCCGGCTCCATCCCCTGAAGCCCCGCACACCGGGTCAGACGTAGATCTCGCCCCCGCCCTCGCGAAACTGCATCGCCTTCTCCGCCAGCGCCGTCTGGATCGGAATCACCGCCGAAACCGAGGCCCCAATGTTCTGCAATCGCGCGAAATCGCGCACCTCCTGGGAAATCTTCATCGAGCAGAACTTCGGACCGCACATCGAGCAGAAGTGCGCCACCTTGGCGTTCTCCTTCGGTAATGTCTCGTCGTGGTACGCCATCGCGGTGTCGGGGTCGATCGCCAGGCGGAACTGATCTTCCCATCGGAACTCAAAGCGCGCCTTAGACACCGCGTTGTCCCACATCTGCGCGCCGGCGAACCCTTTTGCCAGATCGCCCGCGTGAGCGGCGATCTTGTAGGCGATCAGGCCCTGCTTGACGTCATCGCGGTTTGGCAAGCCCAAATGCTCCTTCGGTGTCACGTAGCACAGCATCGCGGTGCCATACCAGCCGATGTTGGCCGCGCCCATCGCGGACGATATGTGGTCATAGCCGGGAGAAATATCGGTGATCAGCGGACCCAGTGTGTAGAACGGCGCCTCATAGCAGGCCTCGAGCTGCTTGTCGACGTTCTCCTTGATCAGCTGCAGCGGCACGTGGCCAGGGCCTTCGATCATCACCTGCACGTCGTGCTTCCAGGCCACCTGGGTCAGTTCGCCAAGCGTATGCAGTTCGGCGAACTGCGCCTCGTCGTTGGCGTCTGCAATCGAGCCGGGGCGAAGTCCGTCGCCGAGCGAGAAGCACACGTCGTACGCTTTCATGATTTCGCAGATCTCATCGAAGTGCTCGTACAGGAAGCTCTCGCGGTGGTGAGACAGGCACCACTTGGCCATGATCGAGCCGCCGCGAGACACGATCCCGGTGAGCCGTTCGGCCGTCAGCGGGATGTATGCCAGCCGAACACCTGCGTGGATGGTGAAGTAGTCGACGCCCTGCTCGGCCTGCTCGATCAGCGTGTCGCGGAACAGCTCCCAGGTCAGGTCTTCAGCCTTGCCGTGCACCTTTTCCAGCGCCTGGTAGATCGGCACCGTGCCGATCGGCACCGGCGAGTTGCGCAGGATCCACTCGCGCGTCTCGTGGATGTTCTCGCCGGTCGACAGGTCCATCACCGTGTCGGCACCCCAGCGGATCGACCAGACCAGCTTGTCGACCTCTTCCTCGATGCTGGAGGTGACAGCCGAATTTCCAATGTTAGCGTTCACTTTCACCAGGAAGTTGCGGCCGATGATCATGGGCTCGCTTTCTGGATGATTGATGTTGCTCGGGATGACCGCGCGGCCCCGCGCCACCTCGTCGCGCACGAATTCCGGGGTGATGTCCTGCAGATTTGCACCGAACGAGTGGCCTCGCTTAGGCACACGCTCGGTCGCCAGGCGCTCGCGCAACTGCGCTTTGACCAGGTTCTCGCGCACCGCGATGTAATGCATCTCGGGAGTGACGATGCCGCGACGCGCATAGTGCATCTGCGACACATTGGCGCCGGGCTTGGCGCAGCGCGGCACCGGCGCCTGGGCCATGCGCAGTGCGGTCAGCTTCGGGTCGTGCAGCCGCTGGCGGCCATAGGCGCTGCTGATGCCGGGCAGCGCGATGGTGTCGGCGCGGTCGGCAATCCACGCGGCACGCAGCGCCGGCAGGCCGCAGGTGATGTCGATCGCGGCCTGCGGGTCGGTGTACGGGCCCGACGCGTCGTAGACCCGCAGCGGCGGATTGGGCTCGCGGCGCGAGCCACCGGCACCGTCGTCCACCAGGGTGTCGCCGAGCGTGATTTCGCGAAACGGGACGCGGATATCCGGACTCGATCCGTCCAGATAGACCTTGCGCGATCCGGGGAAGGGCGTCCGGGTGATGCGCTGCGAAAGCGCATCGGTGTCGACATGTGGAAGATTCTTGGCCATTCGAGCTCCTGGTGGCGTGACGGATGAACGCTTGCCTGGAGCCGACACGGCGGGAGGAATTCCCACCGCACGGTGACCTTTGCACTTGATTCCTACGCGGGCACGACCCCGATCAGGTTCAGCGGGTTCCACATCAAAGTGGTCTCAGCCTCGACTTTCGTCTGCGGCGCCCCGACAAGCCTGCGCAGTGTATGGCCGCTGAAAATCCCGTCGCAGCGGCACGGTCAACTGCTGGCTGGGCGCGCCGGGCAGAGTGAGTTGGCGCCAGCCTGCTTCCTATAATCGAAAGACACGTCCCCGAGCGCACCGCGCCCCCTCATGAATCCCGAATTCAAGCCGACCGAGGTCGAACGCGCGGCGCAGGCCGCCTGGAGCGCGCGCGACGCTTATCGCGTCACCGAAGACACCAGCCGCCCCAAGTTCTACGCCTGCTCGATGCTGCCGTATCCCAGCGGCAAACTGCACATGGGCCATGTGCGCAACTACACCATCAACGACATGTTGACGCGCCAGTTGCGGATGAAGGGCTTCAACGTGCTGATGCCGATGGGTTGGGACGCCTTCGGCCTGCCGGCCGAGAACGCGGCAATGAAGAACAAGGTGCCGCCCGCGAAGTGGACCTACGACAACATCGCCCACATGAAGGGCCAGATGCAGGCGATGGGTCTGGCGATCGACTGGAGCCGCGAGGTCACCACCTGCTCGCCCGACTACTACCGCTGGAACCAGTGGCTGTTCCTGAAGATGCTCGAGGCGGGCATCGCCGAACGTCGCACGCAGGTCGTGAATTGGGACCCGGTGGATCAGACGGTGCTGGCCAATGAACAGGTCATCGACGGCAAGGGCTGGCGCAGCGGCGCCCTCGTCGAGAAGCGCGAGATCCCAGGTTACTACCTGAACATCACGAAGTACGCCGACGAACTGCTCGACCAGGTGCAGCACCACCTGCCGGGCTGGCCCGAACGGGTGCGCCTGATGCAGGAGAACTGGATCGGCAAGAGCGAGGGCGTGCGCTTCGCGTTCACCCACGACATCAGCGACCACAGCGGCAAGACGATCCAGGACGGTCGTCTCTATGTTTTCACTACCCGCGCCGACACGGTGATGGGCGTGACCTTCTGCGCAGTCGCGCCAGAACATCCGCTGGCCGTTCATGCTGCCGCGTCGAACCCGGCGGTGGCCGAATTCATCGCCGAATGCCAGGCTGGCGGCACGACCGAGGCCGAGCTGGCGACGCAGGAGAAGCGGGGCGTGCGCACCGGCCTGACGGTGCAGCATCCGCTGACTCACCAGCCGGTCGAGGTGTGGGTCGGCAACTACGTGCTGATGAGCTACGGCGACGGCGCGGTGATGGGCGTGCCGGCGCACGACGAGCGCGATTTCGCATTCGCCCGCAAATACGGCATCGACATCCTGCAGGTCGTGCATGTCGATGGCGAGCCGCATTTCGATTACGAACGCTGGCAGGACTGGTACGCCGACAAGCAACGCGGCGTGACCATTAACTCCGACTACTTCAGTGGCCTGAGTTGCGCGGCGGCGGTCGATGCCGTCGCCAAGGCACTGGAAGCTCATGGCCTCGGAGCAAAGAAGACCACCTGGCGACTGCGCGACTGGGGCATCAGCCGCCAACGCTACTGGGGCACGCCGATCCCGATCATCCATTGCGAGACACACGGCGCGGTGCCGGTGCCCGAATGCGACCTGCCGGTGGTGCTGCCCGAGGACTGCATTCCCGACGGCAGCGGCAACCCGCTGCACAAGCACGCGGGCTTCCACGCCGGCGTGACCTGTCCGGTGTGTGGGGCGCCTGCGCGCCGCGAGACCGACACGATGGACACCTTCGTCGACAGCTCGTGGTACTTCATGCGCTACTGCGACCCGAAGAACACCGACGCAATGGTCGGCGAGGGCGCCGCGTACTGGATGCCAATGGACCAGTACATCGGCGGCATCGAGCACGCGATCCTGCACCTGCTGTACGCGCGCTTCTGGACCAAGGTGATGCGCGACCTGAAGCTGGTGTCAGTCGACGAGCCTTTCACGAAGCTGCTGACGCAGGGCATGGTGCTGAACCACATCTACTCGCGCAAGACGGAGCAGGGCGGCATCGAGTATTTCTGGCCGCATGACGTCGACAACACCTTTGGTGCCGACGGCAAGATCAACGGCGCCACGCTCAAGGGCGACGGCTCGGCCGTGACCTACGAAGGCGTGGGCACGATGAGCAAGAGCAAGAACAACGGTGTCGACCCACAGGCGCTGATTGACCAGTACGGCGCCGACACCGCGCGGCTGTTCGTGATGTTCGCTTCACCGCCGGAACAGACCCTGGAATGGAATGATGCCGGTGTCGACGGCGCGCACCGCTTCCTTAAGCGTGTCTGGGGTTTCGGCGCCAGGAACGCCGAGCTCCTGAAGACCGCCGGCGCGATCCCGGCCGAACTGTCGGGCGCGGCCAAGGCGCTGCGCCGCGAAGTTCATCAGATACTGCGCCAGGTCAGCTACGACTACGAACGGATGCAATACAACACCGTGGTCTCGGGCGGCATGAAACTGCTGAATTCACTCGAGGCGTGGAAGGGCGACGACGGCGCGGCGGTGCTGCGCGAGGGTTACGGCATCCTGCTGCGATCGCTCTATCCCGCCTGCCCGCACACCACCTGGACACTTTGGAACGAATTGGGCTACGCGGCCGTGCATGGCGACCTGCTCGACGCGGCCTGGCCCGAAGTCGACGAGGCTGCGCTGGTGCAGGACGAGATCGAGCTGATGCTTCAGGTCAACGGCAAGCTGCGCGGTTCGATCACCGTGCCCGCTGGTGCCGACAAGGCAGCGATCGAGCAGGCCGCGCTGATCAGCCCGGACTTGTTGAAGTTCGCCGACGGCGCGCCGGTCAAGCGCGTGATCGTGGTGCCCGGCCGCCTGGTCAATGTGGTGCTCTGAAAGGCCCGAACCGATGCCCGCCCGCCCGCCCACCGCACCCGCCGCCAGCGTCGGCCTCGAACGTCGGCGCCGCGCCTGGATCGCCATGGCAGCGGCGATGGCGATATCGCCACTCGTCGGTTGCGGATTCGAGTTGCGCCGCGCGCCGGCGCTGAACTTCCGCACATTGCAGCTCACCGGCTTCAAGTCCAACTCGCCATTCGAGAAGGAGTTGCGCGAGAACATCAACGCCAGCCAGACCACGCTGGTCGTCGATTCCGCCGCGCAAGCGCAGGTGATCCTCGAAGCGCTGTCCGACCGGCGCGAGAAGAGCGTCGTCGCAACGAGTTCGGCCGGTCAGGTGCGTGAGTTGAGCCTGCGCGTGCGCTTCAATTTTCGATTGCGCACGGTGGCAGGTCGCGAGTTGATTGCGCCGACCGAGCTGGTGCTCGGCCGCGACATGAGCTACAGCGAAACGACCGCTCTCGCCAAGGAATACGAAGAGGCGCTGCTGTACCGCGAGATGCAGAAAGACATCGTCATCCAGATCATGCGGCGACTGGCCACCGTGCCTGCGCTCTGAGCCCCACACCCCCCGGCCCCTTCACGCACCCGCTGTCACGATGCAACTGCGCCTCGACCAGCTCGGCCCGCACCTGCAGAAGGGCCTGCGGCCGATCTACACCGTGTGGGGCGACGAACCGCTGCTGACGCAGGAAGCGGGAGACGCGCTGCGTGCAGCGGCGCGCCGGGGCGGGCACACCGAGCGGCAGGTGCACACCGTCTCGGGCGCGCATTTCAACTGGAGCGCCCTGCTCGGTGCGTCCCAGGCGATGAGCCTGTTCGCCGACAAGCAGCTCATCGAGATCCGCATTCCTTCAGGCAAGCCCGGCAAGGACGGATCCGAGGCCCTGCAGCGCTACTGCCAGTCGCTGAGCGATGACGTCGTGACGATCGTGCAGCTGCCCAGACTCGACCGCCAGCAGCAGCAGAGCGCCTGGTTCAGCGCACTTGACGCCGCTGGCGTGACTGTGCGCGTCGATCCGGTCGAACGAAAGGCGCTGCCGCTGTGGATCGCCCAAAGGCTGGGTGCGCAGGAGCAACGGGTGCAGGGCGGGGAGGCGGGTCAGCGCACGCTGGCCTTCTTTGCCGACCAGGTCGAGGGCAACCTGCTCGCCGCGCACCAGGAAATACAGAAGCTCGCGCTGCTGTATCCGGCCGGCGAGCTGAGCTTCGAGCAGGTCGAGTCGGCGGTGTTGAACGTGGCTCGCTACGACGTGTTCAAGCTCGGCGAAGCGGTGCTTGCAGGTCAGGTCGCCCGGGCGCTGCGCATGCTCGATGGATTGCGTGCCGAGGGCGAGGCAGCGGTGCTGGTGCACTGGACGCTGGCCGAGGATCTGCGTGCTCTGAAGCGCACCCAGGACGCCGTCAAAGCCGGCCGACCGCTGCCGCTGGCGCTGCGCGAGGCACGGGTCTGGGGCACCAAGGAGCGCCTGTTCGAGCGGGCGCTGCCGCTGTTCACCGAAAACGCGCTGGCGCAGCTGCTGCACGCTGCGCAGATCTGCGACGGTCTGGTCAAGGGGTTGAAGCACCCGGACTGGCCGCCGGAGCCGTGGGACGGCTTGAAGCGGCTGGCGCTGATGGCGATGCAGAGCACCTCGGTCGCGCCCGGCTCGACCCGTGGTCGGGTGGTCGTGGTGCCGCCTCGGCTGGCGCTGGGCGCCTGAATGCGGCCAGCCGCTCGCTTTCACCCTCAATAGCCCCGGGTCCGATCCACCAGGTACTGCGGGGGTCCGCCAGCCCGCAGCAATCGCACATTGGTGGCGGCGATGGCGGCGGCGCTGCGCGCATCGGTCTGCGCAGCGGCGTGCGGCAGCAGCGTCACCTGCGGGTGTGACCAGTAGCGGTGGTCCGCAGGGAGCGGCTCGATCGCGAAGACGTCGAGCACCGCATGACGCAGGTGACCGCCGTCGAGTGCCGCGAGCAGATCCGCATCGACGACATGGGCACCGCGAGCCAGGTTCACCAGGCTCGCCCCGCGGCGCATGGCGTTGAAGGCGCGCTTGCAAAGCAGGCCGCGCGTCGCGGGCGTCAGCGGCAGCAGGTTGACAGCGATGTCGCAGCGCGCCAGCAGCGGCTGCAGCGCATCGTCTCCGGCGAAGGCCTCGATCGAGCCCTTCGCACCCGGCCGGGCACTCCATCCGAGGACCCGGTAGCCCTGTGCCGCCAGCCGAAGCGCAGCCGTCTGGCCCATCTGACCGAGGCCCAGCACCGCAACGGTGACTTCGTCGGCACGACTTTGGACGAGAGGGTGCCAGCGCCGCATCCTCTGCTGAGCGGCGTACTCGTAGAAGCCGCGGTGCAGGCTGAGCACCGCCCACAGCGCCGTCTCGGCCATCGCGGCATTCATCGCCGGATCGACCATGCGCGCGATCGGTACGTGGGGCGGCAGGCTGGAGTCGCCAAGCAGCTTGTCGACGCCGGCCCACAGCGACTGGATCAGGCGCAGGTTCGCCAGCCCGCTGAGTGCACCACGCGAAGGATTGGCGACGAGGGCCATGTCGATGGCCGCATCGTCCACCGTCCGCCGGTCGGTCACGAAGTGCTCGCCGGGCAGCGCCGCCTCCAGCAATTCGAGCCAGCGGCGCAGCCCGGCAGCGTCGAAGTCGGTTGCGAGCAGGATCGCCATGCGCCGTGCGGTTCAGGCACGCAGCGAGGCGAGAAGCGCCCGCAGCGCGCGCGTCACCGTCTGATGCCGGACTGCGGCGCGGTCGCCGGCAAGCTGCAGCAGCAGCGCCGTGGTGTCTCCATCCGACCGCGCGACCGCAAGCCAGACCGTGCCGACAGGCTTGTCCTGCGTTGCACCGCCCGGCCCGGCGATGCCGGTCACGGCCACGGCTCGCTGCGCGGAGGATCGTTGAAGCGCGCCCTCGGCCATCGCACGCACCACGGCCTCGCTGACAGCGCCATGCGCGGCAAGCAACTCTTGCGGCACGCCGAGCAGCTCGGTCTTGGCTTCGTTCGAGTAGCTGACGAAGCCTCGCTCGAACCAGTCGCTCGAACCAGCCAGCGACGTGCAAGCCGCAGCGATCAAGCCGCCGGTGCAGGACTCGGCCGTCGCCAGGCGCAAACCGCGCGAGCGCAGCGCGCTGGCAATCGCCTGAACGCCGGCCTGTTGTTCGGTGTCGAGTTCATTCATGCTGCACTCCGAATTCGGATCAGGGCCAGAGCCAGCGCCAGCCCGCGAAAACGAGCAAGGTGCACAGGGCTGCGACCAAGTCATCGAAGATGATTCCGAAGCCCTGTGCCCACCCGATGGGTTGGCCGGGGCGGCCCTTGAAGACGCGATCGGCCCAGGCCACCGGGCCTGGCTTAGCGGCGTCGAAATAGCGGAACAGCGCAAAGGCAACGGCCTGCGCCAACAGTCCTGAGGGCATCACCAGCCAAAGCACCAGCCAGAACGCAAGCACCTCGTCCCAGACGATAGCGCCCGGGTCGGCCGTGGCCATCGCGCGAGCCGTGACGGTGCATGCCCACCAGCCAACGAAGAAACTGGCGGCCAGCAGCCCCGCCATGTAAGGCGTGGAGAGGTGCTGGTGCAAGACCAGGAAGGCCATCCATGCCCACAGCGTACCGACGGTACCCGGTGCAATCGGCGACAGCCCGCTGCCGAAGCCGAGCGCAACGAGGTGCGCCGGGTGGCTCAGCAGCAGCCGTACGTTCGCCCGGCGAGCTGTTTGGGACAACGCAGGCGCGGCGAGAGAGCTTTCGTTCATGTGCGGAAATGATCAAACGACGCGTGCCGATGCACCACGGACTGGCCCGCAGCATCGACGAGTTCAGCACGGGGGCCGGCGGCCGCGTTGGTACGCGGCACGATGCGGCCGATGCGGCTGACGGCGACGCCGGCTGATGCCGCAGCTGCCGCCACCTGCGACGCCCGGTCCGCGGCGGCGGTGAACAGCAGCTCGTAGTCGTCGCCACCCGACAGCGTGCACAGGCGTTGCACGGCCATCGGCTGCGCGCGCAGAACCACGCTGCGAGGGAGCGCATCGACATCCACGACGGCATCAACGCCTGAGCGCTCAAGGATGTGAGCCAGATCACCCAGCATTCCGTCGGACACGTCGATGGCACTGCTTGCCAGACCGCGCAAAGCCAGACCGAGAGCAACGCGGGGCTGCGGGAGCTCCATGGCATCGCGAACAGCGTCGAATTCGCGACCGTCCAGCGACAGCGTGCCGCGAAACACCTCGAGCGCCAGGCGTGCGTCCCCGAGCGAACCGCTGACGTAGAGGTCGTCCCCCGCGCGCGCGCCGGCGCGCAGCAGGGCACCGCCTCCAGTGGCCGCTGCCGGGACCTGCCCGAAAACACTGATGCAGACAGTCAACGGGCCCTGTGTCGTGTCGCCGCCGATCAATTCGCAGCGGTGCACGTCGGCCAGTGCCAGCAGGCCACGAGAAAATCCGTCGAGGAAAGCCTCGTCAGCACGCGGAAGCGCCAGCGCCAGCGTGAAGGCGAGCGGTTCGGCGCCGCAGGCCGCGAGGTCGCTCAGGTTGACAGCCAGCGCCTTGTGACCCAAGCGCTCCGGCGCCACCGTCGACAGGAAATGGCGGCCTTCGACCAGCATGTCGCACGAGGTTGCGATCTGCATCCCGGGCGCCGGCGCGAACAGCGCGCAATCGTCGCCAATGCCGAGCGTGGCCCGTCGCGCCGGCCGGTCGAAGTAGCGGGTGATCAGGTCGAATTCGCCGAGAGACATCACCGCATTCTCGCTGCGGCAGGTCATCGCCCCGCCCGGACCTGCACACCGAGCGGCTTCTACAATGAGCCCGATGATTCGCCGACTCCGGCCCCCGATGGCCGGCACGCTGCCAGCTTCGCGGGCGGCTGCACCCAGCAGCGCCCCCGCGCTGCGCCCAGACGCGCCCCGACGCGGGACTTGCTGGTGCGACGAGGCCGCGAGCCCAACGCGCCGTCCCGCAAGCGAATCCGTAGTGCCCAGCACGAAGGTATCCCGATGACCACCTCGAACGACAGCAAAAAAGCCGAACTGCGCCGCGCCGCACTCGAATACCACGAGTTTCCGACCCCGGGAAAGATCGCCATCGCACCGACCAAGCAACTGGTCAACCAGCGGGATCTCGCCCTCGCCTACTCGCCCGGCGTGGCCGCCGCCTGCGAGGAGATCGTGGCGGATCCGGCCAATGCCTTCAAGTACACCGCGCGCGGCAATCTGGTGGCCGTGATCACCAACGGCACGGCTGTGCTGGGACTCGGCGACATCGGTCCGCTGGCTGCCAAGCCGGTGATGGAAGGCAAGGCGGTGCTTTTCAAGAAGTTCGCCGGCATCGATGTGTTCGATATCGAGCTGGCCGAACGTGATCTCGACAAGCTGATCGACACCATCGCGGCGCTGGAGCCGACCTTCGGCGGCATCAACCTCGAGGACATCAAGGCGCCGGATTGCTTCTACGTCGAGCGTGCCCTGCGCAAGAGGATGAAGATCCCGGTGTTCCATGACGATCAGCACGGCACGGCCATCGTCGTCGGTGCCGCCTTGCTGAACGCGCTGAAAGTCACCGGCAAGGACATCAAGAAGGTCAAGCTGGTCACCTCGGGTGCCGGCGCTGCCGCCCTCGCCTGCCTGAGCCTGCTGGTGAAGCTGGGCCTGCCGCGCGAGAACATCTGGGTCACCGATCTCGCCGGCGTGGTCTACGAAGGCCGCACCGAATTGATGGATGCGGACAAGATCGTCTTCGCGCAGAAGACAGCGCACCGCAGCCTCGCCGACGTGATGCGCGGCGCGGACGTGTTCCTTGGATTGAGCGCGGGTGGCGTGCTCAAGAAGGAAGTCGTCGCGACGATGAATCACCAGCCGGTCATCTTTGCGCTGGCCAACCCGACGCCGGAAATCCTGCCCGAGGAGATCAAGGCCGTGCGCGACGACGCGATCATCGCGACCGGCCGCACCGACTATCCGAACCAGGTCAACAACGTCCTGTGCTTCCCGTACATCTTCCGCGGTGCACTCGACTCAGGCGCGACGACGATCACCGTCGAGATGGAGATTGCTGCCGTGCATGCGATCGCCGATCTGGCGCAGGCCGAGCAGAGCGAGGTGGTGGCCGCGGCGTATGCCGGCGCCAACCTCAGCTTCGGGCCCGAATACCTGATCCCCAAGCCGTTCGATCCGCGCCTGATGATCAGGATCGCCGCAGCCGTTGCCGAAGCCGCGGCAGCGTCCGGCGTTGCCGCACGGCCCGTGCTCGACATGGACGCCTACCGCGAGCGCCTCCAGAGCTTCGTCTACGCATCCGGCACGACGATGAAGCCGATCTTCAACCTCGCCAAGCGCGCGCTGCAGAAGCGCGTCGCATACGCCGAAGGTGAAGACGAGCGGGTGCTTCGAGCCGCGCAGATCGTGATCGACGAGGGTCTGGCACGACCGACATTGATCGGCCGTCAGGACGTCATCGCCGCTCGGATCGAGAAGTTCGGCCTGCGTCTGGAGGCAGGACGTGACTACGACGTGGTGAACACCGACAACGACCATCGCTACCGCGACTACTGGCAGACGTACCATCGGCTCACGGCTCGCAAGGGCGTCACGGCGCAGTTCGCCAAGATCGAGATGCGGCGGCGCCTGACGCTGATCGGCGCCATGCTGCTGTACAAGGGCGACGTCGACGGCATGCTGTGCGGAACCTGGGGCAACTCCGCCCTGCACCTGCACTACATCGAACAGGTCATCGGATTGCGAGAAGGCGCCAGGACTTTTGCCTGCATGAACGGTCTGTTGCTGCCTGGCCGGCAAGTGATGCTGGTCGACACCCACATCAACTACGACCCGACGGCCGAACAACTGGCCGAAATCACGGTGATGGCAGCCGAGGTGATGGTGCGCCTGGGGCTGCGCCCAAAGGCGGCTCTGCTCTCGCACAGCAATTTCGGCTCCAGCAACCATCCTTCGGCAGTCAAGATGCGAGAGACGCTGAACTTGCTGCGACAAGACGCCCCCTGGCTCGAGGTCGATGGGGAGATGCATGGCGACACGGCGCTCGACGCCGACTACCGCCGCGGGCTGATGCCCATGAGCACGCTGAGCGGGGAAGCCAACCTGCTGGTGCTGCCGAACATCGACGCCGCGAACATTTCCTACAACCTGTTGAAAACAGCGGCCGGCGGCGGCATCGCCATCGGGCCGGTGCTGCTGGGCGCAGCCAAGCCGGTACATATCCTGACGGCTTCTGCGACGGTGCGCCGCATCGTCAACATGACAGCACTGACGGTGGCAGAAGCGAACGCGACCCGTTGAAGTGGCATCGTGAACGCTTGGCGTCAGGCACTTTGTGACGATTGGAAGTCAGTTTTAGAGCCCGTAAATCACCGGCACATCAGCGACTCACTACACACTCAACAACCGCCAAAAGTTATGTGAGCGCACACTTATTCACGGGCGATCATGCCCTGAATTGAGGCGCAGCCTTGAGGTTTTCGGCCCGATTCGGTACCATCGGCCTTTCCGAATCAAGGGACAACCCGTGTTTTTCTCTGGCCCATTGGGGGATCGGCAACGCATCGCCAGGTCAGCAAAAACAGCCGCCATCGCGGTTTCACTGGCTGCCGCGCGATGGGAACCAGGGGTGGTCAGGCCCCGGATCTCGCACCAGGGAAGCATTGCCGAACGCACCAATTTGGCGATTTGTCAGCTTCCCGCCGAAGTCCGCCAGAGTGATCGGTTGTTTATTCCGGGTGGATCCGTCACGCACAAGCGGGGCGGAACCGTGTTCTCCAATCGGGGTCGACCTCTGCCGGGACATGCCCGCGGGCATATCGCCCGCAAACCAAGCGCGCATGTGCGGCTGACGGCCCCTGAAGCCCGTTTTTACAGCGGCGACCCCTGCGCGAGCCTCGGCCGCTTCGCGCAGTGAACGCCGCTCTGGTTTTTTATACATAGGAGGAACGAGTCCATGCTCTTGCAGACCGTCCGTTCGAACATTGTTCAATCGATCCGCGCCTACCGCGTGGAGGATCTGATGCTGGCGGCGCAAAACGCCGATCAGCACTTCCTCTATGCCAATCTGACGTCGGCCCAGGCAAAGCAGGATGTCCTGGATACCATCGCCGAGTCATTCTTGTTTCCGGTGCATTTCGGCAAGAACCTCGATGCGCTCTACGACTGCATGACCGACCTGGTTCACAAGGCGGGCTCTCAGCCCGGGTTTGTCGTGGTGCTGGAACAGTTGCCCGACAACCCACGCTTCGATCGCGAGGCACGCGAGCAGCTGCTCGACGTGTTCCGAGACGCGGCCGACTTCTGGGCCGAACGAAAGGTCCCGTTCAGGTGCTTCTATTCTTTTCAGTAGCCCGCTCTCAAGAACTCGGTTCTTGGGAGCGGGCTACCGAAATACCCGGCCCTTCGGAAAAGCCCGTCAAGCCTGCAGCGAAGAGCGCTGCCGGAGCCAGCTTCGGCATGAACATGCCGCTGATGAGCAGTGCGTTCGACACCTCGATGTGGTTGAACGCCGCCTGAGCCTGCCCAGTTGAGCACTGGCATCAAGGCGGCCTGCGGGCCGCCTTTTTCATGCTTGCATCAATTCAACGAACCGCGGCACACAGCGAGAGGAATTCGGACACCGCAACCTCCTCTGCTCGGCGCTGCAGGTCGAAGTCCCCCGCAAAGCCCCTTTCGTCGAGCCAGCGGCCCAGCGTGTTGCGCAGCATCTTGCGGCGCTGCGAGAACGCCACCGTCACCAATTCGCCGAGCAACGTGGCATCGACATCTTCACGCGCAGGCAGCGGCAACATGCGCACCACGGCTGATCGCACTTGAGGGGGCGGGTCAAAGGACTCGGGCTCGACATCGAGCACCGACTCGATGGCGTAGCGCCACTGCAGCATGACCGACAACCGGCCGTACACCTTGCTGCCCGGAGCGGCGGCCATGCGCTCGACAACTTCCTTCTGCAGCATGAAATGCTGATCGAGGACCTGCGCAGCCACCGGCAGAAGATGGAAAAGGATCGGCGTCGAGATGTTGTACGGCAGGTTGCCAACCACGCGCAGGCGCTGTCCGGCGGCCCGGTGGAGTTCGCCGAAATCGACGTTCAGCACGTCGGCCTCGATCACGGTGAGGGCCGGCTGACGCCTCAGCCGCGCAGCCAGGTCGCGATCGAGTTCGATCACCGTCAGATGCTCGCAGCGCTCAAGCAACGGGAAGGTCATCGCACCCAAGCCCGGTCCGATCTCGATCAGCGTCTCGCCAGGTTGCGGCGCAATCGCATCGACGATCGAATCGATCGCGACCCGGTCGGTCAGGAAGTGCTGCCCGAAGCGCTTGCGTGCGGTGTGGGCCATCAGAGTTCCCTCGGCGCAACTTGCGGAATCACCGTGTCCGCGCCCGAATGGCGATCACTGGGGTGGATCGCGCAACTCCACATAGGCGCGGGCGCGCACTTCACGGGTCCACTCGGCGTAGGCTTCCTCGTACTTCTTCTCGCGCAGCGCGTTACGGGCTTGATCCCGCTCCTGCTTGGCGTCGAGCGTCGCCTGCCTTCTTTCGTCGACCTTGATCAAGTGCACGCCGAATCTCGACACCACCGGATCGGAGATGCCGCCGACGGGAAGGCGGTTCATCACCTCCTCGAATTCCGGCACGAAGGTTCCCGGCGAAGTCCAGCCCAGTTCCCCGCCCTGGCTCGCGCTGCCATCCTCGGAATTGTCTTTCGCCAGCTGCTCGAAACTGCTGGAGCCATCCTGAACCCGGCGCTTGAAATCGTTCAGAAGCCGCACCGCAGCGGCCTGATCAAGCTGGGCGGTGATCTTCAGCAGGATATGGCGTGATCTGGTCTCGGTGATCGAGAAGGCCTGACCTTCGCGCCGCTCGATCAGCTTCAGCACGTGGAAGCCTGCTCCCGTGCGCAGAAGTGCGTCGGCCATCTGCCCGCTCTTCAACCCTCGGACGCGCTCGACGAATACATCCGGCAATCTGTCGGCCGTTCGCAGACCCAGGCTGCTGCCCTGCGCCTTGTTTGCGTCCTCGGAGATCTCGAGAGCGACCGTCGCGAACGACTCGCCCGCCTTCACGCGGGCCATCGCCGACTCCGCACGGGCCTTCCTTTCTGCCACCAGTTCCTCACTGGCGTTCTCGGGTACCGTGACCAGGATCTGCGCAATGTTGTATTCGGCGCGACTGGACGATTCCGCTCGCTGCTTGGCGATGAGCGCCTCGATCTCGGTGTCGGGGATGCGGATGCGGGCCTGCACCTCGCGATCACGCACACGCTCGACCAGGATCTGGTCTCGCAGGTTCTTGCGGAAACGGGCGTAGTCGATGCCGTCCTCCGCCAGCTTCTGCCGCAGTTGCGCCAGCGTCACCTGGTTCTGCGACGCGACGGTCCCCACCGCACGATCGAGCTCGCTGTCATCGATGCGTTGTCCGCTTTCACGCGCGTGCGAGATCTGGGCACGTTCGTCGATCAGCAGGTCCAGCAGTTGGCGACGCAATTCAGTCTCAGGTGGCAACGTGGTCTTGGTGCGCGCGGCGTTCTCGCGCACTCGAGCCAGTCGCTGCTCCACTTCGCGCGCGGTGACCAATTCCTGGTTCACGACCGCGAGGATGAAATCTCCGCTTCGCAACGAGGCATTCGATCCCGCAGCGCGAGGTGCCTGGGCAAATGACTGGGACACCTGACCGGCAAGCGCGCCGACGGCTACAGCAGCTACAACGATCGATCTCAAGGCGTCAGTCATAAAAGGAGAAGGTGTTCTGGGAGCTCGCCGGCGCATCACGCAGCAGCCGGTAGCCAGGCACATTGTCCTTCAGCACCTGCAGCGGGTTGGACCCGAGCCGCGAGAGGCCGACCAGTTCCAGCTGGATCAGCAGGCGCGTGGTCGCTTCAGCCCGGCCGGTCGACAGGCGCTCCGCCACGACCCGTGTGATCCAGCAGCCCGCATCGTATTCGAAGCCCAGGATCGAATCGACGATGCGGCTGTCGCGGGTGCTGTAGTTGACGCGGCCGACGGTGTAGAGCGAGCCCTTGCAACTCGCCGGGTCGCCACGCGAGTCGCCCGAGAGATTGGGGGCATCGGGCGTACGCCCGAAGACCGGCCATTGCCAACCGAGTTCGAGCTGCTCGCTCAGGTTTCGAGTTTGCCGGAATACCGCGCTGACGGTGTGGAACGGCATGGGGGAATAAGACGCCCCTACGACCGAACGCACGCTCGCACCGATTTGCGGGCTGTATTGCATGGACGCCGATAGCGACCAGTTGGGGATTACGCTGGTCGATCCGAGTAGCAGCAGATCCGAAATCCGCTGCGTCAGCGTGGCGCCCTGGGGGGTGACCCGCTGGTCGCTGAACAAGTAACGCTGCACCACACCAATTCGCATCGCCTCGCCACCACTCGACGGGTCGAGCAGGCGGGTGGTTACCCCAGCAGTCAACTCGTGAGAATCCGAAACACGGTCAACCCCGGAAAACGCATTCTCGGTGAATATCGATTCGAAATTGAAGTCCCGCGGCGCGGAATCGAAGTTCGGCAGGATGTTTTGCTTGCGGTACGGCGTGTTGACGTAAAGCAGCCGGGGTTCCAGCGTCTGGCGCATGTCCTTGCCGAACCACGACGAGTCCCGCTCCAGCACCCAGGCACTGTCCAGGCTGAATGTCGGGATCACGCGGGAAGCCTGCTTGCGGCCGTCGGACATCGGACTGTCGAGCGAATACGACGCGGCGTTCACGGACACCTTCGGCGTCAGTGTCCAGCCGGGTGTGACCCATGGCCGGCTGAGACTGGCAATCGCGTGCGCTCTCAGGCCGGTCAGGCGGCTGGCGTTGTTGACGGTACCGATCGGGTTCCCGAAGCGATTGAATTCGCCCTCGAAGCCGACTTCGAAACCCTCGCCCACCGGCTGCAGCGTGCGCGCGCCGATCTGCGGCAGGCGCTCATAGGGCGCGTCGATCAGGCTGTCGGCGTTCTGGAGAACCTGCCAGCGCTGCGCCCGAGCGTAGGTCGTCCATTCGCCGAACGGCCGCGTCGCCTGAATGTCGGACAGCAGCAGGCGCGGCGTGGTGGTGTTCAGGTCGCGCCGAAAATCCTTCCAGTAGTCGTCATCGGAGACCCGCTGCATCCGCACGCTCAGACGGGTGTCGTCCGCCCAGGCTACCTCGTGCTTCGCCCCGAACGCATAGCGCGTTCGACCTGCCTCGCGGTCGTGCGGCAACAGGTTCAGGTTGAGTTCGCCGTGGTAGTTTTCCTCGAGATAACGAAACTCGCTGCCCAGCCCGACCCCGCGCCGAATGCTGGCCGATGGCGTGAAGGTCGCATCCCGGTTCGGCGCGATGTTCCAGTACCAGGGCACCTCAAGGTGCACGCCGCTGCGGCTGTCGATGGCAACGCTTGGCGGCAGCCACCCGGACTTGCGCTCGTCGGTCAGCGGGAAACTCAGCGCGGGCGCCCAAAGTATGGGCACGCCGAGAAAACGCAGCACAGCGCCTTCGGCAAAACCTTCGTTGTTGTTGAAATCCATCTTCACCCGGTCGCTGGTCAGGAGCCAGTCCGGATCCCCGCTGCCGTCGGCAGGGCAGCTGCTGTAAGTCGCCTTGGTTGCGACCGTGCGTTGACTGTCGATGAAATCGATGCGCTCGGCCTTGCCGCCGGCCGCGGTGCGCCCGAAGAAGTACGTCGGGTTGATGAAGTAGCCCTCGAAGCGCTGGACCTTCAGCTGCAGCTCGGGGCCGGTGTAGCGGTTGCCTTCCTGGTTGATCTGCACGTTCCCGCGCGCCAGGGCCAGGTCTTCGACGTGGTCGTAGCTCAGCAGGTCGGCGCGCAGCGTGAGGTCGCCTCTGCGCAGCACGGCCTCGCCTTCGGCGATCGTGTCGAGGTCGGGACGACCGCGCACGGTCTGCGCCTGAACCGAGAGCGGCAACTGCTTGCCGGCTTCACCGCGCGGCAGCGGTGTCAGGGCCGGCGCGATCTTCAGCAAGACGCCGCCCTCGGTGACCAGCGGCGGCAACGGCGCCCGAGCCGGTACCGGAGTTGCCGCTGGAGCCGGGGCGGAGCCGATCGGCGGGCGTCCCCACTGCGCCCATGCCGGACCGCCGACCGCAAGCAGGGCCGCCGTCAGTGGCAGGAGCTGCCACGCACGGCCGCACCCCGGTGCGACACGGGATGTCGGGCCGCCGGTACACAGCAAACGGACGAGTGGACGAGGCAGCAAGGGTGGAGAAAAGCGGTCGGGAGGAGGTGGCGAAGGCCACGAGCGCGAATGGCGGTTTGTAAAATTGATTATCCATGAGGGTGTGGCAGCGACTGCTCCCGGATGACCCGCCTTTTCGCCCCTGCGCGCCCACACGCCGCCCTGCCATGACTCCTGTGCCTCCCTCCACCGCGCCCGATGTTCGCCCCGGTGTCGTCTGGTCCGATCCCGCCCGAAGCGCGGACTTCCAACGCTGGATCGCGACGGTCGCTCCCGCGCACCGGCTGCACACCGAAACACTGAGGCCGGCATCCAGCGATGCAAGCTTCCGGCGCTACCTGCGCATCGATGGGGAAGCGCGCAGCTTCATCGTGATGGACGCACCGCCAGCTCACGAGGATGTGCGACCCTTCGTGGCGGTGGCCTCGTTGGCACGCAACGCACAGCTGAATGTGCCGCAGGTGCTCGCGCAGGACGTCGAGCATGGCTTCCTGCTGCTCGACGACCTCGGCACGCAGCTCTACCTGGGCGAACTGCAGGCCGCGGTCGAAGCCGCTGACAACGCCAGCGTGGAGCGCCTGATGCGTTCGGCGATGTCGGCCCTGGTCGTCTGGCAACAGCGCGTCGATGCCAGTGCCCTGCCTGCCTATGACGACGCACTGCTTCGACGCGAACTGGCGCTGTTCCCCGAGTGGTGCGTGAAGCGCGAGTTCGGCGTGAGCTGGAATGCCGATGAACAGGCCACCTGGGCGACCACCTGCGACCTGCTGGTGCGCAGCGCGCTGGACCAGCCGACCGTCGCCGTGCACCGCGACTACATGCCGCGCAACCTGATGGTGTGCGATGGCAACACCGTCGCCGAAGGCGTGCTGGCCAACCCGGGCATCCTCGACTTCCAGGATGCGGTGCGCGGTCCGATCAGCTACGACGTGGCATCAATGCTTCGCGACGCCTTCATCAGCTGGGACGAGGAACAGGAGCTCGACTGGGCGATCCGCTACTGGCAGCAGGCGCGCAAGGTCGGCCTGCCGGTGCCTGCCGACTTCGGTGAATTCTGGAAACCGCTCGAATGGATGGGCTTGCAGCGGCACCTGAAAGTGCTGGGGATCTTCTGCCGCCTCAAGCACCGCGACGGCAAACCGGCCTACAGCGCAGACCTGCCCCGCTTCTTCCGATATGCGCACAAGGTGGCGACACGCTACGAGGGCCTGGGCCCGTTGGCACGTCTCCTGGAACCGCTCATGGGAGCAACCCGAGTCGATGCCTTCTACTGACCTTGCGGGGTCCGCGAGTCAGGCCCGCACCACGGTGACCGTGCAGTCCGCCTGCGCCACCACCTGCGAGCTGACACTTCCCAGGTAGCGTCGCAGCGTCGAGTTGCCACGCGCACCCATCACGATCTGATCGACCTGGTTTCGCGCGGCGAATTCGACGATGGCCGTGGCCGCGTCCGGTGCCTCGAGCACGTGAAAGGTCAGGCGCCCGTCCTCCAGGTTCAGCTGCTTGCTGATGGGCCGGGCCCAATGCTTCAGGCCGACCAGTTGCTTGACGTGCACGCTTTGTCCGGCCGCATCCACCAGTTCGTCCATGCCGATGCGTGCGGTCTTCATCACGCTCACGCAGGCCAGCCGTGCTCCGGGCTCGGTCACGACAATGCGACGCACGGTCTCGCGCAGCCGATCGAGCAGCTCGCCGGAGGCCTGATCGACGTCGACCGCAGCCATCACGATGGGACTTCTCATGACCTGACTGGTCACGCCTTCAAGCGGGGACGTCTGCGGCTCCGCACCGATGGCGAAGAACCAGCGCTTCAGACGCTGGAATGCATTGCTGACATGCGCGCGCTGGGCGCGCGCTGTGAGCGGTACCTGTGTCGGGTCCTGCAGCGCCAGCGCCAGCTGCGCGCCGCTCTGCCAGCGGCGCTCGGCCTTCACCTCCAGGCATTTCAGGATCACCTCCTGCAGCCACGGCGGGCAATCCGCGCGCAGCGCGCGCGGCGGAATCGGGTCCACGTAGAGACGGCGGCGCAGGCCTCGCACAGTGACCGGTGAGCCGAACGGCCGCTGGCCGGTGGTGAAGTGGTAGAGCATCACTCCCAGCGCGAACAGGTCGGAGCGCGGATCGTCGCGCACGTATTGCACCTGTTCGGGCGAGATGTACGGCCCGGTACCCATCGGCAGCGAGAACTCCTCGTCGAGCAGGTCGGGAAGGCGGTCGTGATGCGACAGGCCGAAGTCGACCATCACTGCAGTGCCATCGGCCCGGAACACGATGTTGCTCGGCTTGACGTCGAGGTGCACCAGGTGCTGCCGATGGAGTTCGTGCAATGCCGTGGCCACCCGCGAACCGATCTCGATGACTTCGTCGATCGCGAGCGGCGCCTCGTCGAGCCGCGCCCTCAGTGACGGCCCGTC
>JAGNWJ010000049.1 GCA_017986065.1 Rhizobacter sp. | reverse complement strand
GGTCAGGCAGACGCTGAGCCGTCACCGCCCGCAGACGCTGGGGCAGGCTTCGCGGATGTCTGGCGTTACGCCAGCGGCGATTTCCCTGCTGCTCGTGCACCTGAAGAAGGCTCCCTTTGCCGGGTTCCTCGTACCCGCAGAAGCTTCCGGTGCTGCCGAGGTCATAGCAACTCCCTTGGCCGATGTCGCCTGAACACTCGCTGCATCCGCTGCACGGACCGCTCGCGCGCATCGTCACCGAGCTCGGAATGGAGCCGGCAGCGGTTCCGCTGAATCAGCTTCTGGCCTACATGGACTTGCTGCAGCGCTGGAATGCCACGTACAACCTGACGGCGGTGCGAGATCCGCAGCAGATGTTGATCCAGCACCTGGCCGACTGCCTGGCGGTGGTGGGACCGATGAAGTCGCTGCAACTCGGTCAGGACTCCGCGGTTCACGGGCAGGTCTGTCCCTCGCTGCGTGTCCTCGATGTGGGCAGCGGAGGCGGTTTGCCCGGCGTGGTACTGGCGTCGATGTTCCCGGGATGGCGGGTTGTTTGTGTGGACACCGTGGGCAAGAAGGCCGCGTTCATTCGGCAGGTCGCCGCGGAGCTGGGGCTGGGCAACCTCCGTGCAGAGCACGCCC
Source organism: Rhizobacter sp. (assembly GCA_017986065.1). GTDB lineage: Bacteria > Pseudomonadota > Gammaproteobacteria > Burkholderiales > Burkholderiaceae_C > PBB1. The sequence continues at coordinate 20,540 of JAGNWJ010000049.1, read as the reverse complement.
GGGTCGAGGCTTTGCAAGCTGCCCCCTTTGACGTCGTCACCTCGCGTGCCTTTTCGTCCTTGCTGGATTTCACCCGCTTGACCCGAAAGCTTCTTGCGCCGGGCGGTGTGTGGATGGCCATGAAAGGCAAGGCGCCTGCAGACGAGATTTCGGCGCTCCCGGATGAGATCGATGTGTTTCACGTGGAACCACTGGTCGTGCCGGGGTTGAGCGCCGAGCGATGCCTGGTCTGGATGCGTCCTCGCCCTCCATCCTCAGCCAGTTCGGCGAATAGCCACTGATCGCCGTCGCAAGGGCTGTTGTGGGCCGCACTTCGGGAGCTTCCGAAGCAGGGCGCGCTCAACCCGGTTCCTATAATCGAAGGCGCTGCCACGGACATGGAAGCAGGCCTTCCTGCGCTGTCAGCGACATTTCCTCTGCATCCGACCCCGGACGTTCAACCCATGGCCCGAATTTTCTGCATCGCCAATCAAAAAGGCGGGGTTGGCAAGACCACGACGACCGTGAACCTGGCCTCCGGCCTGTCACGCGTCGGTCAGCGTGTGCTGGTGGTCGATCTCGACCCTCAGGGCAATGCGACCATGGGATCGGGCATCGATAAACGGGCGCTCGAACTGAGCGTCTACGACGTGCTGCTCGAGAACGCCTCGATCCCGGAGGTCCGTCAGCGCAACGACAAGGTCGGCTACGACGTGATCGGTGCCAACCGGGAGCTGGCCGGTGCCGAGGTGGAACTGGTCGAACTGGAGCGCCGCGACAAGCGGCTCAAATCCGCGCTGGCTGCCGTGGCCGCCGAGTACGACTTCGTGCTGATCGACTGCCCGCCGTCATTGAGCATGCTGACCCTGAACGGCCTGTGCAGCGCGCACGGAGTCATCGTTCCGATGCAGTGCGAGTACTTTGCGCTTGAGGGTCTCTCGGATCTGGTCAACACCATCAAGCAGGTGCATGCCAACCTGAATCCCGATCTGCAGATCATCGGTCTGCTGCGGGTGATGTTCGACCCGCGCATCACGCTGCAACAGCAGGTCAGCGAGCAACTCAAGTCGCACTTCGGCAACAAGGTGTTCGACACGGTGATTCCTCGCAACGTGCGGCTGGCCGAAGCTCCAAGCTACGGGCTTCCCGGAGTCGTCTTCGATCCGGCATCGAAGGGCGCTCAAGCCTTCGTCGCCTTCGCGCAGGAGATGGTTCAGCGCATCGATTCGATGTGAGTATTTGCTTACTCCACGCATGAACCTCACGCCGGATTACAGTCCCAGCCCCTCGTCGACACCGAGGTGCACATTCATCGACTGAACGGCCGCACCGCTGGCCCCTTTGCCCAGGTTGTCCAAGCGCGCCATCAACAGCACCTGCGTGTCGCTCGCAAAGACGAACAGATCGACCCGGTTGGTGTCGTTGGCCGCCTGGACATCGAAGAAACCTCCCGCCAGCGTCGCCTCGTCGCACAGCGGCATCACCCGGATGAAACGCTCGCCCGCGTAACGCCGTTCCAGCGCAGCATGCAGCTCGGCCGCGCCGACAGCGCCTGGCAATTGCGAACGATGTAAGGGCACACTGACCGTCAAGCCCTTGTAGAACGGGCCCACGATGGGCATGAACACCGGCGGGAAGGCGAGACCAGTGTGGGTCTTCATCTCCGGCAGATGCTTGTGGGCCAGCGCCAGCGCATAGGGACGCGGCGCGGCGAGAGCGACATACGGCGTCGCGGCATCGCAGCCCGCTGCGGCCGACAGCGGGGCAGCCTCGTAGTCGCGGATCATGCTCTTGCCGCCACCCGAATAGCCAGTGATCGAGGTCGCGGTCAGCGGTGCGTCCGACGGAATCAGACCGGCATCGACCAGCGGCCGGATCAACAGGATGAAGGCGCTGGCGTGGCAGCCCGGATTCGCGATCCGCTTGCTCGCGCGAATCGCCGCGCGCTGCCCCGGCGCCAGTTCGGGCAATCCGAAAGCCCAGCCCGCAGCGGTGCGATGCGCCGTGCTGGCATCGATCAGACAGGTCGCCGGATTGGTGACCAGCGCCGCCGCCTCCCGCGAGGCGGCATCCGGCAAGCAGAGAAACGCCACGTCGGCCGCGTTCAGCAAGCGCGCGCGCTCGGCCGTCTCCTTGCGCAACTCGGGATCGATGCGCAGCACCTCGATGTCTTCACGCTGGGCGAGATACTCGTGGATGCGCAGGCCGGTGGTTCCCTCCTGGCCATCGACGAACACACGGTGCTTCATGGTGTTTCCCCTCAACAAACTGGCCTGCGAGGATAAGCGACCGCGATGACGACCGACATGGGCGCCCCCTCTGAAGCCGGCGGCACCGACCGCCGCGTGCTCCTGCTTCCGGGCTGGCAGGATTCCGGTGCGACTCACTGGCAAAGCCGCTGGGAGGCGCTGCATGGATACAGCCGCGTCCAGCAGGACGATTGGCTGTGGCCGCGCCGGGGCGACTGGATGACTCGCCTCGAGGAGACACTGCTCGAGGACCCGACCCCGGCCGTGCTGGTGGCCCACAGCCTGGGTTGCCACCTGGTTGCGGCCTGGGCGGCTCACTCGCGGCATGTCGCGCGAGTGCATGCAGCCCTGCTGGTCGCGCCGCCCGACGCGGAACGCGACGACACACCTCCGAACCTTTACAGCTGGCGACCGATCGTGCGTCAGCGGCTGCCGTTCAGATCGCTGGTGGTTGCCAGCAGCAATGATGCGTACTGCAGCCTCGCGCGCGCCTCGGGTCTGGCCGCAGACTGGGGCAGCGCCTGGTGCCTGCTGGGTGCACGGGGCCACATCAACAGCGAGTCGCAACTCGGCGAGTGGTCAGAAGGACATGCCCTGCTGCAACCTCTGATGAGCTGATCACGGCGCGGAGCAGGGGACAACACCGCTGCAGCATCCCCGGCGCGATGCCGGACAATCCACAGATGGTCACCAAGAAACCCAAGGGCCTCGGCCTCGGCCTCGAAGCACTGCTCGGGCCCCGCGTGAAGGAACCCACCGATGCACCGGCAGCCGACGCCGACCTCGCGCCGCGCAGCCTGAAGCTGGCGCAACTGCGCCCCGGCAAGTACCAGCCGCGAACGCGGATGGACGAGGGCTCGCTCTATGAGCTGGCCGAAAGCATCAAGGCGCAAGGGATCATGCAACCGATCCTCGTGCGCCGCGTGCCCGATGCGGCGAGCGGTTCGTCGACCGATGCGCCTCAATACGAAATCATCGCCGGCGAGCGCCGCACGCGGGCCGCCAGGCTGGCAGGCCTCGACGAAGTGCCGGTGCTGGTCAAGGACGTGCCGGACGAAGCCGCGGCTGCGATGTCGCTCATCGAGAACATCCAGCGCGAAGACCTCAATCCGCTCGAGGAAGCTCAGGGCCTGAAGCGACTCACCGACGAATTCGGTCTGACACATGAACAGGCTGCCCAGGCCGTGGGCCGCTCGCGCAGCGCCGCGAGCAACCTGCTGCGTCTGCTGAACCTGGTCGAGCCGGTGCAGCAGCTGCTGATGGCGGGCGATCTGGACATGGGCCATGCCCGTGCGTTGCTGCCGCTCGACGGTGCACGCCAGATCCTGGCGGCCGGCGAGATCGTCGCCAGGAAGCTCAGCGTGCGCGAAGCCGAGCGGCTGGTCGCACGCGCCGACGACAGCGGCCGGCAAAAGCCGGTCAAGCGGGTGGCCGATGCGAAGTCGCGCGACCTGCAACGCATCGAGCAGGAACTGTCCGATGCGCTGACCGCCCGGGTCGAAGTGCGCGTGAAGAAGCGCACCGCGCGGGGCGAGCAGGGCGAGATCTCGATCGCCTTCGGTTCGCTCGACGAGCTCAACGGACTGCTCGACAAGCTCGGCCTCCCCAAGCGCTGAGTCATCAGGCTCGGGCCCGGAACGCCCGACCTTTCTGAACACGGCGGCGTTCGGCGCCTCGCCCGATCGCGCCCGCCTTCGTTCGGCCCGAGCTCGAATCCGCCAGGCCCTGGGGCCGTCGGGCCGCACCTGCCAGGACGCGCACGCCCCTGCACAACGCACTGGATCCGGCCGCCCGCGCAAGCGCGAGCCATGGCGTGCAGTGCCCGGCGCAGGTGGCCACTCTGCGCGTAAACCCGCGCCACCACACAGCTGCGCTGCGGGTTCGGGACGAGATGAGCCTGAAATCCCTCGCAAATCCAGGGGTTCGTTTTATTTAAATAGAGCAAATTAGACAAATTGGTTGTCGATTGCCCGGAGCCCCATTCAGTACCCAAAAAGTGCGTCGATACGTCTGGTGACGATGCCCCAGATCAACGTTGCCCGAACACCGACCCCTACCCGCGACTGCCTGCAGACACCCCATGAACGCTTCGACGATCGCCCAACCCGGCCTGACCAGCACTCCGGACGATGGAACCCTCGCGACCTTCGCCAAGGCCATCATGCGCAGCCTGGCAGGCCGGCGCGACAAACCCGGCACGATTTCCTCGGCCGAGACACTTTGTTCTCGGCTTGACGAGGCCTCCCGCACCTGGACCACGCACCTGGGCACGGCCCAGGCGCAGATGCGCGAGGCGACCGAGCAACTGCTGTCGGGCTTTGCCCAGATCCTGGAGCAGCTCGACGCGATCATCCAACCCGCCCACGGCGCGGCCTCGGGTCAGCCGGTCACGGCCAGCGGGCTGGACAGCCGCGCCCAGGTGCTGGAAGCCTGCGAGTCGCGCCTGCGCGGCCTGATCCAGAACTTCCAGGGCTTTGTGCAGTCTCGCGACGAGGTCATGCAGTCGGTGCGGCAGCTCGCCGGCGAGTCCGTGAGCCTCGGCACCATGGCCGAGGACGTGGCCCAGATCGCGCGGCAGACCAACCTGCTTTCACTCAATGCGGCCATCGAGGCGGCCCGAGCCGGTCCCAGCGGGCGCGGATTCGCGGTGGTGGCCACCGAGGTGCGGCGCCTGTCCACCGAGTCCGGCGACACCGGCAAGCGCATCGGTGATCACGTCCAGGCGTTCGGCCAGCACATGAATGCGGCGCTGAAGCAGGCCTCGGAGCACACCGCGCACGACGCGCAGGTGATCCACGCGTCGGAGCAGACCATCAACCAGGTCATCGAACAGGTCGACAGCGCCGTCTCGCAACTCAATGAGCGCGCGGCCGAACTGAGCGCGCGCGGGGAGGCCGTGCGGGCGCAGGTCGAGCAACTGATGATCGCCTTCCAGTTCCAGGACCGGGTCCACCAGATCATGGACCAGGTCAATTCCTCGATCAGCAGCGCCGTCGCGCGGCTCCAGCAATCGCTGAAAGACGGCGCCGCACCGGATGCCGATGAGTGGACGGCCTTGCTCAGCGCGGGCTACACCACCGACGAACAGCGTTTTGCCTCGGATCACGGCACGCAGCAAGCGGCGGCCCCATCGAGCAACGACACCACCTTCTTCTGACGTTTCGCAGACCCGGCGTCCTTTTCCGACTCACGAGATCCCCTGAACCATGGCCAAGACCATCCTGATAGTCGACGACTCATCCTCCCTGCGCACCGTGGTCAGGATGGCGCTGGTACGCGCCGGCTACGACGTGATCGAAGCCGGCGATGGCAAGGAAGGCCTGGCCCAGCTCGACAAGGCGGGCAAGGTCAACCTGATCGTCAGCGACGTGAACATGCCCAACATGGACGGCATCACGTTCGTCACGCATGTCAAGGCGCACCCGCGCCACAAGTTCACCCCCGTGGTCATGCTGACCACCGAAGGCCAGGACGCCAAGAAGGAGCAGGGCCGCGCCGCCGGCGCCAAGGCCTGGATCGTCAAGCCCTTCAACCCACCGCAGCTGCTGGACGCCGTCTCCAAGCTGATCCTGCCGTAGGAGCGCGCCATGACCCACACCCTATCCCTGCCCGCGGAACTCACGATTTACACGGTGGGCGAACTGCGCCCCCAGTGGCTGAGCTGGCTGGCCGGCTTCGCCGACGACGACGCGCCGGCCGATGCGTCGGTGGACGGCTCGGCGGTCGACCAGATCGATGCCGCTGGCGTGCAGCTGCTGATGGCGCTGTCGCGCTCGCTGGCAGCCGCACAACGCTCGCTGCAGTTCCTGAGCGTCAGCCCCGTGCTCGCCACCGCCTGCTCGGCGCTGGGCCTGCCGGTTTCCATGGCCGCGCCCGATGACCAGGCAGGTGAAGCATGAAACAGCAGCAGGATCTGGACAACAGCTTCATCGCCGAGGCGCTGCCCGCCTTCATCAGCGAAGCGCAGGAACAGCTCGAGATGCTGGAGCAGCTGCTGCTCCAGCTCGAGGATGCGCCCCAGGACAGCGAGCTGCTCGGCGCGCTGTTTCGTTGCGCACACACGGTCAAGGGATCGGCAGGCATCTTCGGGCTCGACGAGGTGGTGGCATTCACCCATCACGTCGAGACGCTGCTCGACCGGCTGCGCGAAGGCCGCGTCGCGCTGACGCCGCAGCTCAGCACGCTGCTGCTGCAGTGCAATGACCAGATCCGCGGGCTGATCGCCGCCGCCCAGGACCCGCAGGCCGACGACGCCAGCGCAGCTGAAGCTCGTGCGGCGCTCGTGCTGCGCCTGCAGGCAGCCAGCGGTGACGACGCGGCCGATGCGGCTGCTCCGGAGGAAGCCAGCGCACCGGCCGCGACACTCGCTGCGGGCGTGCGCCGATGGCACCTGTGGGTGAAGTTCGGCGAGGACACCTATCGCAATGGCATGGACCCGCTGGCCATCCTCACCTATGTGCGCGGGCTTGGCGCGATCCCGAGCCTGGTCTGTGACCTGGCTGACGTGCCCACGCTCGAGTCGATCGACCCCGAGAACTGCCACCTCGGCTTCGAGTTCAGCCTGGAGACCGAAGCCTCGCGCCCGGAGATCGAGGCCGCGTTCAGCTTCGTGCGCGAGGACTGCACGCTGCACGTGACCGAACCGAACGCGACCGCGAAGGATTTCGCTCGCCTGATCGAGTCGATGCCCGACAACCAGCGTCTCGGCGACATCTTGGTGTCCGTCGGTGCGATCAGCCGCGTGCAGCTCGAGCAGGCACTCAGGGAGCAGGCCGCCGCGTCCGCCAACGGCAACGCGCAGGCGCTCGGAGAGATCCTGCAGGCCAAGAGCGGCCTGAGCCCGAAACTCGTCGACGCCGCGCTGCAGAAGCAGAACAAGCAGCGCGAGGGCGGCAGCACCGCGCCGGCGACCAGCGACGACAACCGCTTCATTCGCGTGCAGGCCGATCGCCTCGACGCCGTCATCAACCTGCTCGGCGAGCTGGTGATCGCCGGTGCCGGCGCCTCGCTGCTGGCGCGCCAGACCCGCCAGGGCGCGCTGATCGAGGCCACTGCCCAGATCGGCAGCCTCGTCGAGGAAATCCGCAACGGCACGCTGCAGCTGCGCATGGTGCCCATCGGCGAGACCTTCTCGCGCTTTCGCCGCGTCGTGCGCGACACCGCAGCCGAGCTCGGCAAGGACGTCGCGCTGGAGATCGTCGGCGGCGAGACCGAACTCGACAAATCGGTGGTCGAGCGCATCGCCGACCCGCTGATGCATCTGGTGCGCAACGCGCTCGACCACGGCCTGGAAACGCCCGAGCAGCGCGCCGAGGCCGGCAAGCCCGCCCAGGGCAGGCTCACGCTGAGCGCCTGCCACGAATCGGGCAGCATCCTGATCCGCATCGTCGACGACGGCCGCGGCATCCAGCGCGAAAGGGTGCTGCAGCGCGCCTGGGACCGCGGACTCGTCGAGCAGGGCGTGACGCCGCCCGAGGCCGACATCCTCAAGCTGATCTTCGAGCCCGGCTTCTCCACCGCCGAGAAGGTGACCAACCTCAGCGGTCGGGGTGTGGGCATGGACGTCGTGCGCCGCAACATCGAGGCGCTGCGCGGCTCGGTAAACATCTTCAGCGACCCCGGCGAAGGCTCGCGCATCGAGATCCGCCTGCCGCTGACGCTGGCCATCATCGACGGCTTCCTCGTCGGCGTGGGCACTTCCAAGTTCATCTTCCCGCTTGACTCGGTGGTCGAGGTCATCGAGAACCGGCTGACCGAGACCGCGCTCGACGCCGGCGGCCGCAGCGTCGTCGAGCTGCGCGGCCAAGTGCTGCCCGTGGTGAGCCTGCGCACGCTGTATGCGCTGGATTCCGCGGAGCCCGAGCGCAGCAGCGTGGTCGTCATCCAGTCGGACGGTCGTCGCTACGGCGTGATGGTCGACGGACTGCTCGGCCAGCACCAGACAGTCATCAAGCCCCTCGGCCGAATGTTCCGCAGCCTGCGCGGCATGTCCGGCTCCTCGATTCTCGGCAACGGCGAAGTCGCATTGATCTTCGATGTCGGCTCGCTGTGCCGCCTGGCCGAACAGCCACCTCCCGGGCAGAGCAGAACACCGCCCCACCACGTCAAACCCGCCCCGCACAACTCCAAAGAAGCACAAGGACAAGCATCATGAACACACAGACCCCCTCATGGATGGCGCGCCTTGTGGCCGGCGCCGAACTCCAGCAGGCCGCCGAGCAACTGAAGGCCCACGAGCTCGCGCGCGCTGATGCCGAGGCCACGCTGGCCCAGGTGAAGGCCCGGCTGGATCAGGTCGAAGCCGAGCTGAAGGTGCGCACCGACATCATGAATGTCACCAGCATCGTCTCCGAAGCCGACAAGAAGGGCGACATCCTCTCGGTGAACGAGAAGTTCCTCGAGGTGTCCAAGTACTCGCAGCACGAGCTCATCGGGCACGGGCACAACACGACGCGCCACCCCGACATGCCCAAGGAGGTGTTCAAGCAGATGTGGGCGACGATCGGCCGCGGCGACATCTTCCGCGGGGTCGTCAAGAACCGCGCGAAAGACGGCACGCCCTATTACGTCGACGCGGTCATCGCGCCGATCCTGGGCGAGAACGGCAAGCCGATGAAGTACCTCGGCGTGCGCTACGACATCACCGAAGCCGAGATCGAGCGCCAGAACGCGCGCGGCGTGATCGCGGCGATCGACGCGTCCTATGCGTTCATCGAATTCAACCTCGACGGCACGGTCATCAAGGCCAATGAACACTTCCTGAGCGCGCTGGGCTACCGGCTCGACGAGATCCAGGGCAAGCACCACCGCATGTTCGTCGAGCCCGCCCTGGCATCGTCGGGCACCTACTCACAGTTCTGGCGTGACCTGAACGACGGCAAGGCGCAGAAGGATGTGTTCAAGCGCATCTCCAAGACCGGCCAGGAAGTCTGGATACAGGCGGTGTACGCACCGGTCAAGGACGAGATGGGCCGCGTGTTCAAGGTCATCAAGATCGCCACCGACGTGACCGCCGAAGTCAACGCCAACAACATGCTGCGCCAGGCGGTCGAGCAGGCACAGCAGGTCACCACCGCAGCCAAGGAAGGCGACCTGGGACAACGCATCCCGCTCGAAGGCAAGAGCGGCCCGATCGGCGAGCTGTGCGCCGGCGTCAATTCGCTGATGGAAACCACCTCGGTGATCTTCGACGACGTGGGCCGGGTCTTCGGCGCACTGGCTGAGGGTGATCTCTCGCAACGCATCACACGCAACTACGACGGCATCTTCGGTCAGGTCAAGAACGACGCGAACGCCACCAGCGAGAAGCTCGCCGGCATCATCGAGGACGTGGGCCGTGTGTTCTCGGGGCTCGCCAACGGCGATCTGTCGCAGCGCATCACCCGACAGGCCGAAGGCACCTTCGACCAGGTCAAGCAGGACGCCAACTCGAGCTGCGACAAGCTCGCGAGCATCATCGAGGAGGTGCGCGCGGCAGCCGACGCCCTCACCGGGGCGGCCAACCAGGTGAGCGCCACGGCGCAGAGCCTGTCGCAGTCGGCCAGCGAGCAGGCCTCTTCGGTCGAGCAGACGACCGCGTCGATCGACCTGATGTCGGCGTCGATCGCGCAGAACAGCGACAACGCCCGCGTGACCGACGGCATGGCCACCAAGGCCAGCAAGGAAGCCGGTGACGGCGGACAGGCCGTCACGCAGACCGTGACCGCGATGAAGCAGATCGCCCAGAAGATCAGCATCGTCGACGACATCGCCTACCAGACCAACCTGCTCGCACTCAACGCCGCGATCGAGGCAGCGCGCGCCGGAGAGCATGGCAAGGGCTTTGCCGTGGTCGCCGCCGAAGTGCGCAAGCTGGCCGAACGCAGCCAGGAAGCCGCCAAGGAAATCGGCGACCTCGCCGGCAACAGTGTCAGCACGGCAGAGCGTGCCGGCAAGCTGCTCGACGAGATCGTGCCGAGCATCCAGAAGACCAGCGAACTGGTGCAGGAGATCGCGGCTGCCTCGCAGGAGCAGAGCCAGTCGGTCACGGAGATCGGCGGCGCGATGGGGCAGCTCAGCAAGGCCACGCAGCAGAACGCGTCGGCTTCGGAAGAGCTTGCTGCCACGTCCGAGGAACTGTCCGGACAGGCCGAGCAACTGCAGCAGTCGGTCGCCTTCTTCAATCTCGGCGGTGACGCCACTCCGCAGCGCCGAGGCAAGGCGGACTCGGGCGGTACGTCCGAACGGAGGGCACCGAACTCGCCGCTGCGCGTGGCCAAGGGCAGCGGGGCCAGCGCCAGCCGGCCTGCAGCGACCGGTACGAACGGCAATTTCCGTCCCTACTGAGGATCGAGCCATGAGCACGCACGCTCCCCAGCGCAGTGGCCCTTCGGCGGACGAGGCCCCGTCCCAGTACCTCACCTTCATGCTCGGCGACGAGGTGTTCGCGATGGACATCCGCACCGTGCGAGAGATCATCCAGTACGGGCCGATGACCACGGTTCCGCTGATGCCGGATTTCGTGCGCGGCGTGATCAACCTGCGCGGCGCGGTCGTTCCGGTGATCGACCTGCAGGCACGCTTCGGACGACCGGCTGCCGGCATCAGCAAGAAGTCCTGCATCGTGATCTTCGATGCGGTGCGCGATGGCGAACGCGTCGAACTCGGCCTGCTCGTCGATGCGGTGAGTGAGGTCATCGACATCAGCGGGGACCAGATCGAGCCGCCACCGAATTTCGGTGCCTCGGTCCGTCGAGACTTCATCCGCGGCATGGGCAAGGTGGCCAACCGCTTCGTGATCATCCTCGAGCCCGACAAGGCCTTCGACGTGAACGAGATGGCACAACTCTGCGAGGCAGCCCAGGAGCCCCTGGCCGCCTGAGACACCCCTGGCTGACGGCTCGGCTTCGAAAGAACACCGACCACGCCTCAGCGCGCCCTCTCCATCCCGGAACAACCCATGCAAGCACTGCGCGACGACACCTTCCGCCGCATCACCGACCTGATGTACTCGGCGATCGGCCTGTCCTTCACGGACAACAAGAAGCCGCTGATCTCGTCACGACTGGCCCCGCGGATACAGCGGCTCGGCCTTGGCGGCTACGAGGACTACCTCGCGCTGATCTCGAGCGACGAGGACGCCGGCGAATTCCAGATGGCGGTCGACCTGCTGACCACCAATGAGACCTACTTCTTCCGCGAGCCCGCGCACTACGACCTGCTGGAGCACGAGCTGACGCGCAGCAAGCCGCAGCAGCTCGCGGTGTGGAGCGCCGCATCGTCATTCGGCGACGAGGCCTACAGCACCGCGATGCTGCTGTCCGATCTGCAGCAGCTGGGTCGGATCGGCAGCCAATGGAAGATCCTCGGCACCGACATCAGCGACCGCGTGCTGCGCAGCGCGATCGAGGCCGTCTATCCCGAGGACCGCTTGCGCAACGTCACACCGGAGCGCCTGCGGCGCCACTGCCTGCGGGGAGACGGCGCATCCGAGGGCCTGATCCAGATCAGCCCGAAGCTGCGCAAGCACGTCAGCTTCGGCCAGCTGAACCTGTGCCAGCCGATCGAGGACATCGGACCGTTCGACGTGATCTTCCTGCGCAACGTGCTGATCTACTTCGACGTGCCGACCAAGCGCGACGTCGTCGACCGGGTGCTGACACAGCTGCGTCCCGGAGGGTTGTTCTTCATCGGCACCGCCGAAGGGCGCGTGGCGTGCAACACGCCGCTGCAGGCGCTGGCGCCCGGCGCGTTCCGCAAGCCCTCCGCCTGAGCTGTGGCAGGCGACTCACGATGAAACCGATGATCCTGGAACCGCTGGGGCAGCTGCACACGCTGCATCCGGGCGATGTCGTCTGCGCGGAGCGAGGCGAGCGGATGGAGACGCTGCTGGGCTCGTGCGTGGCGATCGTGCTCACCGATCCGCGTCGCACGCTGGGCGCGATGTGCCACATCGTGCACGCCAGCCGGGCCACAGCCGGCGTCGCCGAGACCGGCGCGTACGCCGAAGTCGCGCTCGACACGATGTACGCGCTGCTGCGCGAACGCGGCATCGACCCAAGGCAATGCGAAGCCTATGTCTACGGGGGCGGAAACATGTTCCCGCAACTGTTCAACCAGACCGCGCACGTCGGCGAACGCAATTCCCGATGGGCGCTAGATGCACTGGCCGAAGACGGCGTGCGCGTGCTGTTCCACGATCTCGGCGGCGATACCTACCGCCGCCTGTCGTGGACCGTGGGTCCGAATGCACCGCAGGTCACTGCGGTGCCGGTTTGAGGAAACCACTTTCATGGCAATCAGGGTGTATGTCGTCGATGACTCGGCCGTGGTGCGTCAGACGCTGATGCACCTGCTGAAAGGCGACGCCGAGATCGAGCTGATGGGCAGTGCGCCCAATCCACTGATCGCCGGACCGGTGATCCGCAAGGACCGTCCGGACGTGCTGCTGCTCGACATCGAGATGCCGGGCATGGACGGCCTCACGTTCCTGCGCCAGATCATGGAGGAGTCGCCGATCCCGACGGTGATCTGCTCGACGCTGACCACCGACGGCAGCCGCATCGCGCTCGAAGCGCTGGCAGCCGGCGCGGTGGCGGTGGTTGCCAAGCCCCGCCTGGGACTGAAGCAGTTCCTGGAGGACTCGCGGCGCGAACTTCTGCAGACGCTGAAGACGGCCGCCCGCTCGCGACCGCGCGCGGGCATGTCGGCTCCGCGAAGCACCTCTGCGACAACCACCGCGCCGAAGCCGCCGATTGCCGGCCTGCATGCACTGTCGGTCAACAAGCCGGTGGTGATCGGCAGTTCAACGGGCGGCACGCAGGCGCTCGAGATGGTGCTGACCGCTCTGCCCGGCGACAGTCCGGGCATCGCGATCGTCCAGCACATGCCGGAGAAGTTCACCGCGATGTACGCGCAGCGACTCGACGGCATTTGCGCGATGAACATCCGCGAGGCCAAGGACGGCGACCGGCTCGAACGCGGCGTCGTGCTGATCGCTCCGGGCGGACGCCACATGCAGCTGCGCAAGGCGGGGGGTCAGTATTTCGCCGTGGTGGCCGACGGCCCGCCCGTGAACCGGCACAAGCCTTCGGTGGACGTGCTGTTCCGCTCGGCGGCCGATTGCGCCGGCAAGGACCTGCTCGCGCTCATCCTGACCGGCATGGGCGACGATGGCGCACGCGGCATGAAGCTGCTGCACGACCGGGGTGCGCGCACCATCGCGCAGAACGAGGAAACCTGCGTCGTCTTCGGCATGCCCAAGGAGGCGATCAAGCTCGGAGGCGTCGACGAGATCCTGCCCCTGCAGCAGATGGCCGCTGCGATCCGGTCCTTCGACGCCCGCGGTTGACGGCCGCACGAGCGCCGAGCCGTCCCGCGAGCGCCGATATCCTGTCCGAACAAGCTGTCAGCGGAGCCTGCACCTGAGGCGTTGAGTCAGGGTGTGAACCATTGCTCGATGGAACCGAATGCGGTGTCGCGGAGTCCCCTCGAACGGAGGTTTTCCGAGGTTGCTTGCGTGCCCAGGGCATACAAATTGCTGGTACTGTGAGCACGGCTTCTTGAAATTGAGGTGCTGTTCGCCGGCACCTCTTGACTTCGCAGCTGGAGGAATGGAACAAGCTGGTACCCGTTGGTGTTGATATCGCGGAAAGCTCTGATGGAGCCCTGAAGTTAGGACTTCATCAGAACTTCCCCAGACGATGACGCAGCCCGTCGCTGCGTCACCGCCTCCTAGTCAGCCAGGAGATCGACATGGACGTGATCAGTCATTTCGCCGCCCGATTCGAGCGCACGCGCGAAGAGGAACTCTCGATCGAGGACTACCTCGCCGAGTGCAAGCGCAACCGGGTGGCGTACGCCACTGCGGCCGAGCGCATGCTGCAGGCGATCGGCGAGCCGCAGACGGTTGACACGCGCAACGACCCGCGCCTGTCCCGGCTGTTCGCCAACAAGGTCATCAAGATCTATCCCGCCTTCGCCGAGTTCTACGGCATGGAAGACGCCATCGAACAGGTGGTCAGCTACTTCCGCCACGCGGCACAGGGCCTGGAGGAAAAGAAGCAGATCCTCTACCTGCTGGGCCCGGTGGGCGGCGGCAAGAGCAGCATCGCCGAGCGCCTGAAGCAGCTGATGCAGGAGGTGCCGTTCTATGCGATCAAGGGTTCGCCAGTGAACGAGTCGCCGCTCGGCCTGTTCGATGCGGCCGAGGACGGCCCGATCCTCGAGAAGGAATACGGCATTCCGCGCCGCTACCTGCAGCGCGTGCTCTCTCCGTGGGCAGTCAAGCGACTCGAGGAGTACGGCGGCGACATCCGCCGATTCAAGGTCATCAAGCGCTATCCGTCGGTGCTCAAGCAGGTCGGCATCGCGAAGACCGAGCCCGGTGACGAGAACAACCAGGACATCAGTTCGCTGGTCGGCAAGGTCGACATCCGCAAATTAGAGACCTACGCGCAGGACGACCCCGACGCCTACAGCTTCTCGGGCGGTCTGTGCCTGGCCAACCAGGGCCTGCTCGAGTTCGTCGAGATGTTCAAGGCGCCGATCAAGGTGCTGCACCCGCTGCTGACCGCGACGCAGGAAAGCAACTTCAAGGGCACCGAGGGCTTCGGCGCCATTCCGTTCGACGGCATCGTGCTCGCTCACAGCAACGAAAGCGAGTGGAAGGCCTTCCGCAACAACAAGAACAACGAGGCATTCCTCGACCGCATCTACATCGTGAAGGTGCCTTACTGCCTGCGCGTGTCGGAAGAAGTGAAGATCTACGAGAAGCTGCTGCGCGGCTCGTCACTCGCGCAGGCCACCTGCGCGCCGGGCACGCTGAAGATGATGAGCCAGTTCGCCATCCTCACCCGACTCAAGGAGCCCGAGAACTCGTCGCTGTATTCCAAGATGCTGGTCTACGACGGGGAGAACCTGAAGGACACCGACCCGCGCGCCAAGAGCTTCCAGGAGTACCGCGACTACGCGGGCGTCGACGAAGGCATGAGCGGCATCAGCACGCGCTTCGCGTTCAAGATCATCAGCAAGGTGTTCAACTTCGACAGCACGGAAGTCGCCGCCAATCCGGTGCACCTGATGTACGTGCTCGAGCAGCAGATCGAGCGCGAGCAGTTCCCGGCCGAGACCGAGCAGAAGTACCTGGCGTTCATCAAGGAACACCTGTCGGTGCGCTACGCCGAATTCATCGGCAAGGAAATCCAGACGGCGTACCTCGAGAGCTACAGCGAATACGGCCAGAACATCTTCGACCGCTATGTCACCTATGCCGACTACTGGATCCAGGACCACGAGTACCGCGACACCGACACCGGAGAGGTGTTCGATCGCGGCTCGCTGAACGGCGAACTCGAGAAGATCGAGAAGCCGGCCGGCATCTCGAATCCGAAGGACTTCCGCAACGAGATCGTCAACTTCGTGCTGCGTGCCCGCGCCAACAACGCGGGCAACAACCCGGTGTGGACCAGCTACGAGAAGCTGCGCACCGTGATCGAGAAGAAGATGTTCTCGAACACCGAGGAACTGCTGCCGGTCATCAGCTTCAACGCCAAGGCCAGCGCCGACGAGGCCAAGAAGCACGAGGACTTCGTCACCCGCATGGTCGCCAAGGGGTACACGCCGAAGCAGGTGCGCCTGCTGTGCGAGTGGTACCTGCGGGTGCGCAAGTCCAGCTAAGGCAACCCGAAGCTCCGGAAGCACCTCATGTTCCAGCAGATCATCGACCGGCGATTGGCAGGCAAGAACAAGTCGATCGGCAACCGCGAGCGTTTCCTTCGACGGCACAAGGAGCAGATCCGCGAGGCCGTCAAGCGTGCGGTCGATGGCCGCGGCATCCGCGACCTGGCGCAGGGCGAGGACATCCACATCCCGAAGCGCGACATCAGCGAACCGGTGTTCGGCCATGGACAGGGCGGCAAGCGCGAGATGGTGCATCCGGGCAACCAGGAGTACGTGCGCGGTGACCGCATCGAACGACCCAAGGGCGGTGGTGGCAGCGGAAGTGGCGGCGGCCAGGCCAGCGACTCCGGCGAGGGTGAGGACGACTTCGTCTTTCACCTGAGCAAGGAAGAGTTCATGCAGGTCTTCTTCGACGACCTGGCCCTGCCCAACCTCGCACGCACCACGCTGGCCGAGACGCCCGAGTTCAAGACGCACCGCGCCGGCTACAGCAGCGACGGCAACCCGAGCAACCTGCACGTGGTGCGATCGATGCGAGGCGCCATCGGCCGGCGCATCGCGATCGGCAGCGAATCGCGGCGCGAACTGCACCGGCTCGAGGCGCACCTCGAACACCTGCTGAGGCACCCGGAGCCGAATCCGCACGCGCACGAGATCGCACCGTTGCGGCTCGAGATCGAGGCCCTGCGCGCACGGCTCGGTCGCATCCCCTACCTCGACCCGATCGATCTGCGCTACCGCAGTCGCGTGCGGGTGCCGATGCCGACCTCGAAGGCGGTGATGTTCTGCCTGATGGATGTTTCCGGCTCGATGGACGAGGCGCGCAAGGACCTGTCCAAGCGCTTCTTCATCCTGCTGTATCTCTTTCTGACCCGGCACTACGAGAAGATCGACATCGTCTTCATCCGCCATCACACGCAGGCCCAGGAAGTCGATGAACAGAACTTCTTCCATTCGACCGAGACTGGCGGCACGGTGGTTTCCAGCGCACTGGTCCTGATGGAAGAGATCGCGCGGGCGCGCTACCCGACCGCCGAATGGAACATCTACGGTGCGCAGGCCAGCGACGGCGACAACTGGCACCACGACAGCGGCCGCTGCCGCGACATCCTTGCCAACAAGATCCTGCCGCTGTGCCGCTACTTTGCCTATGTGCAGGTGGCGGAGGAAGAGCAGAACCTGTGGGACGAGTACGCCGCGCTGGCCGCCGAGAGCAAGGCTTTCGCGGTGCGCAAGGCCACCGATGCGTCGCAGATCTATCCGGTGTTCCGCGACCTGTTCAGGAAGGAAGGGGCTCCCGCATGAGCACGGCAATCACGCCCCCCTGGGGCGAGGACCGGCGGCACGAGCAGCACGGCGGCGGTGTGCGTCGGCGCGCGGCCGACCTGATCGCACCGCCACGCAGCCAGGAACCCCTGCCGTCGCCCAACGACTGGTCGTTCGAGCTGATCGATCGTTACCACGAGGTCATACGCGAGACCGCCGAGAGCTTCGGCCTCGACACCTATCCGAACCAGCTCGAGATCATCACCGCCGAGCAGATGATGGACGCCTACGCGTCGGTCGGCATGCCGGTGAACTACCGCCACTGGAGCTACGGCAAGGAATTCATCTCGACCGAGAAGAACTACCGCCGCGGCCACATGGGACTGGCCTACGAGATCGTCATCAACTCCAACCCCTGCATCAGCTACCTGATGGAGGAGAACACGATGGCGATGCAGGCGCTGGTCATCGCGCATGCCGCCTACGGCCACAACAGCTTCTTCAAGGGGAACTATCTTTTCCGCATGTGGACCGATGCGGGATCGATCATCGACTACCTCGTCTACGCGAAGAACTACATCACCGATTGCGAGGAGCAGCACGGTCTCGATGCGGTCGAGACCCTGCTCGACAGTTGCCATGCGCTGATGAATCACGGCGTCGATCGCTACCGCCGTCCCAGTCGCAAGAGCCTTGCGCAGGAGCTCGCCGCGCGCAAGGACCGCGAGGCCTACGCTCAACGCCAGGTCAACGAGATGTGGCGCACGCTGCCCCGCAAGGCCGGTCAGGCAGCCGAAGAGGCCGAGGCCCGACGCTTTCCGGAGGAACCGCAGGAGAACCTGCTGTACTTCATCGAGAAGAACGCGCCGCTGCTCGAACCCTGGCAGCGCGAGGTCGTGCGCATCGTTCGCAAGGTGGCGCAGTATTTCTATCCACAGCGACAGACCCAGGTGATGAACGAGGGCTGGGCCACGTTCTGGCACCACCACCTGCTCAACACGATGTACGACCGCGGACATCTGAGCGACGGCGTGATGATCGAATGGCTGAAGTCGCACACCAACGTGGTCTACCAGCCACCGGTCGGTCACAAGGCCTACAGCGGCATCAACCCGTACGCGCTGGGCTTCGCGATGTACACCGACATCAAGCGCATCTGCGAGGCGCCCACCGAGGAAGATCGGCAGTGGTTCCCGGCGATCGCCGGCGCCGACTGGCTGGAAACGCTGGACCACGCGATGCGCAACTTCAAGGACGAGAGTTTCATCGGCCAGTACCTGTCGCCCAAGCTGATGCGTGATTTCCGGCTTTTCGCGATCACCGACGACGAAAAGGACTCCGAACTCGAGGTTTCCGCCATCCACGACGACGCGGGCTACCGCAGCGTGCGCGAGGCGCTTTCACGACAGTACGACCTGGGCAGCCGCGAACCCAACATCCAGGTCTGGAGTGTCAATCTCCGGGGCGATCGCTCGCTGACCTTGCGCCACACGCAGCACAACGATCGCCCGCTGAACGACGGCGCGCAGGAGGTGCTCAAGCATGTCGCCCGCCTGTGGGGCTTCGGCGTGCACCTCGAGAGCGTCAAGGGCTCGGGCGAGATCGGCAAGCGCTGGTCGGTCAGCGGGCCGGCGGAGTGAGCCTCACCAGGAGAAGATCTTTCCCGGGTTCATGATGTTCTTCGGATCGAGCGCCCGCTTCACGCTGCGCATCATGTCGACCGAACCTGCGCCGACCTCGTCGACGAGAAAACCCTGCTTGTGCAATCCGATCCCGTGCTCGCCGGTGCAGGTGCCGCCCAGGCGAAGGGCACGCCGCACCAGCTGCGCGTTCAGGCGCTCGGCGATCTCCCGGTCTTCCGGTTTCAGCGGGTCGATCAGATAGCAGAGGTGGAAATTGCCGTCACCGACATGGCCGACCAGAAAGTAGGCGAGGCCTGACGCATCGACATCGGACACGCTGTCGTTGATGCACTCGGCCAGCCGCGAGATCGGCACGCAGGCGTCGGTGGTCACGCAGCGGCAGCCGGGCTTCGTCTGCAGCCCTGCCAGGTAGGCGTGATGGCGCGCCGCCCACAGCTTCGTGCGCTGCTCCGGGGTCGTCGCCCACTGGAAGTGCTCGCCGCCGAAGTCCGCGGCGACGGCCTGCACCGTCGAGGCCTGCTCCTGCACGCTGGCCTCGGTGCCATGGAATTCCATCAGCAGCATCGGTGCCTCGGGCAGGCTCAGTCGGTCGTGCCGGTTGACGGCCCGCACCGCGTGCGCATCGAGCAGTTCGCAGCGCGCGATCGGCACGCCCATCTGGATGACCTGGATCGTGGTGCGCACGGCCGCGTCGACCGTCGGAAAGCTGCAGGTGGCTGCCGACAAGGCCTCGGGTTGCGGGTGGAGCTTCAGGGTGATCTCGGTGATCACACCGAGCGTGCCCTCGCTGCCGACCATCAGCCGCGTCAGGTCGTAGCCGGCCGACGACTTCCGGGCGCGCGTGCCGGTGCGGATGACCTGCCCCTGCGCCGTCACGACGGTCAACCCGAGCACGTTCTCGCGCATCGAGCCGTAACGCACCGCGTTCGTGCCGCTGGCCCGCGTGGCGGCCATCCCGCCGAGACTCGCATCGGCACCCGGATCGACCGGAAAGAACAGGCCGGTGTGACGGATCTCGTCGTTCAGCTGCATGCGCGTCACACCCGCCTGCACGGTGACCGTCAGGTCGTCCGGCTCGACCGCCAGGACCGCCTTCATTCGCCCGAGATCGACGCTCACACCGCCCTGCACTGCGAGCAGGTGCCCCTCGAGCGATGAACCCGTGCCGTATGGAATCACCGGCACCTCGTGCAAATGGGCCAGCGCCACGACAGCGGCCACGTCGTCGGTGCTCTCGCAGAAGATCACGGCCTCGGGCGGCGGCACGTCGAACGGCGACTCGTCGCGGCCATGCTGCTCGCGCACGGCGCAGGCGGTCGAACACCGGTCGCCGAAGCGCGCCTTCAGTGCATCAAGCATCGCCGCGGGCACCGGACGGGCCGTGAACGACGGGAAAGCAGGAGTCACAGCAGGTGCAGTCATCGTGAACGGATCAGGCGGCGGAAGCCGCCATTGTTCATCGCGCACGCCGGACCGGGTGTTCGGGCATCATCCAGCCCCGATCCGGCCGCTGGCGCCGCCAGCAACACACTGACAGGCACAACCTCATGTCCAACCGACTCACTCAGATCGCCACCCGCACCGGGGATGACGGCACCACCGGTCTCGGAGACGGCAAGCGGGTATCGAAGGACAACCCGCGCGTGCATGCGATGGGCGATGTCGACGAGCTCAACTCGCAACTCGGC
The DNA here is from genome assembly GCA_017986065.1 of Rhizobacter sp. Lineage (GTDB taxonomy): Bacteria > Pseudomonadota > Gammaproteobacteria > Burkholderiales > Burkholderiaceae_C > PBB1. Next base: position 56 of record JAGNWJ010000049.1, on the reverse strand, counting down.
GTGCTGCTCGCCGAGCCGCTGCCCGACGACGTGCGCGAACTGCTGGTGGTGATCCA
>JAGNWJ010000048.1 GCA_017986065.1 Rhizobacter sp. | reverse complement strand
CGGGGCGGTACTCGAAGGGCGAGGCTTCGTTCATGTACAGGCTCTGGCACAGCTCGAGCTGGATGGCGTGCACGTGCTGCGCCGGGTGCCCGTAATGCCGCGTGATGTGTCCGCCCTTGAAGCGGCCGTTGATGACCGAGCTGCAGCCGCTGCCCTGCGCCCGTGCCGTCACCCGCTCGAGGATGGATGCGGCGCAGCTCGTCCCACCGGCAGTGCCGAAGTTCAGGTCGGGCAGCTTGCCGTCGAACAGGCGGGGCAGGTGGCTCGCGATCGAGTGCGCATCCCACAGCAGCGCGCAGCCGTGCAGTGCCTTCAATCGGGCCAGCTCGATGGCCAGTGCCTCGTGATACGGGCGCCAGCAGGTGTCGAGTCTGCGGGCCGTCTCCACGGCGTCGGGTGCGCGGCCGGGACGGTACAGCGGCTCCCCGCGAAAGGTTTCGGTCGGGCACAGCCCGGTGGTGACCTGTCCCGGATACAGGCTCTGGTTGTCCGGTGGGCGGTTCAGGTCGATCACGTTGCGCGAGTGCGTGGCCTGCAGCACCGATGCGCCGAGATCCTGGGCGAATGCGTACAGCCGATCGAGGTGCCAGTCCGTGTCTGCCAGCTCCAGTGCGATGTCGGTGTAGTCGCCGCGCAGGGCTTCGGGGATGTGCGTGCCGACATGAGGAATCGACAGCAGCATCGGCCGCGTGCCGCGCACGAGCCGGTAAGGGGGGATCACGTCGGGGGTCGTCATGCGGTGGATGTCTGAGGGCCAACGGGGCGTGGCGAGATCTTTGGTCGGGTTTGACGGCATCGTCAAGGCGGATCGGATCGCTGCGAGGGCGACACCTGCAGCGCGGAATGCGGCAAAGCCGGGATCAGCCGTTCGAGGTCGGCGCGGGTGTGCTGCGCAATCACCTGCTGTGTGAGCCGCACGATCTCGTCGTCGAGCCCCTGCCACTCGCCTTCGCGGCACAGCAGGAAGAATTCGCGCCGTCCGAGTGCGGTGGCGGGCAAGGGCAGCACCCGCACGTCGCCGAGGTGATGGCGCGACTGCAGCAGACACAGTGGCGTCGTGATCGCCCAGCCCAGTCCGGCGGCCACCAGGCTCATCAGCGGATCTGTCGCATCGAATTCGAAGCGCCTCGGTGCCTGCACCCCGAAGTGGCGCAGGCAGCGCTCGACCTGTTGTCCCATCACCGAGCGCAGGCTGTAGCGGATCAGCGGCCAGCGGGCGGCTGCGACGTGCAGGTCCGGCGGATGGCCGGACTCGCTTTCGTTGGCGGGTGGCAGCACCAGCACGAAGGCTTCCGAGAACAGCGGGCGCACCGAGATTCGGCGGTCGGCGACCACCGCGTCGGTGACGATGGCCATGTCGATGTCTCGGCGCAGCAACTGCTCGGCCAGGACGGGAGTCAGGCCCGACCACATCAGCAGGTCGCGGGCGCGGCCCGACAGGGCGCGGATCAAGGCCGGCCCGACCGTGGCGGCGAACGAATCGACACAGCCCAGCAGCAGCCGCGTGCCCTCGGTCGGGGCACCCGAGCGGGCGCGGTCGGCGACCGCCCGCGCGTGGGCCAGCAGCTCGGTCGCCTCCTCGCGCAGCGCCCGGCCGGCGGCGGTGGGCTTGGGCGGGCGCAGGTCCCGGTCGAGCAGCAGCGTGCCGGTGTCGCGCTCGAGGTTCTTCACCAGCTGGCTGACCGCGCTCTGCGTGATGCCCAGCCGCAGCGCAGCCTGTGTCATCGACTGGCAATCGCAACAGGCCACGAAGGCCTCGAGTGCGTGCAGGTCGAGCGGGCGCGCCAGCGTCATCGGACGGGGCCTCCGGTACAGGCGGCTCGCGGGGCGGCATCAGAAATGCTGGGGATGGGCATGAGCTTCGTTACTGTCGTCGACCGATCGCGGATGGGCTCCTAAGCTCAGCCCCTTTGGCCCGAACCGGAAGCGCTCCCGCATGCAAACCTACGACGTGATTGTGATCGGCGCTGGCGTCATCGGGGCCTCGGTGGCCTACCACCTGGCGCGCCTCGGTGCGAAGCGCGTGCTGGTGCTCGATCGCACGCAGATCGGTGCCGGCACCACGTCGCAGTCGTCCGGCATCCTGCGCACGCACTATTCGGTGCGCGAGAACGTCGCGATGGCGCAGGACTCGTGGAAGGTGTTCACCGACTTCGCGAACTACCTCGGTGACGAGGATGCGGCCAGCGGCCTGGTCAAGTGCGGCTACCTGATTGCCTCGCCCGACGGTCCCAAGCTCAAGCCACTGGCCGCAGCGCTCGAGGGGCAGCGCCAGCAGGGCATCGAGGTTCGGCTGCTCGACCGCCAGCAGGCCGAGGCGCTGTTGCCGATCGCCGACCTGCACGATGCCGCGCTGATCGGCTACGAACCCGAGGCCGGCTTTGCCGATGCCTATCTGGTCGCCACCAGCTTCGCCCGCGCGGCGCGGCGTGGCGGCGTCAAGATCATCGAAGGCGTCGAAGTGCAGCAATTGCTGGTGGAGCAGGGTCAGGTCGTCGGTGTCGCCACCGATCAGGGCCGCTTTCTCGCCGGCACCGTGATCAGCACCCAGAACATCTGGGCCACGCAGATCGAGCAGTGGACCGGCATCACCACGCCGGTCGTCTCCGAGCGCCACACCGTGCTGGCACTCGAAGGTCCGCAGCCCTACACGTTTGCTATGCCGGTCTTCAAGGACCTGGGCTCCGAAGGCATGCTGTACTGCCGCAGCTATGGCGGTACCCAGATGCTGGTGAGCGAAGGCACCGCGGGCGAGGTGCTCGCCGGCCCCGACAACGAGCAGGGCGATGTGTCGCTGGACACCATCGCGTCGGTCGGCGCGCAGGCGGCCGAGCGCTTCCCGAGCTTCGAGACCGCCGGCCTGGCCTCGTCGTGGACCGGCGTCTACGACGTGACGCCCGACTGGAACCCGGTGCTCGGAAGGCTGCCCGGGATCGGCGGACTGGTGGTCGGCTATGGCTTTTCGGGCCATGGCTTCAAGCTGTCCCCCGCCGTGGGCCGCGTTCTGGCGCAGGAGGCGCTGGGCCTCACGCCCGACATCTCTCTTGCGCCCTACGCGCTGGAGCGGTTCGCCGCGGGTCGGCCGCTGGTGGGTCAGTACGGAGTCGGCGCGGTTTCCTGATGGCGCTGCGCGCTTTCAGGCTCGACGCGCTGCCGGAAGAACCCTGGCGCAACGGCGGTGGGCGCACCCGCACGATCGCGACGCGGATGCGCGATGCGGACGCCGCAGGTTCGGCGGCGCAAGACGAGGGGCCGCCGTGGGACTGGCGCATCAGCGTCGCGACGATCGAGCGCGGTGGCCCGTTCTCGTCCTTCCCGGGCGTCGACCGCAGCAGCATGCTGCTGGATGCAGGGCGGATCGAGCTGAGTGCAGCGGGAGAGCCGACGCTGCTGATGCAAAGCCCCGGAGACGTCGTGAGGTACCGGGGCGACAGCGTCACCACCTCCGCGGTGCATGGCGCCAGTCAGCCTCTGTCCGTGCTCAATGTGATGACGCGTCGGTCTGCGGCGCAGGCCTGGATGAAAGCACTGCGCGACGATTCCTATCTGGCCGCTCAGGGGCTGGCCCTGCTGGTCCTGGAGGGCAGCTGGCGCGTGGTGGACGGGTCGATGGGTGCCGAAGACCCGGATCACGGCCTGACCCTGCACTCCGGCGAAGGTGCCTGGTGCACAGTGTCTGCACCCGGGTCCAGGGCCATCTGGCGCGTCGAGCGGCTGTCACCGACAGGGATGCTGGCCGCCATCGAGCTGGATCGCAGTTGACCTGTTCCGTCTCGGCTGATCTGGCCTGAGTGGCAATCACTCGGTGATTCCGATTTCGGTGCGTCACGGGTCTCCTTGCAGAGAAGGGGAGGTTCGCTGCCGCTGCCGTTGGAAGCGCCGCCCGCTTGACGATCAATCCGGATGGGCCAGCACCGCGGCCATCGCGACCGCGGTGGCCTCGACGTTGGCCGAGTTCAAACCGGCCACGCACATGCGACCCGAGCGCAGCACATAGACGGCATGCTCCTCGCGCAGCCGGTCGGCCTGCTGCGGGCTCAGGCCGGTGTAGCTGAACATGCCGCGCTGCGTGATGAAGTAGTCGAAGTCGCGGCCCGGCAGCTTGGCGCTCAGCACCGCGTGCAGGCGGTGGCGCATCGCGTGGATGCGGTCGCGCATCGCGTCGAGCTCGGCGGCCCACTTTGCGCGCAGCGCCGGGGTCTGGAGCACACGGGCGACGATCTGGCCGCCGTGGGTCGGCGGGCTGCTGTAGTTCTTGCGCACCGTCGCGCGCAGCTGGCCGAGCACCAGTTCGGCTTCGGCGGCATTCGGGCACACCACGCTCAGTCCGCCGCAACGCTCGCCGTACAGCGAGAAGCTCTTCGAGAACGAGCTGGCGCAGAAGAACGCGATGCCTGCATCGGCCAGCGCGCGGATCGCGAACGCGTCTTCATCGATGCCGTCGCCGAAGCCCTGGTAGGCGATGTCGACGTAGGGGATCAGCCTGCGCGCGCGGATCACCGGGATCAGTTCAGCCCACTGCGCTGCCTTCAGATCGACGCCGGTCGGGTTGTGGCAGCAGGCGTGCATCAGCACGATGCTGTGTTCGGGCAGTGCCTTGAACGCGGTGAGCATCGCCTCGAACCTGAGGCCGCAGGTGGCGCCGTCGTAGTACGGGTAAGTGTTCACCGTGAAGCCGGCGCCCTCGAACATCGCGCGGTGGTTGTCCCAGGTCGGGTCGCTGACCCAGACCTGCGAGTTCGGGAAATAGCGCTTCAGGAAGTCGCCGCCGACCTTCAGGCCGCCCGATCCGCCGATGGTCTGCACCGTGGCGATGCGTCCGCTGGTCACCGCTTCATGGGTTGCCCCGAACAGCAGGTGCTGCACCGCCTGACGGTAGTTCACGGCGCCCTCCATGGGCTGGTAGGGGCGCGCGCCGATGGTCTGCAGCATCGCACTCTCAGCCTCGCGAACCGCGCCCATCACTGGCAGCTTGCCCGCATCGTCGAAGTAGATGCCGATCGACAGGTTGATCTTGTGCGGGCGCGGGTCGCGGCCGAAGGTCTCGTTCAGCGTGAGGATCGGGTCGCCGGCGTAGGGGTCGATGTGTTCGAACATGAAAGGGTCGATGGGATCGTGTGGGAGAAATGCAGGTGACGGGTCAGGCCGACAAGGCGGCCTCGATGTCGGCCTTGAGGGAGTCGGGTGTGTCCGTGGGGGCGTAGCGCTTGAGCACCTGCCCGTCGCGACCGACCAGGAACTTGGTGAAGTTCCACTTGACGGCCTTGGTGCCGAGCAGGCCCGGCGCCTCGGCGCACAGCCATGTCCAGAGCGGGTGCGCGCTGCTGCCGTTGACTTCGATCTTGCTCATCATCGGGAAGCTGACGCCGTAGTTCTTCTGGCAGAAGGCACCGATCTCCGGATTGCTGCCCGGGTCCTGCGAGCCGAACTGGTTGCATGGGAAACCGATCACCGTCAGTCCGCGTTCGCCGTAGGTCTTCCACAGATCCTCCAGACCGGCGAATTGCGGCGTGAAGCCGCAGGCGCTCGCCGTGTTGACGATCAGCAGCACGCAGCCACGCTGGGCCGAGAGCGGGACGGTCGTGCCATCAAGGGCGGTTGCCTCGAAGTCGAAGGCGCTGCGAGCAGATGCGTTCATGGGACCTCCTGGGTGGGCGGCGGTGGTCGTGTCCAGCCCGGGATCGTAGCGTTCGAGGCAGGTGCCGTCGCCGTACCCTCCCCGGCGGGCAGGCTTTTCAGTGCGCTCCGTCGCGTGTTGCCCAGACGGCGGCGGCCACGATCATCGCGCCGCCCAGCAACAGCGGGACGGTGATGCGCCCCGCCCCCAGCAGCGCGGCCGAACCGGCGGCGACCAGGACCTCGCTGAGCATCAGAACCGAGGTCACATGGATCGGCAGCCGCGAGGCGCCGAACTGCAGTGCCAGATTGCTGCACAGGAACAGCACGCTCATCGTCAGCGCCAGGGCGATCGCCCACCACGGCAGTGCAGCAACGCCGCCTGCCAGGGGCCACGGAACGCGGCCCAGCGCACTGAGGGCGGCCGCGAGCGCGCCTGCGACGACGGCGCCGCCGACGAACATGGCCAGTGCACGGCCTTCCTCGGGCCGATCTGCCTCGCGCTTGAGCATCACGTTGTTCAGCGCGAAGGTGAATCCTCCGAGCAGGCCCAGCCCGTCGGCCAGCGATTGCGGAAACGGCAGCACGGCCCAGCCCGTCGCGCCCTCGGGGCGCAGCACGATGCCCGCGCCGAGCAGGGCGAGTGCGATGCGGGCGCCGGCGGCCAGCGTCACCGGCTCCTTGAGCAGTACCCGCGCCAGCAGAACCGACCACAACGGCATCAGGTAGAAAAGCAGCACCACGCGCACCACGTCGCCGATCACGGTGCCCCAGTTGAAGGCGGCGTTCGTCAGTCCGGCGGCCAGGGCCAGCACCCACAGCGGCCACTGGGTCAGCAGCTGACCGACTGCGCGCGGCCGCCAGGCTGCGATCACCAGCACGGTCGGGGCGTAGATCAGCACCGTCGCCCACAGCGGGTGCACGCCCTGCGCGTCGAGCTGACGCAGCGGCCACCACGACAGGCCCCACACCAGGGCATTGAAGACCAGTGCGAGCGCGGCCCGACCGGCGAGCTGGCTGGCCACTCCCGGCTCAGTGCTGGTCGCTGCGCGCCAGCGCGAGCAGGTGATCGACCTCGACGCGATGATGGATGCAGTTGCGCTGATGCCAGCGGCGGATGAGCCACATCAGGCCGGCGACGATGACGCCGAAGATCGTGATCGCCCCGAATGCCGACAGGCCCAGCTTCGTCATGCCGGCGTACAACGCGCCGAGTCCGAGGATGCAGGCCTGTTCGTTGAAGTTCTGCACCGCGATCGAGCGGCCGGCTCCCATCAGGTTGTGACCGCGGTGCTGCAGCAGCGCGTTCATCGGTACCACCAGGAAGCCGCCGAGCGCGCCGAGCAACACCAGGAACGGCGCAGCGACCCACACATTGGTGATGAAGTTCATGCCGATCACCAGCAGCCCCATCGTGATGCCCAGCGGGATCACGGCAGTGGCCTGGTCGAGTCGCATGCGAAGAGATGCCGCGACCGCGCCGGCGGCGGTGCCGATCGCCACCACGCCGACAAGGGACGACGCCAGCGTGGTGTCGTAGCCCAGGGCCACGCTGGCCCAGGCCAGCACGATGTAGCGCAGGTTGCCCGACACGCCCCAGAACAGCGTCGTCGTGGAAAGCGAGATCTGACCCAGCTTGTCCTGCCACAGGCGCGCATTGCAGCGGGCGAAGTCGCGCACCAGCCCGATCAGGCTGTGGGCGATCGGCTGCAGCGGTGCCTCGGTGCGCGGGATGCGCAGATTGAACGCCGCAGCCAGCGCATACAGCAGCACCATCGACGCAATGGCCGCTTCCGCCGGCGAGTCGATGCCGGTGTCGATCAAGGGGAAGTCGAAAGCCAGCAGGAATTCCGATATCCGGTGCCCGACGAGCTGGCCGCCGAGCAGCACGCCCAGGATGATCGACAGGATGGTCAGGCCTTCGATCCAGCCGTTCGCCTTGACCAGCTGGGAGTTGGGCAGCAACTCAGTCAGGATGCCGTACTTGGCCGGGGAATACGCAGCCGCTCCCAGCCCGACGATCGCGTACGCCATCAGCGGATGGCTGCCAAACAGCATCATCAGGCAGCCCACCACCTTGATGAGGTTCGAGAAGAACATCACGCGGCCCTTGGGCACGGCGTCGGCGATGGCACCGACGAACGGCGCAAGCAACACATAGAACAGCGCGAACATCGGCACCAGTGCGGCGCGCTGCCACTCGGGCTGGCCGGAGCTCTTCAGCAGTTCTACCGCCGCCACGAACAGCGCGTTATCAGCCAGCGAGCTGAAGAACTGCGCCGCCATGATGGTGTAGAAACCTTTTTTCATTCGCTCGTGGCGCGCGGCCCCTCGGATCGGCATGACGAAGCCGTACACCCGACGGGACTCCTTGCGGCGCGGGTTATAGCACGCGGGGTATGGCCGACCGGGGGGCTCAGGCCCCGGCTGGCAGGGGCATGCGGCGCGTGCGGCAGAATGGTTTTCATGCCCCGCCCCATCCGCGCCGTGATCCACACCGAAGCCCTGGCGCACAACCTGCGCCGCATTCGTGCACAGGCGCCCGATGCACGGGTCTGGGCGGTGGTCAAGGCCAATGCCTATGGCCACGGCATCGAGCGGGCCTTCCCCGGTCTGCTGGGGGCCGACGGCTTCGCGCTGCTTGATCTCGACGAGGCGCAGCGCGTCCGGTCGCTCGGCTGGCGCGGGCCGGTGCTGCTGCTCGAAGGATGCTTCGAGGCGCGCGACCTCGAGCTGTGTTCGCGCCTGAACCTGTGGCACACGGTGCATCGCGAGGCCCAGATCGACTGGCTGGCGGTGCACAAGACGCAGCAGCCGCACCAGGTGTTCCTGAAGATGAACAGCGGGATGAACCGTCTGGGCTTCACGCCGGCGGCTTACCGCTCGGCCTGGCTGCGCCTGAGCGGGCTGACTCAGGTCGAGAGCATCACGCTGATGACCCACTTTGCCGATGCCGAACAGGCGGGCGATCTGCACGGACGCCGTGCCATCGATCGGCAGCTGGCGGTGTTCGAGGCCGCGACGCAGGGCCTGTCGGGGGATCGAACGCTCTGCAACAGCGCCGCGACCCTGCGTCATGCGCCCGACGACGCGGCGGTTCGTGCCGACTGGATCCGCCCCGGCATCGCGCTGTACGGGTCGGCGCCGGACTTCCCGCAATGCAGCATCTCCGACTGGAAACTGCGTCCGACCATGACCCTGCGCAGCGAACTGATTGCGACGCAGGATCTGCAGCCCGGCGACACCGTGGGCTACGGCAGTTGCTACACCGCCGATCGTCCGATGCGCATCGGCGTCGTCGCCTGTGGCTACGCCGATGGCTACCCGCGCAGTGCGCCCACCGGCACGCCGGTGCTGGTCGATGGCGTGCGTGCCCCGCTGATCGGTCGGGTGTCGATGGACATGGTCACCGTCGACCTGAGTCCGGTTCCTGCGGCACGCATCGGTAGCGAGGTCACGCTGTGGGGCTGCGGTCCGGGAGATTCGGTGCTGCCGATCGACGAGGTCGCGAACGCCGCCGGTACCGTGGGCTACGAGTTGATGTGCGCGCTGGCGCCGCGGGTTCCGACGCATCCGGGATGAAGGGCTCGCATCGCAGCGCGGCGGGCTTCGAGCGTCGGGTCCGTGCCGATCTGAAGGCTCGACGTTGGCTGCGCTGGCATGCATTCCTGCTGGGCCTGCTGTGCTTCGCGACGCTGTGGGCCGTGTCCGCCGGACTGATGCACGCAGGAATCGAGACGCTGGCGCTGCGCTGGCCGCTGGCGTTTGCCTTTGCCTACGCTGCATTCATCGGGCTGCTGTGGCTGTGGTGCCGCTGGCTGCTGTCGCACGATGAATTCGATGCCGACCTCAACATCGACTGGAACCTCGACCTGCCCCGTTTCGATCTCGGCCGCGGTGGCGCTCCGTTCAGAGCGGGTGGCGGCGGCGATTTCGGCGGAGGTGGCGCGAGCGCCTCGTTCGACGGGTTGCCCGGGGCCGATGCCGCCAGCGAAGTGGCCCAGACCGCCCTCGACGCCGTCGCGTCGTCCGACGAGGGCGTTGTCGTGGCGGTCCCGCTGGCGGTCGTGGTGGGAATCGCGCTGCTGATCGCAGGGGCCATCGGATTCGCGGTGTTCGGACTGTTCGGCATCGACGTGCTCCTCGGTGTTGCCGTCGAGATCGCATTTGCGTCTGCCGGCGGGGCGCTGGCCTTTCGCGCGCAGCGCGAGGGGTGGCTGGCGCACGCCTTGTCGCGCACGCTGTGGCCCGCGGTCGCGCTGCTGCTGATCTTCGCGGTTCTCGGCCTGGTCATCGACCGCTGGCTGCCGCAGGCCCACTCGCTGCCGCAGGCCCTGCGCCTGCTGCACGGTTGAACTGCGCATCGTGATTCGCCACTTTGAAGTTCCTCCCGGCGAGGTCGAGATCACCGCGATCCGCGCCCAGGGTGCCGGCGGGCAGAACGTCAACAAGGTGTCGAGCGCGGTGCACCTGCGGTTCGACGTTCATGCATCGTCGCTGCCCGACGACGTGAAGCAGCGCCTGCTCTCGCTGCGCGACCAGCGCATCACCGCCGAAGGCGTGGTCGTCATCAAGGCGCAGACCTCGCGCAGCCAGGACGCCAACCGCGCCGATGCGCTGGCGCGACTGCAGGAACTGGTCGACAGCGTCACCACGCCGCCGCGTGTGCGCCGGGCGACGAAGCCCACCTATGGCTCCAAGCAGCGGCGGCTCGAGGGCAAGAGCATCCGCGCGCAGGTCAAGGCGTCGCGCGGCAAGATCGGACACGAGTGATCTCCGGTCGGCTGGCGGCTACAGTCGTCGGGTGAGCAAGCCCAAGTCTCTCTACACCTGTTCCGAATGCGGAGGCACCAGCCCGAAGTGGCTCGGCAGGTGCCCTTCGTGCGAGGCCTGGAACACGCTGGTCGAGTCGGTCGCCGAAAGCACGGGGCCGAAGCACCGCTACCAGTCGCTGGCCGGGGCGTTGCCGGTGGCGACCCTGGCCGACATCGAGGCCTCGGATGTCGATCGTCTGCCCACGGGCCTCGATGAGCTCGACCGCGTGCTGGGTGGCGGCATCGTGGCCGGTGGCGTGGTGCTGATCGGAGGCGATCCGGGCATCGGCAAGTCGACGCTGCTGCTGCAGGCACTCGATGCGCTGTCCCGAAATGTGCGCACGCTGTACGTGACTGGCGAGGAGTCGGGCGCGCAGGTCGCATTGCGCTCGCGGCGGCTGGGGCTGGGCGAGGCGACCGGAGGATCGCAGGTCCGCGTGGTCGCCGAGATCCAGCTGGAGAAGATCGCGGCCACCATCGCGGCCGAGCAGCCGGTGGTGTGCGTGATCGATTCGATCCAGACCGTCTACAGCGACCAGCTGACCTCCGCACCCGGCTCGGTCGCGCAGGTGCGCGAATGTGCGGCGCAGCTCACGCGCATTGCGAAGTCGAGCGGCACGACGATCGTGCTGGTCGGCCACGTGACCAAGGAAGGCGCGCTGGCGGGGCCGCGCGTGCTCGAGCACATCGTCGACACCGTGCTGTACTTCGAGGGCGACACGCACAGCAGCTACCGGCTGGTGCGCGCGATCAAGAACCGCTTCGGCGCGGTCAACGAGATCGGCGTCTTCGCGATGACCGAGCGCGGACTCAAGGGGGTGGCCAACCCGAGCGCGATCTTCCTGTCGACGCACGGCGATCCCGTCGCGGGGTCGTGCGTGCTGGTCACGCTCGAAGGAACGCGTCCGCTGCTGGTCGAGATCCAGGCACTGGTCGACAGCGGGGGACCCAGCCCGCGGCGACTGAGCGTGGGCCTCGATCGCGACCGCCTGGCCATGATGCTGGCGGTTCTGCACCGTCACGCCGGCATCGCCTGCTACGACCAGGACGTCTTCGTCAACGCGGTCGGCGGCGTGCGCATCGCCGAGCCGGCCGCCGACCTGGCGGTGATGCTGGCGATCCAGAGCAGCCTGCGCGGCAAGCCGCTGCCGCGGGGCTTCTTCGCCTTCGGCGAAGTCGGGCTGGCCGGCGAGGTGCGCCCCGCACCCCGCGGTCAGGAACGCCTGAAGGAGGCCGCCAAGCTCGGTTTCAGCGTCGCCGTGGTGCCCAAGGCGAATGCGCCCAGGAAGCCGATCGAGGGCCTGACCATCCACGCGGTCGAGCGCATCGAGGAAGCGATCGATCGCGTGCGGGCGTTGTGACGCAGTCGCGTCGACTGCGAAAGCGGCCGGGCCCTAAAATCTAGGGTTGACTGACAGTTTGGAGACACGCCATGTCGATGGCCGATCGCGACGGAAAGATCTGGATGGATGGCGAACTCGTGGAGTGGCGCGACGCCAAGATCCACGTTCTGTCTCACACGTTGCACTACGGCTGCGGCGCCTTCGAGGGCGTGCGGGCCTACAAGACGCAGCAGGGGACCGCCATCTTCCGGCTGCGCGAGCACACCGAACGGCTCTTCAACAGCGCCAAGATCCTCCGGATGAAGATCCCGTTTTCCATCGAGCAGGTGATGGAGGCACAGCGCCGCGTCGTGCTCGAGAACAAGCTGGAAAGCGGCTACATCCGTCCGCTGACCTGGATTGGCGACAAGAAGCTCGGCGTCAGCCCGAAGGGCAACACGATCCACCTGATGGTGGCCGCCTGGACCTGGGGCGCGTACCTGGGCGAGGACGGCATGAAGCGCGGCATCCGCGTCAAGACCAGCAGCTACACGCGCCACCACGTCAACATCACGATGACGCAGGCCAAGGCGGTCAGCAACTACACCAACTCGATCCTCGCCAACATGGAAGCCACCGACGATGGCTACGACGAGGCGCTGCTGCTCGATGCCAGCGGCTTCGCGAGCGAGGGGGCTGGCGAGAACCTGTTCATTGTCAAGAACGGCGTGGTCTACACCCCCGACCTGTCCGCCGGGGCATTGAACGGCATCACGCGCAACACCATCTTCGCCATCTGCTCGGACCTTGGCCTGAAGATCGTCGAAAAGCGAATCACGCGCGACGAGATCTACATCGCCGATGAAGCCTTCTTCACCGGCACCGCGGCCGAGGTGACGCCGATCCGCGAACTCGATCGACTCGAGATCGGACAGGGATCACGCGGGCCGATCACCGAGAAGATCCAGAGCGCGTTCTTCGACATCGTGAACGGCCGCAATCCGAAGTACGCCGAGTGGCTGACACCGGTCTGAAGCACGTTCCAACTTTCTCGACGGAGCCCACATGAGCGCAGCCCCCTCTGCCATCGAAGTCACCGCACACGATCTGCACGGCCCGGGTGTCGTCACCTGCCCCAACCCGAAGATGGCGCTGTGGAGCAACCACCCGAAGGTCTTCATAGACGTGGTCACCACCGGTTCGGGCAAGTGCCCTTATTGCGGCACGGTGTATGCGCTCAAGGCGGGTGAGAAGGTCCATTCGCACTGAGTGCGCCGCTCCATGACCGCATCCGGAGGCGGCGACGCGGGTCCGAGTGACTACGAGACGCTGGTCCGCGCGGCGCTGCTCGGTGCCGGTACTTCCGTCTGGGAGTGGAATCCGCAGACCGATGTCATCTCGGGCGTCGATGGCGACCTGACACTGCTCGGCTACACGCCGCAAGAGAGTCGTCGCACGCAGGCTGCCTGGGACCGCATCATCCACCCGGACTTTCTCGCCGAGAACGACGCGCGGTACCAGCGCCATGCGCGCGGCGAGACACCGTTCTACGAGCACGAGTACCGCGCGCTGGCCAAGGATGGTCAATGGCGCTGGATTGCGGAGCGCGGCCGCGTCGTCGAATGGACCGACAAAGGCAAGCCGCTGCGAGTCGTGGGCACGCTGAGCGATGTGACCCAGCGGCGGGAGGCCGAGAGCCGCGTGGTCGCGATGGCCGAGCACCTCAGCCAGACCGCGCGTCACGTGCCCGGGGTCATCTACCAGTACCGCCACACCGGCGAAGGCCACAGCGCCTTTACCTACGTCAGTGAAAGTTGTCAGGCGGTGCTGGGGGTGCCGGCCGACGAGTTGCTTCGCGATGGGTCCAAGGTGTTGCAGATGATGGAGCGCGAGTACCTCGGCTCGACCGTGGCCAGCATGAAGGTCTCGGCACGCACGCTGGCTCCGTGGCGATTCGATTTCCGTCTGCGGCGCCCGGATGGCGAGTTGCGCTGGATCTCCGGAGCGTCGACCCCCGAGCGCGATGCCGACGGCGCCGTCATCTGGCATGGCTATTTCGAGGACACCACCGATGTGCATGAACTGCACCTCGCCCGCGAAGCTGCCGCCATGGCACAGGCCGCCAACCAGGCCAAGACCGAATTCCTGTCGCGCATGAGCCACGAGTTGCGCACGCCGTTGAATGCGGTGATGGGTTTCGCGCAACTGCTGCAACTCGAGGAGGACGACCCGCTTTCACCGAACCAGCGCCGGCGGGTGGCGCTGATCCACGAGGCGGGCGGCCACCTGCTGCACATGATCGGCGAGCTGCTCGACCTCACGCGCATCGAATCGGGCAACCTCGCACTGGAGTGCGTCGATGTCAGGCTGGAACCACTGCTCGTCGATTGCGTCGAGATGCTGCGGCCGTCGGCCGAAACGGCCGATGTTCGTCTGCTGCCGATCGATGTTCCGCCGAGCCTCGCGGTGCGCGGGGACCCGACGCGCCTGCGTCAGGTGGTGCTCAACCTGGTCAGCAACGCAATCAAGTACAACAGGCCGGGTGGATCTGCGCACATCAGTGCCAGCGCGTCGCCGGAGGGCGTGGTGCTGCGCGTCGCCGACACCGGAGTCGGCATTGCAGCCGAACACCTGCTCGTGCTCGGTGAACCCTTCAATCGCCTGTCGCACCAGCGCAGCGTGATCGAAGGCACGGGCATCGGGCTCGCGGTCACCCGGGGGCTGATCGAGCTGATGGCCGGCCGCCTCGAAGTGCAGAGCGCCTTGGGCGAGGGCTCGACCTTCAGCGTGTTCCTGCCCTTGGCCACCGACGTGTGCCTGGAAGCGGTCGCTCGACCGAACGATCCCGACGTTTCGACGGTGCGCTGACGCAGCAGGGGCCCGAGAGCCCTCTCGGCGGATCCCGGTTGGGCAGGGTCTACAGGGCCAGCTTGCCGACGTACAGCACCGGTCCGGTCGGGGCTCCCGTCGTCGAACCGCCAGGCGGTTCCAGACTGACGGCCAGCGCTGCGGTACCGACGGGCAGCTTGTTCTTCCTGACGACGCTGGCCCCGGATGCCGAGATCAGGCCGAGCGAGCGCGGCGCACCCTTGCCCGGCACCGCCCACAGCTCGAGTGCGCGATCAGGCTGCACGCTGACGCTCATCAGCGGCCGCGTGACGATGGCCCGGCCGTCGCCGCTGATGCTCGCGACAAAGCCGGTCGCAGGCACCGCCGAACCCGCGGCATCGGCTGGCGAAGTGGTCGAGTTCAGCACCACGACGATCGGCGGCTGCTCGGGCTGCGGGTTGACGAACAGGACCAGCAGGCTCAAGGCGACGACGCCGGCGAACATGGACAGGCTGCGCCAGAACGCCAGCGCCGACGACCATGGCGTGCCGGTCGCCTCCGCAGGTTCAGCCGTCGCGCCGATGCGCGCGACGATGCGTTTCCAGACTTCTGCGGAAGGTGCCTGCGGAGACACGCTGGCGGTCAGTGGCATCAAGCGGGACTCCCATCGCCTGACTGCAGCACGCAGCGCAGGATGGGCCGGCACCAGCTGCTCGAAGCGTCGCCGCGCCGGGCCGCGCAGCGTGCCCGTCACGTACTCGGCGGCGAGTCGATCGGCGAGATCAGGTCGTCCGTAGTCCATGGGTCAACCCGCAGTCTCGCTACCTCGACGGTCGCGCAGGCTGGCGTTGTCGAGGCAGCTCTTCAAGGTGGCGAGCGCGCGCCGGACCCACGATTTCACCGTGCCCAGTGGCTGGCCGAGATGGCTGGCCACCTCGGCGTGCGTCAGTCCATCGTAGAAGGCGAGTGCCACGCTTTGCCGCTGCTGCGCACTCAAGGAGTCCATGCAGTGGGTCAGCTCGCGCGCATCCGAAGCCTGGCTCAGCATCTCGAGCGGTCCCGCCGCGGGGTCGGCCATGTGTTCATAGACATCGCTGTCTTCGTCCTCGGTGAGGTTGGACTGTGTGGGCTGCGCGATCCTCGGCGTGGTCTGTGCGCGTCGCAAGCCATCGATGGCGCGATTCCTGGCGATGCTGGTCATCCAGGTCAGCGGCTGGCTCTGCGCCGCGTCGAACGAACTCGCCGAGCGCCAGACGTTGACATAGACCTCCTGCAGCACATCCTCCGCCTGACCCCGATCCCTGTTGATACGCAGCACCACTGCGAACAGATGCGCGCTGGTGCGTTCGTAGAGTGTGGCAAATGCCGCACGATCACCCAGACCCGCGCGCGACAGCAGGTGAGACAGCTCCTGGCTCCTTTCGGGCCAGTCGGACGGGAGGGTGGACATGGGCGTGCGTGGTCCGGGTGGCTTCGTACAATGGCAGGTCGCGCGGCCGACGCTAATCTTTCACTTCGTTTGCCGCAACTGATGAAAGGTCGAATGAACACTCCCAAGGCTTCGCTGATGTCGCTGTCATCACCCGATGAGGCGGAGCTGCAGTTCTACGAAGCGCTGCAGTTGGGGGATCTCGAGAGGTTTCTGGCAGTCTGGAGCGACGAGGAAGATATCACCTGCGTGCACCCCGGCGGGCCGCGGCTCATCGGGCTGCCGGCGATCCGGGCGAGTTTCGGCGAGATGTTCAACAGCGGTCCGATCGATGTCCACGCCGAAAAGGTCCACCGGCTGCACACCCACTTCGGCGCCGTTCACAGCGTGCTGGAGCGTGTGCAGGTGCTGACCGAGCAGGGACGGCAGTCCGCCTGGGTCATTGCCACCAACGTCTACCTGAAGACCGCCCTGGGCTGGCGCATCGTTGCTCACCACGCAAGTCCGGGTACGCCGCGCGAGGCGCAGGAGATCCTCGAATCGGCGGCCGTGCTGCATTGACCGTCACCTCGTTTCGATCGCCGCCCTGGCTGCTCGGGACGGGCGCGCTGGGTGGCAACCTGCAGACGATCTGGCCTGCGCTGGTGTCCAAGCGTCTCGACGGCCGCGCGCCGACGTACGTCCGGCATCGCTGGACCACGCCCGATGCGGACTTCATCGATGTCGACTGGCTGGCCGAACCGCCCGGCACGCAATCGGCCGACCGACCGCTGCTGGTGCTGTTCCACGGGCTCGAGGGCTCGTCGGCCAGCCACTACTCGCGTGCCTATGCGCAACTGGCCGGGCGTCTCGGCTGGCGGTTTGCCGTGCCGCACTTCCGGGGCTGTTCGGGCGAGCCCAACCTCGCGCCCCGCGCCTACCACTCGGGTGATTACGAGGAAGTCGGCTGGATCCTCGATCGGTTTCGCAAGTTGCACACCGGCCCGCGTCTGGCGGTTGGTATCTCCCTCGGCGGCAACGCCCTGCTGCGCTGGGCCGAGGAGGCCGGTGAGACGGCGGCGAGCAGCGTGCGTGCGTTGGCCGCGGTCTCCTCTCCAATCGACCTGACCGCGGGCGGCCATGCCATCGGCCGCGGGTTCAATCGGCAGGTCTACACGCGCATGTTCATACGCTCGCTGCGACCGAAGGCGCTGTTGAAGCTGGCCATGCACCCCGGGCTCTTCAATCGCGAGAAGATGCTTTGCGCAGGCGACCTGTACGACTTCGACAACCTCTACACCGCGCCCGTCCACGGTTTTCGCAACACCGACGACTACTGGCTTCGCGGATCGGCCAAACCGCACCTGCACCGCATCCGCATCCCGGCGCTGGTGCTGAATGCGCGCAACGATCCGTTCGTGCCGGCCGCGTCGCTGCCCCGCCCGCAGGACGTTGGCGACCACGTGACCTTGTGGAACCCCGAGCATGGCGGGCATGCCGGCTTTGCGAGCGGCGGGTTTCCCGGGCACCTGCAGCCGATGCACGAGCGCGTGGCGGGCTGGCTGCGCGCGCGCGCCGGAGTCTGAGCACCCGGGGCGCCTGGCATGGATGACATCGTCGCTGCGGCGCTCGTCAAGTGGCCGAACGTGCCCCACTGCCACGGCTGGCTTGCGCTCGACGCACGCGGCGACTGGTACCTGCGCGACGAACGCATCCAGGCGGCAGGGCCGTTCCCGATGTCCAAGGGCAGCCGCCTCGAGCACGTCGGGCTGCGCGAGTTCATCGAGCGCAACTACGCCTGCGATGAGCGTGGCGCCTGGTTCTTCCAGAACGGGCCGCAGCGGGTCTATGTCGAACTGGAAGCGGCGCCCTGGGTCTGGCGGTTGCACCGGTCGTCGGAAGCCGCCCCCGGCCCGGCCGACGGGGTCGTCGTGCGCAGCCACAGCGGCCAGGCGGCAGCCTTCGGTGCCGCCTGGCTCGATGAACGCGGCCGGCTGTTCATCGAGGCCGATCTCGGCATCGGACTGGTGCACACGCTCGACATGGAGATCGCGGCCGATGCGGTCGAGCAGGGCCGGTGGCAGGTCGGAAATGTGCAGTCAGGCGACCTGCCGATGCGCTTCGGCTTCAGGCCGAGCCCGGCGTCCGATGTCGCACAGGCCGCCTTGCGCCCGGTTACTTGACGGCTTCGACCATGTAGGCCACGACGGCCTTGATGTCTGCATCGCTGCCCTTGCTGCCTCCGCGCGGCGGCATGGCGTTCTTGCCCTTGATCGCGCTTGCAGTCAGGCCATCGACACCGGCGGCAAGGCGCGGCGCCCAGGCCGCCTTGTCGCCGTACTTCGGCGCACCTGCGATGCCCGCTGCGTGGCAGACCGAGCAGGCCTGCGTGTAAAGGTCCGGCGCCGCGCCGGCAGGGGCCGCAGTGGCCACCGCAGCGGGTGCGGCTGCAGGCGCCTCGACCGGGGCAGCTTCGGCCGCGACCGGTGCCGATGCAGCTGTCGGCGCCGCTTCCCCAGCACCTGCCGGTGTCGTGGACGGGCTCGACCCCGCCTTGATCGCAACCTTGGCCACAGGCGCGATGCGGCTGGCCACCGCCGCAGCATCCGGGCCGTCGCTGCCGGCTGCCGGCGCCTTGTTGTCGTTCCCGCAGCCGGCCAGCATCACGATGACGATCGCCGGGAGAATGAACGAGAGGAGGGCGGTGCCGGTCGACTGCTTCGATGTTCTGAGCGTGCCGTCTCGAGCAAAGTCGGCGTGGGCGTGGCTGTTGTGGCGCATGAGATCCTCGGATGGCAGGTTGGTGCTGTATTCGAACGGAAGAAGAGCCCTGCATCGAGGGCACTGGGACATCTCGCGAGCCGCGCAGACCCCCTGCCAGAGGGCGCGTTAGGCCGCCAAATCAGTATAGAGCGGGGTGCCGCTGCTCGTTCGTCGACGAGGCGCCCGACTACAATCGTGGGCGTTGCGTCCGTAGCTCAATGGATAGAGTACTGCCCTCCGAAGGCAGGGGTTGCTGGTTCGATCCCAGCCGGGCGCACCACCTGAACTTCAATCGCCAGTGGCTTCGGTCTGCACAGGCCAGCCCAGCAATTCCGCCAGCCGCCGCACGACCCAGGTCGCCTCTGCGGCGCTGAACGCCGTGTCGTCGACCCTCAGGCCCCGCAGCATCCGCTCGAGCACATCCTGTTCGGTCACACCCAGTTCGAACAGCTTGTCGCGTGCCGGGTCCACCAGCATCTGTGCCATGTCTTCGCAGAAGTCATAGCGGGCGGTGATCACCGATCGAGGCTGCTGCGGCTTCACCGCACCCGGCGGCATGAACAACTCGATGAACGAGCGCGGGATCTCGGTTTGACATTCGTCGCTCATGGCGCATCCGATCGCAGTCGATGGTTTCAATCACGCAGATTGTGGTGAGCTGCAGAGCATAGGCGCCAGCCGGTCGGCGATCAGGGTCTGTCGCGATGCAAGACGGACTTTGCCGCTGCTACCGTCGCGGCGCCGAGGCGCTGGGCGGCGAGCGATCCGGCTCGTGCCGGTCTGCGGCTCACACCCAGGGAGACGCCATGACCTCGCTTTATTCCGAAGAGCACCGACGCCTGCAGCAGGAATTCGGCACCACCAAGCTGGCCGACCTGCTCGACACCGGCTGGGTGCACGAGACGATCGCCGATGCCGAGCGCGATTTCATCGGTTCGCGCGACATGTTCTTCCTGTCCACCGTCGACCCGGACGGCAACCCGACCGTCTCGTACAAGGGCGGCCCGGTCGGGGTGGTGAAGGTGATCGACGAGAAGACGCTGGCGTTTCCGGGGTTCGACGGCAACGGCATGTTCTATTCGATGGGCAACATCGCCGGGCAGGCCCGGGTCGGCCTGCTGTTCATCGATTTCGAGAGTCCGCACCGCGTGCGCGTGCAGGGCACGGCGCAGTTGCTGCGCGAACATCCGGTGATGGCCGAGTACGCCGAGGCGCAGTACCTGGTGCTGATCACGGTCAGCAAGATCTGGGTCAATTGCCCGCGCTACATCCACAAGTACAAGCGCGTCGACTCTTCGAAGTACGTGCCGCAGCCCTGCAAGACCACGCCGCTGGCCTCGTGGAAGCGGTTGGACCTGGTGCAGGACGCGCTCAGCGACGACGATCGCCGGCGTGCCGAGCAGGAGGGAGTGATCGAACTGCCGGAATACGAGCAGCAGGTCGCGCGCGGCGAAGGGTGACGTCGAGGGCGCCGCAGGCCCTGCCTGCGGCCGGGGTTCAGACGTTGAACAGGAAGTTCAGCACGTCCCCGTCCTTGACCACGTATTCCTTGCCTTCGGCGCGCATCTTTCCGGCTTCCTTCGCGCCGTGTTCGCCCTTGAAGGCGACAAAGTCCTCGAAGGCGATCGTCTGGGCGCGGATGAATCCGCGCTCGAAGTCGGTGTGGATCACGCCGGCGGCCTGCGGCGCGGTGTCGCCGATGTGGATGGTCCAGGCGCGCACTTCCTTCACGCCGGCGGTGAAGTAGGTCTGCAGGCCCAGCAGGCTGAACGCAGCGCGGATCAGCCGGTTCAGGCCGGGTTCGGTCTGGCCCATCTCCGACAGGAACATCTGCCGGTCCTCGTCGGCCATGTCCGCGAGTTCGGCCTCGGTCTTGGCGCAGATCGCCACGACCGGGGCCTTCTGGCTGTCGGCATAGGCGCGCAGCTTGTCGAGGTAGGGGTTGTTCTCGAAGCCGCCCTCGTCGACATTGCCGACGAACATCGCGGGCTTCGCGGTGATCAGGCACAGCGGCTTCAGCACCGCCAGCTCTTCCTTGCTGAAGGCGATGCTGCGCACCGGCTTCGCCTCGTTCAGCGCGGCCTGGCACTTGGTCAGCACGTCGACCAGGCGAGCAGCTTCCTTGTCGTTGCCCGACTTCGCGACCTTGATGGAGCGCTGCAGCGTCTTGTCCACGGTGGTCAGGTCGGCCAGGCACAGCTCGGTCTGGATCACCTCGATGTCGGAGATCGGGTCGACCTTGCCGGCCACGTGGATCACGTTGTCGTCATCGAAGCAGCGCACCACGTTGACCAGCGCATCGGTTTCGCGGATGTGCGCCAGGAACTGGTTGCCCAGGCCTTCGCCCTTCGAGGCTCCGGCCACCAGTCCGGCGATGTCGACGAACTCGACGATCGCCGGCACGATGCGCTCGGGCTTCACGATGGCCGACAGCGCATCGAGCCGCGGGTCGGGCAGCTCGACGATGCCGACGTTGGGCTCGATGGTGCAGAACGGGTAGTTCTCGGCGGCGATGCCGGCCTTGGTGAGCGCGTTGAAGAGGGTGGATTTGCCGACGTTGGGCAAACCGACGATGCCGCATTTCAGGCTCATGGTGCAGGTCTCACAGGAGGTGTTTCGGGCGTCGACGACGAGGCGGGGATTCTAGGAGGGTCGC
>JAGNWJ010000047.1:11728-21676 GCA_017986065.1 Rhizobacter sp. | reverse complement strand
CGCACATACGAACGTGTCTCGGCATACGGCGGTACTCCGCCATAGCGGTCTACCGCGCCCTCTCCAGCGTTATATGCGGCCAGCACCAATGAAAGATCGCCCTGGAAATATGCCAGCAGCCAGCGCAGGTAGGCCATGCCGCCCCGGATGTTTTGCGCGGGGTCTGCAATCCGCTTGACCTTGAAGCGTGCCGCAGTGTCCGGAATCAATTGCATCAGCCCCTGCGCATTCTTCGGGGAAACCGCCCAGGGATCGAAGTTGGATTCAGTTGCCATCACCGCCAGCACGAGATGTGGAGAGAGTTGGTACTCCGGCGCGACCAGGGTCACGAACTTGACGATCTGCTCTGGCGCGTTCGGCGGAAACGGTGGTGGAGGTGGCTGCACCGGCAGCCGCGCCTGACGGGATTTCGTCGGGGTCACCGCTTTTGCTGCAGGAGCCGGGTCTGACTCGGGCGGACGCAGGCATTGCGGCACCTCTCCGCGTGGCGAGCCCATCGCGGCGAGCATGTTCTGCGCCTGGGTGATGCCCTGCTCGGCAGCGGCGGCGAACAGGTGCGCGGCCTGTGCGTCGTCACGCTCGATTCCCCTGGAGTGGGTCAGCATCCAGGCGAGGTTGTACTGGGCCTCGGGGTCCCCGTAGCGGGCAGCGCGGCAGTACAGCTCGGCCGCTCGCAGCAGGTCGCGCGGAACGCCATCGCCGTATTCGTAGGCGATCGCCTCCTGGCGCCAGCGCAGCACCTGCGAGGGCACGATCGGCCCGATTTCTGGCGGTGGCGTCGATGGGCGTGGCAGCGATTCGAGCGTCAGGTTCGGCACCTGCGCTGTCGAGATTCCGCACACCAGCGCGAGCAGCCAGGCCAGGGCTGGCAGTCTTCGCAGTTTGATGTGCGTCATCCAGCCCTACTCGATGTTCTGCACCTGTTCGCGCAGTTGTTCGATCAGCACCTTCATGTCGAGCGAGATGTTGGTGAGTTCGAGGGACGAGGCCTTGGAGCCCAGCGTGTTGGCTTCCCGCAGAAGCTCCTGGATCAGGAAGTCCAGCCGCTTGCCCACTTCTCCACCGGCCTTGAGCATGCGCGCCATCTCGTCGAGGTGCGATCGCAGTCGGGCCAGTTCCTCGGCCACGTCGATGCGTATCGCAAACGCGGCAGCTTCATTCAGGGCGCGCTCCTGGAGCGCCTCGCGTGAGACGGTTTGCGTGGCTCCGGCCTGTTCGAGCGCTTCCCGCCAGCGTTCGAGAAACTTCTGCTGCTGTCGCGCCACCGTTGCCGGCACCAGGGGTTCGGCCCGCGCGGCCAGTTCGCGCAGTCGGTCGACGCGGTCCATCAAGACATCGACCAGCCGCTGGCCCTCGCGTGCCCGTGCTTCGCGCAGTCCGTCGATCGCGTTTCGGGCCGCGTCGAGTGCGGCTTCGTCAAGGCGCTCGGTCACCGAACCGGCCTTGCACCAGTTCAACACCTCATTGATTGACAGTTCCCGGGCGGTCGGCATCCATCCGCGGATGGTGCTCTGCACGTGTGAGAGGCGGTTCAACTGTTCGGGCTGCGGCTGCGGCCAGGCGGTATCGGAACTGGTTTGTGCGTTCAGCCGCAACTCCACCTTGCCCCGTCGGAGCGATGCCGTCAGCAAGTCCCGCAAGGCGGGTTCGAGGGCTCGCAGTTCGTCGGGCAGCCGCAGGCTCAGGTCGAGAAAACGGGCGTTGACCGATCGCAGTTCAACGGTCACGCTGGTTCGCGCCGGGGTAACGGTACGGGCGACGGGATGGTCCGAATTGGCCGTGGAAGCCGGTGCTTCTGGAGTGCCTGCGGTGGCGCTCGCGTAGCCGGTCATGCTGTAGACTGGCATTTAGATTTCACCCTGTGCAAACACCCGATTATGTCAAAGCTGAAGCCTGCTCCGTTGCCGTCAGGCACCGTGGTCGGCGGCTACCAGATCGTCAAGAAGCTGGCGGCTGGTGGGTTCGGTGTCGTGTACCTCGCCGAAGACGCGCAGCGGCACATGGTGGCGGTCAAGGAATACCTTCCATCGTCGCTGGCTGAACGGTCGCAGGGTGAACTGACCCCGCGGGTCAAGCCCGAAAAACAGCCGCTGTACCGCCTCGGTCTGAAGAGCTTCTTCGAGGAAGGCCGGTCGCTCGCGCAGATCTCTCACCCGAGCGTGGTCTCGGTGCTGAACTTCTTCCGCGAGAACGAAACCGTCTACATGGTGATGAACTACCTGCAGGGCGAGACGCTGCAGGACTTTATCGTCACCGCGCGCGACTTGAAGCGCGACAAGGTGTTCCGCGAGTCGACCATCCGGTCGCTGTTCGACGAGATCCTGCGTGGCTTGCGCATCGTGCATCAGCACAAGATGCTGCACCTCGACATCAAGCCCGCCAACATCTTCATCACCAATGACAACCGTGCGGTGATGCTCGACTTCGGCGCGGCGCGCGAGGTGCTGAGCAAGGAGGGCAATTTCATCCGCCCGATGTACACGCCGGGATTCGCTGCGCCCGAGATGTATCGCCGAGACGGCACGCTGGGCCCGTGGACCGACATCTACGCGATCGGCGCGTGCATCTACGCATGCATGCAGGGCTATCCGCCGAACGATTCTCCGCAGCGCATCGAGAAGGACCGCCTGGCGCTCAGCCTGTCACGCCTGCGCAATGTCTATTCGGACAACCTGCTCGAAGTGACCGAATGGTGCATGTCTCTCGACCCGCTCTCGCGTCCGCAGAGCGTGTTCGCATTGCAGAAGGAACTGGCGCGCGAGACGGAGC
Organism: Rhizobacter sp.; assembly: GCA_017986065.1. Classification (GTDB taxonomy): domain Bacteria; phylum Pseudomonadota; class Gammaproteobacteria; order Burkholderiales; family Burkholderiaceae_C; genus PBB1. The sequence continues at coordinate 18,907 of JAGNWJ010000047.1, read as the reverse complement.
GTCGCTACACGAAGCTGACCTTCGGCGAGCGCCTGAAGCTGCAACTGGAGAACCTGACCACCGGCGCGAAAGCGTGAGGTTCCGGTTCCGCGTCTGCATGGCTGAGATTTCCTGATGCGCTTTTCCATTTATCAAGTCAGCCGCAAGGGCGGTCGCGAGAAGAACGAGGACCGGATGGGTTACTCGTACACCCGCGATTCGGGACTGTTCGCCCTGGCTGACGGCATGGGCGGCCACCCCGAAGGCGAGGTGGCGTCGCAACTCGCGCTGCAGACGATGTCTGCCTTGTTCCAGCAAGCGTCCAAGCCGACGATTCCCGACCCGCTGGCATTCCTCAACCAGGCGATCCTGGCCGGTCACCAGCAACTGCTGCGTTACTCGGCGCAGAAGGCCCTGAGCGATACGCCCAGAACCACGGTGGTGGCCTGCCTGCTTCAAGGTGATTCGGTCTACTGGGCGCACTGCGGCGATTCACGTCTTTACATGGTGCGTGCGGGCAAGCTGATCGCGCGCACGCGCGATCACTCTTATTCCGAACTCCAGGATGCGCTGCATTCGGTGGTGCCGATGCGCGAGCGGCTGAACCGCAACGTGCTTTTCACCTGCCTGGGCAGCCCGGGCAAGCCGGTGATCGACACCGCGGGCCCGTTCACGCTTCAAGGTGGCGACCGTCTGATGCTGTGCTCCGACGGTTTGTGGGGCACCGTGACCGACGAAGCGATCACCGAAGAACTGGCCCGCCGCTCGATCGCCGAAGCCGTGCCGGAACTCGTTGAGCAGGCGCTGCGCAACGGCGGACCGAAGTGCGACAACGTTTCCGTGATGGCCGTCGAGTGGGAGTGCTCCGAAGCCGAGCAGGGCGGCTCAGGCGTGTCGACCGAGGAACTCGGCGATGACGTCTTCGCCTCGACCATCCAGGCCAGCGTGCTCGGTCACGACGCGGCCGATGACCTCGACGACGCCGAGATCGAGCGCTCGATCAAGGAAATCAACGACGCCATCCGGCGCTCGTCCCAGAAGAAAAAGAACTGAAGGAGCCCATCATGGGTTTTGAACGCACGCAGGGCCGGAGCGTCGATTCGCTGCGGCCGGTCCGCATTTCGCGGCATTACACGAAGCATGCCGAGGGTTCGGTGCTGGTCGAGTTCGGCGACACGAAGGTGCTGTGCACTGCCTCCGTCGAAGAGAAGGTGCCGCCACACCAGCGGGGCTCGGGTCGCGGCTGGGTCACCGCCGAGTACGGCATGCTTCCGCGAGCCACGCACACCCGCAGCGACCGCGAGGCGGCCAAGGGCAAGCAGAGCGGTCGCACGCAGGAGATTCAGCGCCTCATCGGCCGTTCGTTGCGCTGCGTGTTCGATCTGTCGCTGCTCGGCGAGCGCACGATCTCGCTCGATTGCGATGTGATCCAGGCCGATGGCGGAACGCGTACGGCGGCGATCACCGGAGCCTTCGTGGCGGCGCACGATGCCGTGAGCGGATTGATCGCGCAAAGCAAGCTCGGCGCCTCGCCGATCCGCGATTTCGTCGCGGCGGTGTCGGTCGGGATCGTCGACGGCGTGCCGCTGCTCGACCTCGAATACATCGAGGACTCGGCCTGCGACACCGACATGAATGTCGTGATGACCGGCTCGGGCGGCTTCGTCGAAGTGCAGGGCACCGCCGAGGGGGCATCGTTCTCGCGCGACGAGATGAACAGCCTGCTGGAACTGGCAGATCGCGGCATCCGCGATCTGGTCGCGGCGCAGCGTCGAGCACTCGGGTTGTGAAGCGGTGAAGCCGTGAGGCTGGTCCTGGCGTCCAACAACGCGGGCAAGCTCGCCGAACTTCAGGCGCTGTTCCAGCCGCTGGGACTCGATCTGGTGCGGCAGGGCGAGCTCGGCATTGCCGAGGCCGAGGAGCCGCATCCCACCTTCCTCGAGAACGCGCTGGCGAAGGCACGCCATGCGGCGCAGCAGGGGCGCTGTGCCGCGATCGCTGACGATTCGGGGCTCTGCGTCGATGTGCTCGGCGGTGCGCCAGGTGTTCGTTCGGCGCGCTATGCCGAGGACTTCGGGCAACCCAAGGGTGATGCCAGCAACAACCGCGTGCTTCTCGAACAGCTGGCCGGCATCACGTCCGAGGCCGATCGTGTTGCGCGCTTCGTCTGTGCGCTGGTGGCCGTGCGGTCGGCCGACGATCCGCAGCCGCTGGTTGCCATGGGCCGCTGGTCCGGGGTGATCCTGCCGGCGCCTCGTGGTGAGGCCGGCTTCGGCTACGACCCGCTGATGTACGTGGCAGAGTTGCAGCGCTCGGTGGCCGAACTCAGCCCGTCCGAGAAGAACGGGCGCAGCCACCGTGGTATCGCCTCGCGCGAGATGCTGCGGCAGATGCGCGAGGTCTGGGGCCTTGGCTGACATTCCGATCGTGGCTGCGGGAAGCGCCGAGATCGCATCGGCGGATGTGAACGTGGAGCCGGCGCAGCTGCTGGCCCGCTACCTGCGCCCTGGGACGCTGAACCTCGCAGCGCTGCCACCGATGTCGTTGTATGTGCACCTGCCGTGGTGCCTGAGAAAGTGCCCTTACTGCGACTTCAACTCGCATGAGCACCGTTCCTCGGCAGCCAACGAACTGCCCGAGGCACGCTATCTGGACGCGTTGCGCTGCGACCTCGAGGCGGCGCTGCCCTTCATCTGGGGGCGCCGGATCCACACGGTCTTCATCGGCGGTGGCACGCCGAGCCTGTTCACGCCGGACAGCATCGGGCAGCTGATTGCCGACATCCGTGCCCGGCTGCCTCTGGAACCTGGCTGCGAGATCACGCTGGAGGCCAACCCGGGCACGTTCGAGCGCGATCGGTTCCGTGCCTACCGGGCCGCAGGCGTCACGCGTCTGTCGATCGGCGTGCAGAGCTTCGACGATGCCAAGCTCGCAGCGCTCGGCCGCGTCCACGACAGCGCGCAGGCGAGGGCGGCGGTGGCCGAGGCGAGCGAGGCCTTCGAGACCTTCAACCTCGACCTGATGTACGCACTGCCCGGCCAGACGCTGCCCGAGCTGGAAGCCGACATCGCGACGGCGCTGTCGTTCAAGCCGCCGCACCTGTCGATCTACCACCTGACGATCGAGCCGAACACGCTGTTCGCCAAGCACCCGCCTGCGGGACGGCTGGCGCTGCCCGACGACGACATCGCGTTCGACATGCTCGACGTCATCACGCAGCGCTCCGAGGACGCCGGGCTGTCCCGCTACGAAGTCTCCGCCTTTGCTCGAGCCGCACACCGCTGCGCGCACAACCTGAACTACTGGCAGTTCGGCGACTACCTGGGGATCGGCGCCGGAGCGCACAGCAAGATCAGCTACCCGCACCGCGTGGTGCGGCAGGTGCGCTTCCGCGATCCGGCCAGCTACATGTCACGTGCCCTGGCAGGCCAGGCGGTGTCGCAGGACGAAGAAGTGCCGCGCAAGCAGCTGCCGTTCGAGTTCATGCTCAATGGCCTGCGTCTGAAGGAAGGCATCGAACTCGCGCGCTACACCGAACGCACCGGGCTGCCGCTCAGTTCGATCGAGCCTCAGTTGGCCGAAGCGACGCAGCGGGGGCTGCTGGTGCGCGAGCCGAACCGGATCCAGCCCACCCCACGCGGATACGATTTCCTCAACGACCTGCAGGAGCTGTTCCTGCCGGCCTCTTGAGTACCCGGGGCGGCTGCGCGATCAGACGCGATTCATCGACATGCCCGCGGTGCTGCGCAGCCGTTCGATGAGCTTCGGTGCGATCTGGGTGAGCGGGAGCACTTCGTTGGCAGCGCCCGCGGCGATGGCCTCGCGCGGCATGCCGAACACGACGCAACTGGCTTCGTCCTGCACCAGGTTGTAGCTGCCGGCGTCGCGCATTTCCCTCATCGCGGTGGCGCCGTCGGCGCCCATGCCCGTCAGCATCAGCCCGAGCGCGTTCGGTCCGACCACGCGGGCGGCCGACTTGAACAGCACCTCGACCGACGGCTTGTGCCGGTTGACCGGCTCGCCGTCCTGCACGCGGGCGATGTAGTTGGCGCCGCTGCGCTCGACACTCAGGTGAAAGCCGCCGGGCGCGATGTAGGCGTGGCCGGGCAGGATGCGGTCACCGTCGCGTGCCTCGGCCACCCGGACCTTGCACAGTCCGTCGAGGCGCGCGGCGTAGCTCTTGGTGAAGCCGGGCGGCATGTGCTGCGTGATCACGACCGCCGGGCAGTCCGCCGGCAGGTTCACCAGCACTTCCTTGGTGGCTTCGGTGCCGCCGGTGCTCGCGCCGATGAAGATGATCTTTTCGGTCGACAGGCGGCCGATGGCGCTGGGTGGCGCACTGGGTCGCGGCGCCGCTCCGACCGCTGGGGCGGCGGCGGGTCGGCGCAGATGCGCTTTCGCTGCAATGCGTACCTTGTCGGTGATGTCGTGGGCCAGCAGCTTCAGACCGTCGGCGACCCCGATCTTGGGTTTGGCAACGAAGTCGATCGCGCCGAGCTCCAGCGCTCGCAAGGTGACATCGGCGCCGCGCTCGGTCAGCGTCGACACCATGACCACCGGCATCGGTCGCAGCCGCATCAGCTTGCCCAGGAAGTCGATGCCGTCCATGCGCGGCATCTCGACGTCCAGGGTGATCACATCAGGGTTCAGCTCGCGGATCATCTCGCGCGCTATGTAGGGGTCTGCAGCCGCACCGACGCACTCCATGTCGGGCTGCTTGTTGATGATCTCGGTCAACAGCCCGCGCACCAGCGCAGAGTCGTCCACCACCACCACACGGGTCTTTGCCATGGTTTGCGCTGCCGTATCAACAGGTATTCAGAGGTTGTTCAGAAGAGATCCACCGAGCCGCCCGAACTGGTCGACTTGACCGCACGTTCGACAGCCACCTTGTCCTGCGCCATCAGCGCGTCGGTGCTCGTCGGAGCCAGTCGCTTGACCATCGCCTTGCCGCTCGCAGGCAGGAAGCAGACCTTTCGGGGATAGATGTCGAGCACGTCCTTCGACACCACGGTGATGCGTTCGGTCTTCAGGTAATCGAGCACGAAAGTCGTGTTGCGCTCGCCGACATTCAGCGAGCTCATCCCGCTGATCACGGCGCCGCCCCCGAACACCTTGGCTTCCATGCTTGATCTCGAGGCGCCCAGCTTGAGCATCTCGTTGATCAGCAATTCCATCGCGTAGGAACCGTAGCGACCCGAGTCTCCGACCCCGTCGGGCAGCATGAAGTGGTTCATGCCGCCGACCCTGGCGTTGCGGTCCCACAGGCATGCGGCAATGCACGAGCCCAGCGTTGTCATGATGAGCAGGTCTTCGTTGTCGACGTAGTACTCGCCGGGAAGCACCTTCACGGCATCGCTCTTGAAGTGGGCTTCGTAAAAGAAGAAGGACGCCTGGCCGGGCTTCGGGGTCTGCGCACGCAGGCGCGCCAGCCGGGAGCCCGGAGCTGGCTGGCCGATGCCCGGGGTCGAGCTGCCACCCGCAAGCGGCGAGGGTCGCAGCCTCGATGGCGAAGAGGCTGCGAATGTGTTCTGGCCGATCGGCATGTTCATGGGCAGGGTTCTCAGACGCGCTCGTAGATCGTCTTGCCGCGCAGCCGGAACAGATGCCGCGCCTCGGTGAAATTCTCGGAGTGGCCGACGTACAGCAGTCCGTGCGGCTTCATCGTCGCGTGGATCTTCTCGAGCACCTTGCGCTGGGTGGCGGCGTCGAAATAGATCATCACGTTGCGACAGAACACGATGTCGAACGGATCGCCCAGCGACCAGCGCGCGTCCATCAGGTTCTGCACGCGGAACTCGATCATGCGGGCCAGTTCCGGCTTCACGCGGATGAGGCCGGACTGCGCGCCCTTGCCGCGCAGGAAGTGCTGTCGCAGCCGCTCGGGCGACAACCCCCGCGAATCCAGCGGATACACGCCGCTGCCTGCCTTGGCCAGCACGTTGGTGTCGATGTCGCTGGCGATGATCCGCGTGCCGTTGTTCGCGCCCAGGGCCTCGGTCACCGTCATCGCGATGGAGTAGGGCTCCTCGCCGGTCGAAGCCGCGCTGCACCAGATGCGGATGCCGCCGCTGGCGCGCGCTCGCAGGTCATCGACGAGTGCCGTGAAGTGATGGTCCTCGCGGAAGAACGAGGTCAGGTTGGTCGTCAGGCAGTTGATGAATTCCTGCCATTCGGTGTCGGCCGACGGCCCGCTCGCCTGCTCCAGCCACTGGAGATAGCTGACGAACGATGGATGCCCGGTTTCGCGCAGACGGCGGGAGACCCGGCTGTAGACCATCGCCTGCTTGCCGTCGCCGAGGCTGATCCCGGCGCGCTGGTAGATGAGCCGGCGTACCCGATCGAAATCGTTCCTGTCGAAGGGCAGGTCGCGCTCGGTGGGGTCCACGAAGGAGTCGGAACGGGTCTGAACTGTGGCGGTCATCACGGCGGACATCTTCAAACTCTCCGGTCGGTCGGGGCATGCCCAGCCCGAAACCGTGGTCTCGATGCCTGGGTGCATACCGGTGATATCGGCCGATCGGCGTGCGGCTTGAGTTGAAACCGTGCCGGCATCTCGCTGCCGGCCAGCGGAACTGAAGGGTGTTTGGATGTCTTTCGCCCCGACATCGCCTGGTGCCCTCCCGCTAGACTTGGTGCATGTCCGACCTCCGTCTGCACTGACTTGCCCATGTCCACCGTGGAGCTCTCTCCTGCCGACCTGCAGCTTCAGGTGGCCCTGCAGCTGCTGAAGCAGGCGGGTCGCGAGGTCAGCGTCGACGCTCCCGCGGGGTCCACGCCGTGGCTGCAGGCGGTGGTCGATGCGCTGTGCGAGTTGTCCAGCCGCGACGCGCTGACCGGGCTGGCCAACCGCAGGCAGTTCGAGGTCACCATCGCCCGCGAGATCGACCGCGTCGCACGTGCCGGTGAACCGGCGCTGGTGCTGATGGCCGACATCGACCATTTCAAGGCGGTCAACGACACCTATGGCCACCCGGCTGGCGATCAGGTCCTGAAAGCCGTGGCGGCTGCGCTGCAGGATTGCGTGCGTCCGATGGACACCGTCGCCCGCTATGGCGGTGAAGAGTTCGCGATCATCCTTCCCAACTGCCCGCCGGCCTTCGGGCATCTGGTGGCCGAGCGGATACGCAGCAAGGTCGGCCGTCGCCCGGTCAATGTGGCGCCCGGCGTCGATGTGCCGGTCACGATCAGCATCGGAGG
>JAGNWJ010000047.1:0-11628 GCA_017986065.1 Rhizobacter sp. | reverse complement strand
CTGCTGGCCATCATCGACAAGGTCAAGCCGCGCTTCGACTACATCCTTCTCGACACCGGCGCCGGCATTTCCGATGTCGTGCTGTTCGCCGTGTCGCTGGCCGATCAGGTGCTGGTTGTCGCCACGCCCGAGCCGACGTCGATGACCGACGCCTACGCCACCATCAAGGTGCTCGCGACGCAGCAGTCGCGGCGCGCGATCAAGCTCGTCGTCAACCAGGTCGGTCGCCTCGGCGAAGGCCGCACGATCCGTGGTCAGCTGCAGCAGGTGGTCGACCGCTACGTGTCGCCGCTGCTCGGCGGGCCGTCCGAAGCGCTGAAGCTCGAACTCGTCGGCGAAGTGCCGACCGATACGGCGGTGCGCGAGGCGATCCTGCGCAGGCAGTTGCTGATGGATATGCTGCCGGGTTGCGCGGCCGCCAAGGCCATCGGCCTGCTGGCCGACAAGCTGCTCGCGTGAGCGCTGATTCAGGCGACGCCGCGGCGTCAACGCCATTCGAACTGCTGGGCGGAGAACCTGCGGTGCGACAGCTTGTCGACCGCTTCTACGACCTGATGGACCTGGAGCCTGCGTACGCCACGGTGCGTGCGCTGCATCCCGAGGTGCTCGACGGCTCGCGCGACAAGCTGCACTGGTTCCTTTGCGGCTGGCTCGGTGGGCCGCAGCTCTATGTCGAGAAATTCGGGCATCCGCGGCTGCGGGCGCGGCACATGCCGTACTCGATCGGCATCGCCGAGCGCGATCAGTGGATGGATTGCATGAAACAGGCGATGCGTGAATCGCGCATCGACGAGACGATGGCGGCGCGGCTGACCGAATCGTTCTTCGGCACGGCCGACTGGATGCGAAACCGAGGCGTCTGAAGGCTCTGCCTCAGCCCTTCCTGGCGCGCGACGATCGGTGTGGCCCAGGGTCGTTTGCCGCGGGGGGCATCGGCTGCAGGGTGGGGCCCGTCGGTCGCAGCAGCACCAGCAGGGCGCCGTGCCCACCATCGGCAGCTCGGGCCTGCGCAAAGGCGATGACCTCGCTTTTCTGCACCAGCCAGGTCTTGACCTTCGACTTCAAGACGGGTTCGCGGCCCGGCGAACCGTTGCCCTTGCCGTGGATCACCCGAACGCAGCGCAGTCCGTGTCGCACCGCTTCGCGCAGAAAGGCCGCCAGGCTCTCGCGAGCCTCGTCCCGCCTGAGGCCGTGCAGGTCGAGTTGCGCCTGGATCGACCACACACCGCGCCGCAGCTTGCGCACGACCTCCGGGCCGATACCCTCACCACGCCAGGACAGAGCATCGTCGGTCTCGAGCAGAGACTCGACATCGAACTCGTCCGAGATCGCCTCGCGCAGCACCGCCGCCTCGTCGCGGGCCCGCTGGCGCGGCAGCGGTTCGGCGCGTGGCCGCTCGAGCGGAATCACGACTCCGCGACGCAGCGGCTGAACCGGCCCGACGGTGAGCGCGAACAGATCGCGCTCGCGCTGCACGCGTGCCGCCTCGGCGCGGGCTTCCGCAACACGGCGTGCCGACTCGGCCATGGCCTTCTTCAGTGCAGTCAGGTCCTGAAGGCTGCGCAGCTTGCGGGGCGGCCTCACAACAGCCCCCGTTCCGCGAACGACACCACAGCGGCACGGCCGACGATCAGATGATCGAGCACCCGCACGTCGACCAGCCGCAGCGCGCTCTGCAGCGTCTGTGTCAGGAATTCGTCGGCACGCGACGGTTCGGCCACGCCCGACGGGTGGTTGTGCGCGAGGATCACGGCGCTGGCCTGCAGATCGAGCGCGCGCTTGACCACTTCGCGCGGGTAGACGCTGGTCTGGGTCAGCGTGCCGCGGAACATTTCCTCGAGGCGGATCAACCGGTTCTGCACGTCGAGGAACAGGACCGCAAACACCTCGTGGCCGATGTGCGACAGCTGCAACTGCAAGTAGTCCTTGACCTGCTGCGGCGACGACAGCACCGTTCGCTGCGCCAGTTCCTGCGAAAGCGATCGGCGGGCGAGTTCGATCACGGCGCTGATCTCGGCCCGTTTGGCGGGGCCCAGGCCCTTGACCCGCTTCAGGTCCAGCGGGCTGGCCTGCAGCAGGCCGGTCACGCCGCCGAACGCGTCGAGCAGTTGCTGCGCCAGTTGCAATACCGAAGTGCCGCGCAGGCCGGTGCGCAGCAGCAGCGCGATCAACTCGGCATCCGCCAGCGCGGCCGGGCCGAGCGTGAGCAGCTTTTCTCGGGGTCGCGCTGCAGCCGGAATGTCTTTGAGCACGATGAAGACCTGCTGTGTTGTGTCGCCGCCAGCCCGCAAGCAGGCCCTGCGTGCCTACGACGTTGTGCCGGCTCGTAAAATTGAGTCCAGTCTATCCAACCGGGCGCGCCCTTGAACTCTGTCATTCCGGGGTCTTTCCTCACTCTGCACTACCGCCTGGCCGGGCCCGATGGTGCGGACATCATCAACACCTTCGCCGACAAGGCTGCCACTTTGTCGCTGGGAACGGGTGAACTGGCGCCAGCGATGGAAGCCCGGCTGATCGGCATGGCCGAAGGCACGCGCGCCACCTTCGAACTGGCTGCGGGCGAGGCCTTTGGCGAGCGCAATCCAGAGCTGATGCAACGCGTCAAGCGCGCGCTGCTCGACGAGCTCGGCGACCCCGACGAGCAATACAGCATCGGCGACGTGGTGCAGTTCCCTACCCCGGACGGCCAGGGTGCCTACGCGGGCGTCGTGCGCGAGGTCGGCGGCGACTGGGTGCTTTTCGACTTCAACCACCCGCTTGCCAGCCAGCCGGTGACTTTCGAGGTGCACGTGATCGGAGTGCTGTGATGACCAAGCCCGTCCATGTCGAGGAAGTGTTGCTGGCCGAGCCGCGAGGCTTCTGCGCCGGTGTCGATCGCGCCATCGAGATCGTGGAGCGAGCGTTGACGAAGTTCGGCGCGCCGATCTACGTGCGCCACGAGATCGTGCACAACACCTACGTGGTCAACGACCTGAAGACCAAGGGAGCGATCTTCATCGAGGACCTGGCCGAGGTGCCTGCTGGCGCGACGCTGGTCTTCAGCGCGCACGGTGTTTCGCAGGCCATTCGCCGTGAAGCATCCGAGCGCGGATTCACGATCTTCGACGCGACCTGCCCGCTGGTGACCAAGGTGCATGTCGAGATGGCCAAGCTGCGCAAGGAGGGCTACGACTTCATCATGATCGGCCACAAGGGCCATCCCGAAGTCGAGGGCACGGTGGGCCAGTTGACCGAAGGCATCCATCTGGTCGAGGACGTGGCCGATGTCGAGCAGGTGCCGGTGGACTCGTCGACCCGCTTGGCCGTGGTGACGCAGACCACCTTGTCTGTGGACGATGCGGCCGAGATCCTGGCTGCGGTGAAGCGGCGGTTTCCGAACGTGCGCGAGCCCAAGCAGCAGGACATCTGCTACGCCACGCAGAACCGCCAGGATGCTGTCAAGGTGCTGGCCCCCCAGGTCGACGTGATGGTGGTGGTCGGCAGCCTGAGCAGTTCGAACAGCAACCGCCTGCGCGAGGTGGCCGAACGCCTGGGCACCGACGCGTACATGGTCGATTCGGCGGACGACCTGAAACCCGAGTGGTTCGCAGGCAAGAGCCGGGTCGGCCTGACCGCGGGCGCGTCGGCCCCGGAGATCCTGGTCACGCAGGTCATCGAGCGGTTGCGCGCACTCGGCGCCGTGTCGGTGCGCAGCACACCGGGTGTGCTGGAAACCGTGCACTTCCCGCTGCCCATGGGTCTGGGCGACAAGTCGATGAAGGCTTCGGGCTGAGTCGCAACGGGCAGGTCGCTGCCTACAATTCGCCGCTTCACGCACAACACTCAAGTCGACCGGGATCGACTGCACACCCATGCTGGACGTTGCCCTGCTACGCAAAGACCTGACCAGCGTCATTGCCCGCCTCGAGAGGCGCAAATCTCCCCAACCTTTCCTGGATGTCGATCGCTTCCAGTCGCTGGAGTCCGAGCGCAAGTCGCTGCAGACCCGCACCGAGGAACTGCAGGCTCAGCGCAACAGCCTGTCCAAGCAGATAGGCGCGCTCAAGGGCAAGGGCGAGGACACCAGTGCGGTGATGGCACAGGTGGCCGGTCTGGCCGATGAACTGAAATCTTCAGCCGAGCGGCTGGAGGTGATCCAGTCCGAGCTGTCCGATCTGCTGATGGCGGTTCCCAACCTGCCGCAGGACAGCGTGCCGGTCGGTGCCGATGAGTCGGGCAACGTCGAGGTGCGCCGCTGGAGCCCGCATGCTGGAGGTCCGCGCAGCTTCGACTTCACGCCCAAGGATCACGTCGATCTGGGCGCCCCGCTGGGCCTTGATTTCGATATCGGCGCCAAGCTGTCCGGATCGCGCTTCAGCTTCATGCGCGGCCCGGTGGCCCGACTGCACCGCGCGCTCGCGCAGTTCATGCTCGATGTGCAGACGCAGGAGCACGGCTACACCGAGTGCTACACGCCCTACATCGTCAATCGCGACGTGCTCGAGGGCACCGGGCAGTTGCCGAAGTTCAAGGAAGACATGTTCTGGGTTTCCCGTGGCGGCGACGAGGTGCAGCAGGAGCAGTACCTGATCTCCACGTCGGAGATCTCGTTGACCAACAGCGTGCGCGAGCAGGTGCTGGGCGCGGACCAGTTGCCGATCAAGCTGACCGCCCACAGCCCCTGCTTCCGCTCCGAGGCGGGCAGTGCCGGACGTGACACGCGCGGCCTGATCCGCCAGCATCAGTTCGACAAGGTCGAGATGGTGCAGATCGTCCAGCCCGAACGCAGCGACGAGGCGCTCGAGGAAATGGTCGGCCATGCCGAAGCCGTGCTGCAGAAACTGAAGCTGCCGTACCGCGTGCTGCTGCTGTGCACCGGCGACATGGGCTTCGGCTCGAGCAAGACCTTCGACCTCGAGGTTTGGGTGCCCGCGCAGAACACCTACCGCGAAATCAGCAGCTGTTCTAACTGCGAGGCCTTCCAGGCCCGACGCATGCAGTCGCGCTACAAATCGGCGCAGGGTCGCAACGAGTTCGTCCACACGCTGAATGGTTCGGGTCTGGCCGTCGGCCGGGCCCTGGTCGCCGTGCTGGAAAACTATCAGAACGCCGACGGGTCCATCACCGTGCCGGACGTGCTGCGTCCCTACATGGGCGGCCTGGAGGTGTTGAAAGCGTAGTTGCCGGGTCGCCTGAGGCGGCTCCCTGAGATAGAATCTTGGGTTCCGGTTCCGACCAACCGGCAGCATCGAACGTGCTGGAGAGGTGGCAGAGTGGTCGAATGTACCTGACTCGAAATCAGGCGTACCGCAAGGTACCGTGGGTTCGAATCCCACCCTCTCCGCCAAAGATAGGTTCTAAGAGGTTCAAGTAGGACCGCAAGAAGCCCCGCAAACCCAGTGTTTACGGGGCTTTTCTGTTCAAGGACGTTCAGAAGCGTGCTTTGACAGCCAGAACAAAACGGGGGCACATTTGAGGCTATGAAACGGGGTGTTGCCCCTGTTTTTGAAAGATGCCCCCGATGCCTCTGACCGACACCGCTTGCCGCAATGCCCGCTGCCCTGCAGACAAACCACGCCTTCGCCTTTCTGACGCGCAAGGCCTGTACCTTGAGGTCGTCCCCTCCGGTGCGCGCTACTGGCGCCTGAAGTACCGGTTCGCCGGCAAAGAAAAGCGCATCAGCCTCGGCGTCTATCCGGATGTGACGCTGGCCACGGCTCGCAAGCGTCGCGAGGCAGCGCGTGACCTGCTCGAAGCCGGCCGCGATCCGTCGCAGACCCGCAAGGATGAGAAGGCGTCCACGCTGCTGAAGCTCGGCACCACGTTTGAGGTGGTCGCACGATCCTGGCACGCGAACTGGTCTTCGGCGAGATCTGATCGGCACGCCAAATCCGTGATGCGCCGCCTCGAGGCCGACGTCTTCCCGGCGATCGGGTCCAAGCCGATCGGTGATGTTGTCGCTCCGCAGTTGCTGGCCATGGCAAAGAAGGTCGAAGGACGAGGCGCCGCCGAGTTGGCCCGGCGGGCCTGGCAGACCTGCGGCCAGATCTTCGAGCACGCGCTGGCCCATGGGCTGATCGAGCGCAATCCGGCAAAGGACGTTCGGCCTGGCGCCGCCCTGAAGTCGCGCACGAAAGAGCACTTCGCTCGCGTCGAGCCAAAGGAGATTCCGGAGCTGCTGCGGAAGATCCATGTGTACCAAGGCTCCGCCTACACGCGGTTGGCAATGCAACTGATCGCGCTGACCTTCGTTCGCACCAGCGAGCTGATCAACGCTCGCTGGGAAGAGTTCGACCTCGAGGCTGCCGAGTGGCGCATCCCGGCGCAGCGCATGAAGGTGAAGACGGCGCCGCACATAGTGCCGCTCGCGACTCAGACGGTCGACCTTCTGAAGTGCCTGCACGAGCTGCGCGGCCGGTCTGGGTTGCTCTTTCCCGGCGAGCGAGATCACGACAAGCCGATGTCGAACAACACGATCCTCTGTGCCTTGCGCCGCATGGGGTACGCAGGCCGAATGACCGGTCACGGGTTCAAGGGGATCGCGTCGACCCAGCTTCACGAGCACGGTTTCGACCATGCCCACATCGAGCTGCAGTTGGCGCACATGGAGCGCAACCAGATCGCCGCGGCCTACAACTTTGCGACCTACCTGCCGCAGCGCCGCAAGATGATGCAGTGGTACGCCGATCACCTCGACACCCTGCGCAAGGGCGCGAAGGTAATCCCGATCAAGGTGGCTTAATAAAAGATTACAAAAACATTTGAATCGTCCGAAATAAACGATTACAGTAATCGCATGACTTCACCGAAACAGTCGCCAGATCGCAAGCGTGGCCGCCCACCCATCGAGCAAGGCTTGGACACGATCCCCGTGACGATCCGGGTAACCGTTCCGCAGAAGGAAAAGCTGGGGCGCCTCGGTGGCCCGAAGTGGGTTCGAGACCGTATCGACAAGGCCAAGGAACCCGGGCCGACAGAGTGACACCGGCGCCTCAGCGGAACTGAGGCAAGGCGGGCCGGAAGCTGCAGGAACAGCAACCGACCCTGACCACAACCCATCTACAGGAGAGATGAATCATGGCTACGAGAAAGAGTACCACCACCGCCGCAACGGCTGCCGCGCAACTGGCGGTTGAGCAGCGCCGCGAGTTCAGCATCAACGATGCGTTCCAAATGCTTCTCGACAATGCTACGGAGTCAAGTACGTTGACGAGAGACGAACTCAAGTACCTGATCGGAGGTCGCGAAGATGCGCGCATCCTTGCCGGGCACGCGGCGCGAGTTGCCGAAGGAATCGGCTGTCTCGTCTACAACGACAAGTCCGTAGGCAACTTTCAAGGCGGCGACGGCTTCCTCTCTCTGATGTTCCTCTTCGGCGGGATATTCAGGAACATCGAGGCGATGAACGAGCTCTCCGAGCTGGCCGAGCTCACCCTGGAGCAACAGGGAGAGCAACATGCGTGAGAAGCACGATAAAGCGCACTCCGCGGCAACGACTGGCATGGGCACCGAATCCCTTGAAGACCTGCACCGGTCAACGCTTGCGCTCCTGAACAACGTGGGCACCGAGATCGAGAAGATCTTCTGCATTGCATCTGGGGGTCTCTCATTTGCAAGCGAGGCCGAAACCGCGACTGAGGCAACCATCTTCGCGGTCATCAAAGACATGGCGGTATCAACCGAGGAGACGACCCACCGCAAGCTGCGCGATCAAATCAACAAGCTGGCTACGCTTGCGGGTTCGACGCTGGTGATGGAGGAGACACGCAATGGCTGACACCACACTCGATCAAGCCCGAATGGATCTCGCGCTGCGGGCCCTGCATCAGATCGATTCATTGCTGCCGATTGCGCAGCGGCTTGCCAATGAACGCGCCCATGAGCCAGATGCAATGCTTGGGCTGCTCGGTCGGATAGACCAGTTGAATTCCGAGGCGATGACCATGCTCGACGCCACGGACTGCGACGGAGATCGCATCGAGTGCACGCGCGAGGCAGTGCTCGGCCGGGAGGTGGCACATGGTTAACCCAGTTACCGTCACCCCAGCGGACTTCATGAGTGGTGTTGCTCTGCTGGACGAGATGCTTCGAGAAGCAGAGCGGCTCGCCTGCTGGGGCGATGACGCCGCTCTTGGCAATAGCGTCTTCATCGCTTCAGACGCGCGCGAAGGCCAGCAATTGACGCTCTATCTCAAGCCGTTGGTGGAGCGGCTGGTGGCGCGTCCCGAGCTCGTGGAGGGTTTCGCCGCTGCGCTTGGGGACTATTTCGGCATGCTGCAGCAGGGCATGCCGACCGCGATCGGCGATCAGTACTCGGGCTTGACCTATGACGACATCCTCGGTCGCCGAGAGATGAATCATGGCTGAGTCACGCGAACTTCCGAACCCCGCCACGAGAACTGTCGAGGAAGCCACATCCAAGTGGCCGGGTGCGATCGTGATCCTGCGCCCGAAAGGCGCAGGGAAGACGACGATTTGCCCGGCCGCGTTCGTGTTCGAAACGCCGACCGGGATCGCATGGGTCGAACCAAGCTACGCCGACCCCTACGGATCATCCTCGCCGGCATATCACGCGCGCGACGGGGTTCCGGCTGGCATCACCGAGGCCGGCTTCGTGATGCCGGGCGAGAACGCGCTCGCGGTTGTCCCCTACGATCGCGCCGAGTTCGACCTCGTCGGAGACGCGCTCGACTGGTTCGCAAATTGGCTCAAGTCGGAGGGTCGGACTTGGCAGGAAGAACGAGAGCGCGTTCGGGAGCGGGTGCAACGCAATTGGCAGTGATGTCTGGCAAGCCTCCGCATCGCCCTGACCGCCACGAGGCGACCTTCGCTTCGTGGCGGGGAGCGATCGTCTTCATCGATTTCCACGATGGGATACCGATGTTCCGGCCGGCGGCGCATGTGTTCGGGACTCCATCCGGCTTCGCCTGGGTGGAGCCCAGCTACGCCGATCCGTATGGGGCCGCATCGCCTGCATTTCACAAGCGAGAGGGCGTGCTTGTTCCTTCAGGCCCTGCATTCACGATGGCGTGCAGCGACGGGCTGGACATCGTGTTGATGCAGCTCGATCCGAGGTCACACGCTCAGTACGCCAGTCCGTTGACCTGGTTCGAGTTCGAGTGGCTGCAATCCGAGGGCCGGACCTGGGCGGAAGAGCGGGAGAGGGTGCGGGAGCGGATTCGGCGGGAGCTCTCGTAAGCGGCCATATCGACCGTTGAACGATTTCGCTGCGCCTAGGCTGATCCCCGAAAACTCGGTTCCCTTGCCGGGCTGGCGCAGCACCCTGAACAAGGACGAGCGTGAAGGGACGCCCGATGATCGAGAGAGACTTTTACCGACTGTCCGTTCTCGCTGAGATGTGGAGGTGCTCCACTGCTGACATCCTTCATCTTGGCATCCAGAACCGGGCGATGGTCTGTGTGAATCTCTACGGAGAGCGGTCCAAGATGACCTTTAGGCACGCGTACCCACACACGGGGGTCACACGATCAAGCCTTGATGCAGTTGCAAACGTTCACGCCGCCTCGCATTTCAACAATTCGGACGCAGACGATGGGTCGGATGTTGGCGCTCCAATTGACGATGTTCAGGCCGCAAAAACAGAGCAATTTATGGCTGCGTTTCGTGAACGGATTGAAGCTGGCCTATTTGATCTTCGGCCGGAGCAATTGAGACGGATAGAGAGACCGGGCGCCACGCCATTCAAACTCGCATATTCGTTCCTTCACTTTGTTCATTGGTGGCGTGTTGACTTTCTTCCCGCCCCAGTTATTGGTATTGAAAACCTGTGTATGCGTCAGGCCGAGGTGGACCGGATTGAACGCGATGTGCTTTGCAGTACTGCCGCTGAAGGTGCGGAATCAGAAAGTGCCGTCGCAATCCAGCCCACCAGATTCGATCCGAATCAGAGTGAATCGGCTGAGCAGTTAGATCTTCAAGTCGCGACTCAAAAGTTTGCTCAATTGGGAGCCGATGCCCGCCACAAGGAGAACCGAGAGATGAAGCAGAAGGCTCGACAGCTCTACAAAGAGAACGAGGGCAAGCCCGGCTACACGAACAAGACGGTCGCAGCTCAAACAATGGCCGGCAAGCTCATCGCGGGTGAAATCGGAACGATTCGCGAGTGGCTGAAGGACCCCAAGAAGGGGAGGTGAAGTGCTAAGCGCTTCCTGCGCTTTGCCGGCAGAGCGCAGGGTCTGCCGGCAAAGGGGCTAGTCGCAGAGCAGCCCGCAGCGAATCATGGCGTCGCGTTCAAGGAGGTACCAGAAATATCTTCTGGCCTCACTTGGACGGGAGACGCCAAATGACACCAAGAATCCTGCGACTGGAAGAATCTCTCGCCAAGTAGCTGGTAAATACGGGCCTTTGCGGCCCGTTTTTATTTCTACCCATCAAAGAACCCATCAAAGATAGAATCAAAAGAGTAGCTGGATCGACCTCATCGCCCTCGACCAGAGGCCTAGTCCGGGGCGGTTCAGTGGCGCTTACGAGTGTCAGCTGTAGGTTTTCAGGCTGAACGCCTCTTGCAGACCCGATGTTGTCTCTCACACCATCTGCAAAGCAGCCGCTCAACCCTTCGCCGAAATTTGCTCGGTGCCGCGCTCTAGGTTCAGCGCCAACAAGCGCCGTAGGATGTCTTCGTCCGTCCATTGCGGCGAGTAGTCCTTCCATCCATACGCTGCGGCTACGGCCTTGTCCAGTGCCTCGTGGGCTATTGCCAGCCAAGTCGGACGCTGGTTGTAGAGGTTGGTGAGAGTGCGCGTCTTCAGATCGCTCTCATGGCCCGGCTTGGCAACCGGGCGCTTGGGGAAGCCTGCGGCTTGTTCTTGAGGGGTGATCACCCAATCTGTCCATTCGGCCGGGTTGAGCCAGCTATTGCGCAGCTCGTCTAGCTTCTTCGCTGCCTCCTCAATCGTCTTGGCGGTTGGTGTATCGGGAGCACCTAACTTGGTGTCTTTTGGGGTCATGCCTTCAGGGAAAGGGAATGTTTCGAAACATGTTGTTGGGGTGTAGCGCGGGTCGTTTCCAACGCCGAGAAACGTACACATGCGCAGTGACCAGAGTTCGTGAAAGCGCGAGTGCAATATGCCGAAAGTGATGTCGTCCGAGCGGGCGACAACTATCACCACGTTCTCTGGCACAACGCATCGATCTTGCCAAACGAAGAAGCGATGCTTTGCAACGAGGCACGTCGCAAGATACCGAGGTCGCGCACCAAAAGCCTCGAACATCTCAGGACGAGCGCGTTCAAAAAGCCACCACTGCTCTCGATTTTTTAGGGTTTTGCTCTTTTGACGCTCTGCCTTGATGTGGCTTGCTGCGTATTCGAATACTGGCTCAAAAAGTGCTGCTTCCCCTTCGCTTCTTGTGCCGAAGTTGATGATCCAATCCCCAGACGGGCGTTTGGCCAAGTCAGATCCACTGATTGCAGGCGAAACAACTTCTGCAGTAGAGCGGCCATTAGGGCTTGGAGTGCGGAGTAGTCGCATTGCAACTTCTCGAGGAATATCGAAAGGGCCAGACTTAGGGAAGGTCTGCATAACTTCGGGACAAGCCTGGTTGCGCGTGCGTGATCGGGCGGCGAATATCTGAGCCATGAAGCAAGCCGACCTGGGTCTGAACCTGACGACCAAGCGAACCCGCAAGCGC
>JAGNWJ010000046.1 GCA_017986065.1 Rhizobacter sp. | reverse complement strand
TCGACCGCCAGCCACTCGTGATACGACGCCAGCGCCGGGATGCCATCCACCGGAGTCAGGCCACCACGGCGTCTTCCGGTCCGAAACAGTGTGCGTAGTCGGTGCAGACGCTGCAGCTCGGAGCCCGGCAGATCGTGAGCTCGGCCCGCTCGCACAGCTGCTTGTAGAGGAACTTCTTCCACTTCATGTCGCGGTCGTTGCGCGCCGCGATCGCGGGAAACCAGCCACTCATCAATGCAGACAACTCTCGCCGCGAAGGCAGGTGCAGGTCCTGCCACAGGTGGTTGTCTCCCAGGCTCGCCTGGCTCAGTGCATGAGCCACCCAGATCGCCTCCTCGCGCCCGGCATGCGTTGGGCAAACGCCCGTCGTCAACAGACCGACCAGATCCTCGATCTCGTCGTAGCGAGGCTCGTCGCGCGTGGCGTGCCTGAGTTCCTGCCAGTCCAGAGCCAGCAACCGGTCCGCGCCCGGAAACCATCGCGCCATCATCCGGCGCGTGGCCGAATCGGAGAGCCCGGAAATCGGCAGCAGATCGAAACCGTGCACCTCGAACGCCGTGGCCAGCACCCCGGCCATCGCCTGCACTTCGGGTGCATCCGCGGCCGTCGCGCAACTCATCAGGTCGAGCCAGATCGTCAGCCTCAGGCCCTTCGGCATGGCACCGTGACTGGTGCAAGCCACGCCAGCAGGGTTCTGCCACCGACCCACGACGGTGATGGGTGAAATCTGGTTGAGGGCTTGCATGGCGCGCACTCCTCAGCCTTCCATCGGGGCATGCGTGTAGCACTTCTTCGGGCAGATCTTCGAGCACGCGGTGCAGCCGATGCACAGCTCCTGGTGCGCGATGGTCATGACCTTCTTCTCGTATTCCTCGTCGTCGTCATCGTCGTCCTGCGAGACACCGACCCGCTCGCCGTCCTCGTTGAGGCCGACCATCGACAGCACGCCGCGCGGGCAGACCTTGAAGCAGCGTCCGCAACCGATGCAGGTTTCCTCGTTGATGTGCTGGACGAACTGCGGCGTCCAGCTCTCGCCGCTGGGCAGCGTGACTGAGAAAGAACTCATCTCGATGCTCCCTTCGATCAGGACGGTGTCGCAGCGGCCAGCTGCTGGCGAACGGACATCAGCGCGGCATGTGCTTCATGCGCGCGCTGCGCGACATCGAGAATCTGCTCCCAGTTGGTGGGCAGCTCCTCGGACAGGTCGTGCAGATCCATCTTGGCCTGCGTGGCCTTCGCATTGAGCTTCTTGGCCTGCGCCTTCAGGTCTTCCAGGTCAGCCATAGTTCGCCACCTCCTTGTAGGTCTCGACCATGCCGATGCCCTCGTTGACCAGCTTGTTGCCGGCCTCGGCGAGCTTGGCCAGGCTGGCGTAGCCGAAGCGGTGCACGTCGCGCAGATGTCGGTTGACGACGATCAGGCGGCCCGCGGTGAGCACGGCGCGGCCGAAGCCCTCGTGGCTCATCTTCATCATCGGACTGACCATGCAGCCGGTGGCGCGCTCGATCGACAGGCCGATCGCGTTGTGGAACAGGTCGAGCCGCCAGAGCGTCTCGGGATCGGGGTCGCCCATCATCGGCAACGCACGCCGTTGCTCCGCAGTCAGGATGTAGGGCTCGAGCAGCTTGGCGTCGCTCTTGCCTTCCCACGTGCCGTGCGTGTCCTGGGCACGGATCTGCTTGATCAGTTCACGGATGAACGGGTCCTGCAGCAGCACCTCGTCGCTCGGTGCTTCCATCGCGATGGCTTCGGTCATGCCGACCTCCGACGAGCCGTCTCTAGGTGGTCGGGCGCCCCCTCGGGGGGCAGCGAACGCATGTGAGCGTGGGGGTTCATGATTTCACCTCTTCTTCGTCGTCTTCAAAGTCGTGGGCGGGCTGCTGATCCTTCAGCAGCGCCTTGCGCAGCCAGGGTGGCGGGGTGCCCTTGAGCACCTCCTGCATCTTGTCGAGCAGGTCGAGGATCGGCTCGGGCTGCGTCACCTTGATCGGATGGATCTTGCTGGCCACCACACGCGCCGCAGCCGATCCACCGATGGCCGCGACGTAGACGATCGCGCAGTCCTTGATCGCCTCGAGCTTGGGCGCGAGCTTGTCCTCGTTGCCGTCTTCCGCCAGGTCTTCCCCGAACGGGAAGGACTGCACGAACTGGTAGCCGGCGGCGTCGATCTGGTAGACGGCAAGGTACTTGGCCCAGCCGAAGTGGGCGTCGACGCGCTGCTGGTCCTGGGTGGCAAAGGCAATCTTCATCGTGGCTCCTTGGGTAGGGAATCAGGGGGCGGACACCGGCTCGCTGCTGTGCAGGAGGCGGGGAATCTCGGCGCTGACGTGCGCCACGCCGGGCTCGGGCAGGGTGCTGAACATCGGCATCGCCGAACCGCGCGCAGCCGCCAGGGCAGCCTCCGGCAGCGGCCAGTGATCGGGCCCGTGGTGCGGGATCTGCTCCATCAGCAGGTTGCCGACCTCGTACACGAGGTTGCGTGTACCGCGATAGCCGACGTAGCACTTGTGCGAATTGCCGATGCGGTCGAAGGTCGGGATGCCCAGGCGGAACAGCGGCTTGCCCAGGCGCTCGGCCGCCTGCCGCCCGTGCGAATGCGTCATCAGCAGGTCGCAACCGCTGGCCTGCGCGGCCTGCTCGAAGTCCTCGAGGTCGCCGATCACCACCTCGACCGCAGGCATGCGTGCCAGCAGCGGCGAGGCCGTCGTCGTGACGCAGACCGCGAGCTCGGCACCCATCTCGGTCAGGAAGCTGCCGACGGCGAACAGCAGGTCGGGCTCGGCCGCGAGCGCGACCTTGACGTTGCCGAAGTGGAAGTGCCCGTCGAGCATCGCATCGACGAGCTGGCTGCGCTGCCTGCGCAAGCGCGGCGGCGCGGCACGGCCGGAGAGGCTGCCGAGCAACTGCACCAGCGCGTCGGTGGCGGTCAGGCCGGTCAGGCGATCGAACACCGTGAACGGCACGCCGCAGCGGGCCTGCAGCGCTTCGGCCGCCGGCCGCATCTGCTCACCGATGGCCAGCGTGTGCGCCGCGCCACCGATCTCCTGCAGCGCCTTCAAAGGCGTGCCGCCGATCGTCGTGCCCAGCCAGTCGTCGGGAATGTGGCCGTCGAGCGAGCCCGAGACGTCGGGCACGAACGCCGCTTCCAGGCCGAAGGCCTCGATGATCTCGCGCAGTTCCTCGATGTCGCCTGGCGTCAGGTGGCTGCCCGGCAGCACGTTGATGCGGCCCTCGCAGCGAGGCGTGTCGAGTCGCGGCACCTTGGTCACCAGCGTCGTGACGGCCTTCGCCCAGCCGTCCTGGAAGGCTCCCAGGTAGTCGGGGGTCGAGACGTAGATGATCTCGGTGTCGGCCAGCTCGGGGTGCTTCTGGCGCGCCAGTGCGATGTAGCCGTCGACGTCGTCGCCCTTGGTCTCGGTGAGACCGGTCGAGCAGATCGCGATGACCTGCGGCTTCGCACGGCTGCGGATGTTGAGGATCGCCTTCTCGATGTTGTCGTAGCCACCCATGATGGTGGTGGTCTCGTTCATCGCGGTGGTCTGCAGCGGAATCGCCTCCTTGAAGTGGCGTACCAGCACCACCAGGCCGAACGAGGTGCAGCCCTGCGAGCCGTGCATCACCGGCATGCATGACTCGAGCCCCATGAACGCGTAGCTCGCGCCGAGCGGCTGGCTCATCTTGAGCGGATTGACCGCGCAGGCTTTCTTCGATTCGACGACGTGGGCCATGGTGTGTGCTCCGTCGGATCAGGCGGGCTGCGCTTCGGCGGCGAGCTGCTCGGCGCTCTGCTCGACCAGCAGCGGGTCGACGGGCTCCCACGGGGCGGGCGTGCGCACCTCGGCCCACATCGGATTGAACAGGGCCTTGTCGATCTCCGCGATCATCGTGACCATGCCCTCGTAGCCGGCGAAGGCGTGGTGCCGCTCCTGGTTGATGTCCATCCAGGGCATGCGGGCCTTCAGCGCGACGAACTGGCTGCGCCCGCCGCTGAGCATGATGTCGGCCTTCGCCTCGCGCAGCATCGCGTACATCTGGCGCGGCGTCATGTCGTCGATCATGTGCGCGTCGTCGCCCATGATCTCCTTGATCTTCTCCTTGTCTTCCTTCGTGCTCTTCTTGGTGCTGGTGCCGACCACCTCGAGCCCGGCCTCCTGCAGCGCAGCCACGACAGACCAGCTCTTCACGCCGCCGGTGATCAGCAGCACCTTCTTGCCGGTGAGCCGCTGCTTGTAGGCGCGGATGCGCTCCCAGGCGCGAGCTTCCTCGACCGCGATCAGCGCTTCGGTGCGGTCCTTGAGTTCGGCCGGCGCGCCGCGCTCGACGAGCAGCCGCGCGATCTCGCGCAGCGTCTCGCTCATGTCACCGATGCCGTAGAACGAACCCTCGAAGTACGGGATGTCCCAGCGCTGCTGCATCTTGGTCGCGATGTTGATCATCGACTTCGAGCAGACCATCATGTTGGCCTTCGCGCGGTGCGACGAAGCCACCTCGGCGTAGCGTCCGTCGCCCGAGATGCAGCTGAGGATGCGCACCCCCAGCGCATCGAGCAGCGGCTTGACCTGCCACAGCTCGCCGGAGAGGTTGTACTCGCCGATGATGTTGATGTCGTAGGGCGTGGTGTGCGTCGGCTCGACGGTGCCGATCACGTAGTCGAGCAGCGCCTCTGCGCCGAGCTTGTTGCCGAGGTTCTTCGGCCCGGCGAAGCCCGGTGCGTTGACCGGGATCACCGGCTTGCCGAACTTCTCGGCGGCGCGCTTGCACACCGCTTCGATGTCGTCGCCGATCAGTCCGGTGACGCAGGTCTGGTAGACGAAGATGGCCGGCGGGTCGTACTTCTCGCAGATCTCGCGGATCGACTTGAACAGGCGCTTCTCGGCGCCGTAGATCACGTCGAGCTCGTTGATGTCGGTGGTGAAGCCGGTGCGGTAGATCGTCGATCCCGACGAGGCGCTGTGGCGGTTGTCCCACGAGTTGCCTTCGCAGGCGATCGGCCCGTGCACGAGGTGCGCCACATCGACGATGGGCTGCAGGGCGATCTTGGCGCCGTCGAACGCGCAGCCACCGGCAGCTGCTCCGGGTGTCAGCTGCTTGGTGCAACCCTTCTTGCGTTCCTTCTCGGTCTTGCCGACGTTCTTGTCGCAGCCAGGCTCCTCGAACACTTCGGCGATCTTGGCTTTCAGCGACGCAGACATCCGGTGACTCCTGCAGTGTGTAGCGACATCGAACCGGGGGGGTTCGGTGGTGCTATTGCAGCTTCAGTGCCAGACGCGTAAATCCCTACAAATCAAGTACTTGGACGATTCGGCGGGTCCATCCCGGCCCGCGCCGAGCGACAGCGGGCTGCGGCAATTGGCAGGTTCCCGACAATCACGGCACCCCGGTCCGGTGCCTTTGCCGATCCGCATCGAACTGCACGGCCCGGGCCCGCCGGGACCGGCGGCCAGGCTCATTCGAGCCGGGAGGGACGGCTCCGGCTGCGTCGTCCGACGCGGCCTGATGAGACTTCCGCATGCGTGCGTCTGCGTCGCCTGCCTCTGGAAGCACCCGGTGGCCAGGAGATCAGGTAGTCCTCGCCTCTGGGCAGGCCCAACACGCTGCGGGCCACCCAGCCGGCGCCAACGACGACCACCAGGCACAGGACCAGACCCGACGCCGCGGCGATGGCCGCGTACGTCCAATGATCGATTCGCTGCTCGCGGCGGATGCTTCGAGCCTCCTCGTCGCCTTGAAGCGGCAGCTGGAAGCGTTCCTCCAGCTCGATCATCTGGCGAGCGACTTCGGGGGCGTAGGCGCCGCCGATCCACCACTGCGCATCCTTCGCCTTCAGCGTCTTGAAGCACAGCAGCACACCCACGGCAGCGCCCTCGCTGTCCCGCGTCGCGATGTAGCGCGAGCCGTCCTCGCGACCGCATCGTTCCACGCGAACCGGGGCGGCGTCCGGCGCGCTGATGCTGTAGTTCAGGTGGGCGTAGGGCTTGGCGAAGATGCCATAGGCTGCGCAGCCGCCGATCCAGACGACGCAAAAAGCGATCGCGATGCGGCGTGCAGCCTTGAAGATGTTGACCCTCATGGCTCGATTTTGCCTTGCAAGGGCCTCAGACCTGATCCCCAATATGCGGTGGTGGGCCGCCAGCTCGATGGCACAGGCCGGAACGCAGCGAGGCCCGCCTACGCACCAGGGCCGCGGAATCCGCCAACGTCGGACCGCGCCGGTGCACGCGATCTCAATGCGGCGAAGCAGCGGCCATGGCCTCGCCCATGCGCACCGGGCGCATCGGCAGCCAGTCGGCCCGGAATCGAAGCGTGTCCTTCGGAAACAGCAGGACCACGGTCGAGCCGAGCAGGAAGCGGCCCATCTCTTCGCCCTGACGCAGCGTGATGGACTGTTCGTCGTAGTGCCACTCGCGCACGACGCCAGGTCGCGGCGGGTTCACCAGGCCGTGCCAGACGGTCGCCATGCTGCCCACGATGGTGGCCCCGACCAGCGCCATCACGAAGGTGCCATGCGCCGGCGACTCGAAGACACAGACCACGCGCTCGTTGCGGGCGAACAGCCCGGGCACGCCACGCGCCGTGGTCGGGTTGACGGAAAACAGATCGCCCGGCACATGGATCATGCGCACGAGGCGCCCGTCGCACGGCATGTGGATGCGGTGGTAATCCTTCGGGCTCAGGTACACGGTGGCGAACTCGCCCTGTTCGAACAGCGCCGCGAGGCGGGCATCGCCGCCCACCATCGCCTGCACGCTGTAGCTGTGGCCCTTGGCCTGCAGGATGCGGTCCCCTTCGATGGCGCCGCACTGACTGACCGCACCGTCCACCGGGCAGACGAAGTCGGCCTCGGCCAGCGGCCGCGCGCCATCGCGCAGCGCACGCGTGAAGAAATCGTTGAAGCAGGCGTAGGCGGCTGCGTCCGGCTCGGCCGCTTCGGACATGTCCACGCCGTAGCGGGCAATGAACCAGGGGATGACACGACTCGTCCAGGCACGCGAGCGCGAAGCGGCGCACCAGCCCGCGAACTCGGTCATCAACTTCTTGGGCAGCAGGTACTGCGGCAGCACCGCCATGCGTTCGGACAGATCAGGCAACGAGGCGACTCCCGGCGAATTCCATCGGTTCAGGCAAGCGCAAGGCGCGCCGCATCACATCAGCACGATGTCGTAGTGCTCGGGCGACCCCGCGTTCTCGGCGCGCAGCGAGATCGGCTTGCCGATGAAATCGCTGAGGCCGGCCAGATGCTGGCTCTCCTCGTCGAGCAGCATCTCGACGACCGACGGGCTGGCGATGATGCGGAACTCCTTGGGGTTGAACTGCTTCGCCTCGCGCAGGATCTCGCGCAGGATGTCGTAGCAGACGCTGCGAGCGGTCTTCACCTGACCCTTGCCTTCGCAGGTCGGGCAAGGCTCGCAAAGCATGTGTGACAGCGACTCGCGCGTGCGCTTGCGGGTCAGCTCGACCAGTCCCAGTTGCGTGAAGCCGCTGACCGTGACCTTGGTGCGGTCGCGCACCAGCTGCTTCTTGAACTCGGCCAGCACGGCAGCCTGGTGCTCTTCCCGGGTCATGTCGATGAAGTCGACGATGATGATTCCGCCGAGGTTGCGCAGCCGCAGCTGGCGAGCTATGGCCTGCGTCGCCTCGAGATTGGTCTTGAAGATCGTGTCGTCGAAATTGCGCGCGCCGACATAGCCGCCCGTGTTGACGTCGACGGTGGTCAACGCCTCCGTCTGGTCGATGATCAGATAACCGCCGGACTTCAGGTCGACGCGCCGGGCCAGCGCGCGTGCGATGTCCTCGTCGATGCTGAACAGGTCGAAGATCGGCCGCTCGCCCTTGTACAGATCGAGCTTGCTGGCGGAGGTCGGCGTGAAGGCCTCGCCAAAGGCCTTCAGGACGTCGTACTGCTGTTTCGAATCGATGCGGATCGACTGCGTGGCCTCGTGAGCGAGATCGCGCAGCACGCGCTCGACCAGACTCAGGTCTTGGTGCAACAGGCTGCCGGGGGGCAGCTTGAAGCTGCGCTCGCGGATCGCCGACCAGGTCTTGCGCAGGTAGGTGATGTCGTCGGCCAGTTCGGCGTCGGTCGATTCCTCGGCGTTGGTGCGCAGGATGAAGCCGCCGGTCGGACCGCTCCCCTCGGGCAGTTGCACGAGCTGGCTCACCCGCGCGCGCAGCTGCTCGCGCAGTTCGTGCGAGCCGATCTTCTGGCTGATGCCGATGTGATCGTCCTGAGGCAGGAAGACCAGCAGGCGGCCGGCGATGCTGATCTGCGTCGACAGGCGCGCCCCCTTGGTTCCGATCGGGTCCTTGATGACCTGCACGGTCATCGTCTGGCCTTCGAAGACCAGGCGCTCGATCGGCGGCGGCGGCGCAACCGGGCCGCCACCGGCTGCGCTGGCGTTCTGCCGGATCTGATCGGCTGCGAGCTGCACGTCGGCCACATGCAGGAAGGCAGCCCGCTCGAGCCCGATGTCGATGAAGGCCGACTGCATGCCTGGCAGCACGCGAACGACGCGACCGGCATAGATGTTGCCGACCAGACCGCGCTCCAGCGTGCGCTCGATGTAAAGGTCCTGGACCGCACCGTGCTCTACCACCGCGACACGGGTCTCCTGCGGGGTCCAGTTGATCAGGATGTCTTGCATTCGGTCGATGGTATGCGAGGGCGCGTGGTCGGCCTATGGGCCGACGCAGGTGCGTACCCCGATGGCACGCAGCAATTCGGCCGTCTCGTGCAGCGGCAGGCCCATGATGCCGGTGTAGCTGCCATCCACGCGTGTCACCCACGCCCCGGCCGCGCCCTGGATCGCGTAGGCACCGGCCTTGCCGAACGGCTCGCCGCCGGCCACATAGCGATCGATGGTCGCCTCGTCGAGGTCCGCGAAGCTCACGCGAGACGTGCTGACCGCCAGCGCCTCGGGGTCGCCCAGCGCCACCGCCACGGCCGTGATGACGCGGTGCGTGCGACCGCTCAGCTTTCGCAGCGTCGCCGCCGCATCGGTCGCATCGAGCGGCTTGCCGTAGATGCGCCGCCCGAGCGCCACCGTGGTGTCCGAGCACAGGACGGGCGCGGGCGGCAGGCCGAGGCGGATCAGGCGCGCACGAGCTGCCCCGAGCTTCGCGAGCGTCACGCGCTGCACATAGGCCAGTGGCAGCTCACCCGGGCGCTCGGCTTCGAGCGACTCGGCGTCCTCCGACGGGTCGGGCAGCAGCAGTTCGAAGCGCACGCCGATCTGCTCGAGCAACTGGCGGCGGCGCGGGCTCTGCGATGCAAGGTAGACGAAGTCGTGACTCGGCTTCGCCGCCACGGATTCAATCGGCGTGATCGGTTGCGCGGACTTCATTCGCGGTGGTAGGGGTGGTTGATCGTCACCGTCCAGGCCCGGTAGAGCGCCTCGGCCAGCAACACCCGCACGAACGCGTGCGGCAGCGTCAAGTCGGACAGGCGCAGCGTTTCGTCGGCACTGTCCTTCAGCGGCGGCGCCAGCCCATCGGGCCCGCCGACGATCAGCGCGGCGTCGCGCCCGTCGTTCACCCAGGCGGTCAGGCGCTGCGCCAGCTGCATCGTCGTCAGACGCGAACCATGCTCATCGAGCACGACACGGCGCACGCCCCTGGGCAGCGCCGCCTCGATGCGCGTGGCCTCGGCGGCCATCAGCTGATCGGCCGTCTTGCCGCTGCGCGGTTCGGCCTTCACCGCTTTCAGCTCCAGCCGCAGGTCGGGCGGAAAGCGCTTCGCGTAGTCCTGGTAGGCCTCGTCGGCCCACGCGGGCAGGCGCTGGCCGACGGCAACCAGCAGCAGCTTCACGCGCCGCGCGGGGCCTTCTTCGCTGCCGGCTTGCTGGCGGACGCCCGCTTCGGTGCGGCGGACGAGGACGCGGCCCGGGCGGTCGCAGCCTTCTTCGTCGTCGGCTTGTTGACCGCGATGGTCTTGATCGGCGCCTTGCGGGCAACGCGCGGAGCAGGCGACGACGGGGCCTTGCGAGCGGGAGCTTTCCTGGCCGGGCTCGCCGCCGCCGTCTTGACGCCGACCGTGCGCGTCACCCCGGTCTTGGCGGGTGCGGCACGCTTCGCCGGAGCAGCCGGCTTCGCGGACGTCGTGCGACGCTTCGGTGCCGGGGCTTCGGCCTCGGCTGCCGCGGCGTGAACAGCGGTCGACTTGCGCGCTGGAGCCTTCTTGGCAGGAGGAGCCGCTGCCGGCTTGCTCGATGCAGCCGCCTTGCGCGCAGGTGCCTTCTTTGCCGGCGCCGCTGCCGGCACTTCCTCGGCTTTCACCAGCCGCTTCGGCGCGCTGTCGAGCTTGAGCTTGACCGGCTTGTCGCCCCAGATCTCCTCGAGGTGGTAGTACTCGCGGATGTTGGGCTGCATCAGGTGCACGACCGCTGCACCGCAGTCGACGATGATCCATTCACCGTTGACCTCGCCTTCGACGCGGGGCACCGGATAGCCTGCCTTCTTGACCGCATCGCGCACGCTGGCGGCCAGCGACTTCGTCTGCCGGTTGCTTGTACCCGAGGCGATGATCACGCGCTCGAAAAGCGACGACAGGTGTTCGGTATCGAACACGAGGATGTTCTGGCCCTTGACGTCTTCCAGTCCATCGACGATGACGCGTTGCAGTTTCTTGATGTCCATTCAGCTCCTGGTGCGCCCCTCGACGCTTGCGGTGAAATGAGGCTGTCCCGGTGGCATCACCGGTACAGACCGTGTTGGTCAATATAGCGCGCCACCCCGGCCGGCACCATTTCGTCGATCGGCAGGCCGGCCGCGCAGCGCGCCCTCACCTGCGTCGACGACAGATCCATCGGTGGCAGGAAGACGGTGCGTGCAACTGGCGCCGGTGCGCCGCCATCGTCCGAGCCAGGCCGCCGAGCCACCGCCAGCGTGACGCGGCCGAGCAACTCTTCGGCGCCATGCCAGGTCGGCAGCGCGGCCTGCTGGTCCTGCCCGATGATCAGGAACCACTGCGCATCGGGCTGGGCTGCCTGCAGTTCGCGCACGGTGTCGAGCGTGTAGCTCGGACCGGGCCGCCGCAGTTCGATCGGATCGAGCACGAACCCCGGCTCGGCCTCGACGGCAAGCGCCACCATCGCTTCGCGATGCACGGCGTCGGTCAATGCACGCGCCTTCTGCCAGGGATGTCCGGCCGGAATCCAGCGCACTTCGTCGAGTTCGAGGTCGCGCCACGCTGCCCGCGCGAGGGCAAGGTGTGCGTTGTGCACCGGATCGAAGCTGCCGCCGAACAGGCCGATACGCCTCAAGCCACGGTGCCCGCGCTGCGCTGCGCTTCGCTCCAGTCGGCCCAGTCGCGCGGCCGCAGGAAGTCGCTGTACAGGCGCGCTTCGGGCGTGCCGGCCTCGGGCTTCCAGTCGTAGCGCCACTTCACGATCGGCGGCATCGACATCAGGATGCTCTCGGTGCGACCACCCGACTGCAAGCCGAACAGCGTGCCGCGGTCGAACACCAGGTTGAACTCGACATAACGGCCGCGGCGGTAGGCCTGGAAATCACGCTCGCGCTCGCCGTACGGCGTGTCCTTGCGCCGCTGCACGATCGGCAGGTACGCGTCGATCATCGCGTCACCCACCGACCGGATCATCGAGAAACTGCCCTCGAAGCCAAGTTCGGCAAAGTCGTCGAAGAACACGCCACCGACGCCGCGCGGTTCATTGCGATGCTTGAGGAAGAAGTATTCGTCGCACCAGGTCTTGAAGCGCGGATATTTGTCGTCGCCGAAGGCCGCGAGCGCGTCGCGGTTGACGCGGTGGAAGTGCGCGGCATCCTCTTCGAAGCCGTAATAGGGCGTCAGGTCCATGCCGCCGCCGAACCAGACCACCGGCTCGGCATCCTTCGGCAATGCGGCGAACAGGCGCACGTTCATGTGTACCGTGGGCACATACGGGTTGCGGGGGTGGAACACCAGCGACACACCCATCGCCTCGAACGGCGCGCCGGCGAGTTCGGGCCGGTGCTGCGTGGCGGATGGCGGCAGCTGCGGACCGCGCACGTGCGAGAAATTGCAGCCGCCGCGTTCGAGCAGGTCGCCATCCTCGATCAGCCGGGACAAGCCATCGCCCTGCAGCCGCTCGCCGGGTTCCCGCACCCAGCCGTCGGTGCGGAAAGGTTGGCCACCCTCGCGTTCCATCGTGCTGATGATGCGGTCCTGCAGGCCCAGCAGGTAGTCTCGAACGGCTTGTGTAGTCATGATCGGGGCGGATTAGCGCTTGACCGCGCGATGGCCGATGTCTCGGCGGAACTGCATGCCATCGAAGTGGATGGCCTGCAACAGCTCATAGGCGCGCGGCTGGGCCTGCTTCACCGAATCGGCCAGCACCGTCACGCACAGCACGCGCCCCCCCGAAGTCACCAACTGGCCGTCGCGCAGTTCGGTCCCGGCGTGGAACACGATGCCGTCGGCCGCTTCGGCCGGAATGCCGTGGATCGCATCGCCCTTGCGCGGCGTGTACGGGTAGCCGTGTGCCGCGACGACGACGCCGAGCGCGACACGGCGGTCCCATTGCAGTTCGACTTCGTCGAGCGAGCCGTCGGTGGCGTGCATGAACACATCGAACAGGTCGCTCTTGAGCCGCATCAGGATCGGCTGCGTCTCGGGATCTCCGAGCCGGCAATTGAACTCGACGGTGCGTGGCTGGCCCTGCGCATCGATCATCAGTCCGGCGTACAGGAAACCGGTGAACGGTATGCCGTCCTTCGCCATGCCCTGGATGGTCGGCAGGATGATCTCGTGCATGGCCTTCGCGTGCACGTTGGGCGTGACCACCGGCGCCGGAGAGTAGGCCCCCATGCCGCCGGTGTTGGGGCCTTCATCGCCATCGAGCAGCCGCTTGTGATCCTGGCTGGTCGCCAGCGACACGACGTTCTTGCCGTCGCACATGACGATGAAACTGGCCTCCTCGCCTTCGAGGAACGACTCGATCACGACCCGGGGCACCGCCTGGCCGTCGGCCCCGGCGTTGTGCTGCACGCCGAGGGTGTTGGCGGCCCCGTCGGTGCCGAGCATCCAGTCGATCGCCTCGCGCGCCTGCGCCATCGTGGTCGCTACGACCACGCCCTTGCCCGCGGCCAGACCATCGGCCTTGATGACGATCGGCGCGCCATGGCGGTCAGCGTAGGCATGCGCCGCCGCCGACTCGGTGAAGGTCTCGTACGACGCGGTCGGAATCCGGTGGCGCTTCATGAACGCCTTGGCGTAGGCCTTCGAGCTTTCGAGCTGCGCGGCGGCCTGCGTCGGGCCGAAGATGCGCAGCCCGCGCGCCCGGAAAAAATCGACGATGCCGCCCGCCAGCGGGCCTTCGGGTCCGACGACCGTCAGCGCGATCTTCTCGCGCTCCGCGAACTCGGCCAGATCCTTGAAATCCGTCAGCGGCACGTTGTGCAGCCGGTTGTCGCTGCCGGTGCCGCCGTTGCCCGGCGCGACGTAGACGGTCTGCACCCGGGCCGATTGCAGGAGCTTCCAGGCGATCGCGTGTTCGCGCCCGCCGGAGCCGATCACGAGGACTTTCATACCGGACTCCGCCGAGCCGCCTCAAGGAGGCCGGGCGCCCCCGCGGGGGGCAGTGAGCGATAGCGAGCGTGGGGGCTCATTCGGACAGCTCGGCGTTGTGGAACACCGCCTGCACGTCGTCCAGGTCCTCGATCACGTCGAGCAGCTTCTGCATGCGCAGCGCGTCCTCGCCGGCCAACTCGACCGTGTTCTCGGGCCGCATCGTCACTTCGGCCACCTCGGGCTTCAGCCCGGCTGCCTCGAGCGCCGCTTTCACGGCCTCGAAATCATGCGGCGAGGTGATCACCTCGATCGCACCCTCGTCGTCGGTGACCACGTCCTCGGCACCGGCCTCGAGCGCGATCTCCATCACCTTGTCCTCGCTGGTCCCCGGCGCAAAAACGATCTGACCGCAATGCTTGAACTGGAACGAGACCGAACCGTCCGTGCCGAGGTTGCCGCCGTACTTGCTGAACACGTGGCGCACCTCGGCCACCGTGCGCACCTTGTTGTCGGTCATCGTGTCGATGATCACCGCCGCGCCGCCGATGCCGTAGCCCTCGTAGCGAATCTCGTCGTAGTGCACGCCCTCGAGGTTGCCGGTGGCCTTGTCGATGTTCTTCTTGACCGTGTCGGCCGGCATGTTGGCCGCCTTGGCCTTGTCGACGGCGAGCCGCAGACGCGGGTTCAGCGCCAGATCGGCACCGCCCAGGCGAGCTGCGACCGTGATCTCGCGGATGACCCGCGTCCAGATCTTGCCGCGCTTCTCGTCCTGCCTGCCCTTGCGGTGCTGGATGTTGGCCCACTTGGAATGTCCGGCCATGGAATGGCGCCTCCTGCGCGGGCCTCGCCATGCAGCGGCCCGCCGTGTTTTGTTGGATAGACTGCAATTTTACGTGTCCGACCTCGCGTGCCGCACCCCAGCGTGCCCACGGGCGGGCCAAGCCCCTTTCCTCAGACCCGCTGGAGCATTTCCCATGGCCGAGCCGATCCTGGTTGCCAAACACGGCGACACCGAGTGCTTCCTGCTGCCGGCGCTTGCCAACCGCCACGGCCTGATCACGGGCGCCACAGGCACAGGCAAGACGATCACGCTGCAGACGCTGGCCGAGAACTTCAGCCTGATCGGCGTGCCGGTCTTCATGGCCGACGTGAAAGGCGACCTGACCGGCATCACGCAGGCCGGCAAGGTCAGCGACAAGCTCGCGGCGGTGCTGAAGGAGCGCGGACTCGACACGCCGAAGTCGGCCGCCTGCCCGGCGACGTTGTGGGACGTGTTCGCGAACGACAAGAAGGCTGACGGCCATCCGGTGCGCGCGACCGTCAGCGACATGGGGCCGCTGATGCTGGCGCGCATGCTGGCGCTCAACGAGACCCAGCAAGGCGTGCTGAGCCTGGTCTTCAAGATCGCCGACGACAACGGCCTGCTGCTGCTCGACCTGAAGGACCTGCGCGCGATGCTGCAGCACGTCGGCGAGAACGCCAGCCAGTTCACCACCGAGTACGGCAACGTCAGCGCGGCCAGCGTGGGTGCCATACAGCGCGGGCTGCTGCAGATCGAGGAACAGGGCGGCGATCGTTTCTTCGGCGAGCCGATGCTCAACATCGCCGATTTCATGCAGACCGAGGGCGGCAAGGGCGTGATCAACATCCTGGCCGCCGACCAGTTGATGAACAGCCCACGGCTGTACTCCACCTTCCTGCTGTGGATGCTGTCCGAACTGTTCGAGCAGTTGCCCGAAGTAGGCGATCTCGACCAGCCGAAGCTGGTCTTCTTCTTCGACGAGGCCCACCTGCTGTTCAAGGAAGCGCCCGCCGCACTGGTGGAACGCATCGAACTGGTGGTGCGGCTGGTTCGCAGCAAGGGCGTGGGCGTCTACTTCGTGACGCAGAACCCGCTGGACATCCCGGACACCGTTCTGGCGCAACTCGGCAACCGCGTGCAGCATGCGCTGCGCGCCTTCACGCCGCGCGACCAGAAGGCCGTCAAGGCAGCCGCCAGCACGATGCGCGCGAAGCCGGGACTCGACATCGAGACCGCCATCACCGAACTGGCGGTCGGCGAGGCGCTGGTCAGCTTCCTCGACACCAAGGGCCGCCCGAGCATCACCGAACGGGTGTTCGTGCTGCCGCCGGGCAGCCAGATCGGTCCGATCACGCCGCAGCAGCGACAGGCGCTGATCGCGAACTCCCTGGTGGCCGGGGTCTACGAGAAGAAGATCGATCGTGAGTCGGCCTACGAGAAGCTGAAGGGCCGCACGGTCGCGGCGGGCGACGAACAGGCGGGCTCCTCTGCCGCCCGACGCGGCCCGGATACCCCCGACGACGCGCCGGCGGCCGAAGCCGGCGGCGGCCTGTTGGGCGGACTCGGCAACATCCTCTTCGGCAGCACCGGACCGCGCGGCGGCCGGCGCGAGGGTCTGGCCGAATCGATGGCGAAATCGGCCGTGCGCACGATGGGCACGACGGTCGGACGGGAAATCATTCGCGGTGTGCTCGGCAGCATCCTCGGCGGCGGGGGCCGCAGGCGATGAACCTGATCAAGCGCCTGCTGCTGGCCATTGCCGTGTCGGCGATCCTGGCACTGGTCGCCGGTCAGTTCGACCTGCTGCAGGGCCGGACGCCGACCGACCTGGGGGTGCACGACGGTCGCCTGAAGCCTCCGGCCAGGATCCCCAACAGCGTGTCCAGTCAGGCGGGTCTCTACGCCGACCACCCGATGCTCGAATCGGCACGCATCGACCCGCTGCCGGTGAAGGCCGGCGACGTTGCTGGAACCGCGACCCTGGCAGCGCTGAAGGCCATCGTCGAGCGGATGCCC
Source organism: Rhizobacter sp. (assembly GCA_017986065.1). Classification (GTDB taxonomy): domain Bacteria; phylum Pseudomonadota; class Gammaproteobacteria; order Burkholderiales; family Burkholderiaceae_C; genus PBB1. The sequence continues at coordinate 5,433 of JAGNWJ010000046.1, read as the reverse complement.
GGCGCGAGGATCGTGACCAGCGACGGACCCTACCTCTACGCGCAGTTCACGAGTCAGTGGTTCCGCTTCGTCGACGACACCGAGTTCTGGTTCGATCCGGCGGCCGGGGTGATCCAGGTCCGCTCGGCCTCGCGGCTCGGCGAGAGCGATCTGGGCGTCAACCGTGCTCGCATCGAGGACATCCGGGCCCGGCTCGCCGCCACGCACTGAAGCCGCGTGGCGGCCGCCGGGCCGCCACGCCCATCAATGACGGTGGCGACGCTCGTCCCGATCGTCGTCGCGGTAGTCGTCGCGCCCTCCGCGGTCATCGCGGCGGTCGTGGTCTCTCCATCCGTGGCGATTGCGTTCCTCGTATCGACGGCTCCACCGCCAGTCGTCATGACGGCCGTGGCGATGCGGGACGTATCCGTAGGTCGCGTAGCCATAGGGCACCGGCGCATAGGCGTAAGGCCGCTCGTAGACGACCCGCGGAGCCGGTAGGACCACCACGGGCGGAGGTGCATGGACCCGTGGCGCGTAGCCGTACACCGGGCCGTTCGAGATCACGGCGCCCACCATCGGGTCGCCAATCGACACCGCCCAGTTCAGATCGCGCGCTTGAGCCATGCCTGCGCCGCAGAGAGAGATCACCGCAGCAGCGGCCAGGAACAGACGTTTCTTCATCTCTAGTCTCCTCGTTGAGGTCGCGCTTCACGATCCAGTGTCACCGGGCCTGAAGCCGCCGAACCGCACACCGGACTGGTGTGCCCGTCCACAACGCGGCCCGAGGACACGCTCGTTGACCCTCGAAGCGAAAGCGGAGGTAAAGACATGTGAAGCCAGCGTGAAGCTGCTGCCTGCGCCGGTCCGGTGCCCGAGGCCCGGGAGGGATAATTGCCGTCGCCTCGAACGAGGCGACTTCCCCCTTTTCGCTGCCCCGCGCCAGCCGCGCACGCCTCCATGACCGCACCTGCCCACCCGACCTCGCCCGACGACACGAAGCCGAGCAATTTCCTGCGACAGGTGATCGAGCGCGATCTGGCCCAGGGCACGTACGCCAGCCGCACCTTTGCCGGCACGCCGGGCGACGCAGCGCACCACGCCGCCGGTCCGCTCGACCCCGCGCGCATCCGCACCCGCTTCCCGCCCGAGCCGAACGGCTACCTGCACATCGGCCACGCCAAGAGCATCTGCCTGAACTTCGGGCTGGCGCGCGACTACGGCGGCGTGTGCCACATGCGTTTCGACGACACCAACCCGGAAAAGGAAGAGCAGGAATACGTCGACTCGATCCTCGATGCGGTGAAGTGGCTGGGCTTCGGCTGGGAGACGCCCGACCCGCTGAACGCCGGCGCGACCCGCAGCCATCTCTACTACGCCAGCAACTACTTCGACTTCATGTACCGCGCGGCCGAGGCGCTGATCGGCGCCGGCCATGCCTACGTCGACGAGCAGACCGCCGACCAGATGCGCGCGAACCGCGGCGACTTCAACACGCCCGGCACCGACAGCCCGTTCCGCAGCCGCACACCCGCCGAGAACCTGGCGCGTTTCCGCGAAATGCGCGATGGCCAACTGGCCGACGGCGCTGCGGTGCTGCGCGCGAAGATCGACATGGCTTCGCCCAACATCAACCTGCGCGACCCGGCCATCTACCGCATCAAGCGCGCCACGCACCACAACACCGGCGACACCTGGTGCATCTATCCGATGTACACCTACGCGCACCCGATCGAGGACGCGCTCGAGAACATCACCCACAGCATCTGCACGCTCGAGTTCGAGGACCAGCGGCCGTTCTACGACTGGCTGCTGGACATGCTGTGCACGCTGGGCCTGACGAAACAGCCACGCCCGCACCAGTACGAGTTCGCGCGGCTCAACATCACCTACATCGTCACCAGCAAGCGAAAGCTCAAGCAACTGGTCGACGAAGGCCACGTGCAGGGTTGGGACGACCCGCGCATGCCGACCATCGTCGGGCTGCGCCGCCGCGGCTACACCGCCGAGAGCCTGCAGCTGCTGGCCGAGCGCAGCGGCGTCAGCAAGGCCGGTGGCTGGCTCGACTACTCGTCGATCGACATCGCGCTGCGCGACGACCTCGACCCGAAGGCCGCGCGCGCCTGCGCGGTGCTTGATCCGCTGAAGCTGAAGCTGACCAATTTCGCCGAGGTGTTCGGCAGCGAGTCGCATCGCGAACCGTGCCATGCCCCGGTGCACCCGGCGCATCCCGAACGGGGTCAGCGCGATTTCGTGCTGACGAACGAGGTGTGGATCGAGCGCGAGGACTTCATGGAAGTGCCGAGCAAGGGCTTCTTCCGCCTCAGCCCGCCCCGCAACGACGCGGCCGGTGTCGCACAGCCCGGAAGCCGATCACGGCTGAAGTACGGCTACGTGATCGAGTGCACTGGCTGCGAGAAGGACGCCGCAGGACAGGTCACCGCGGTGCTGGCCACGCTGGTGCCCGACACCAAGAGCGGCACGCCGGGGGCCGATGTCGTGAAGGTCAAGGGTGTGATCACCTGGGTGAGCGTGGCCACCGGCGTCGCCGCCGAAGTGCGGCTCTACGACCGCCTGTTCACCGAAGCCCAGCCCGATGCGGGTGGACGTGATTTCCTGACCGTGCTGAATCCGCAAAGCAAGAAGATAGTCGGCGCGTACCTGGAATCCTCGCTCGCCACCGCACAGACCGATGCCCGATTCCAGTTCGAGCGCCACGGCTACTTCGTCGCCGACCGCAAGGACCACACGGCAGAGCGACCGGTCTTCAACCGGACAACGACGCTGAAGGACACCTGGGCCAAGTGAGAACGGCAGGTCTGGCGACTCGCTGCAAGCCGGGCGTTCGGCGCCGGCCGCTCCAGCTTCAATCGGGCAGTTCGAAATCGCCGTCGCGCGCGGTGATGCCGACCTGCTCGAACCATTCGGGCCCGAGGATGCTGACGGCGGCCTGGCTGCACTTCAGCGACGCGATCTGCTTGCCGCGACGTTCGACCACCAGCCCCTCCTTCTCCTGGATGGCACCCCGGGGGCCCCATTTGCCGATGCCGGTGTAGACCACGTATGCGTGATCTCCATTGAAGAATCGAAGCCAGGCGCTGCCGCCGGCGGCAAACACCACGGAGGCGCCAGCGGCTGCGGCCGACGGCTCGATGCGGCGTGAAGGAATCTCCATCTCGAGCGGAACGCTGCCGTCGGCCTTGCCGAAACGGTACTGGACATAGCCTCGCTGGGCGGTCGACGCCGGATCGGCACAGACCGACACCCGCCTGGCACCGATGCGGCAGGTGAACACCGTGGTTTCCGAGGCGGAGCAGAACGAGGCGGCTCCGGCCGGGGCGGCCTGCGGTGCCGCAACCGTCGTGGGCAGTTCGGCCAGTCTCAACGAACTGACCAGCGCCACCGTTCGCGACTTTCTGCAGGATGGATCGCCCTGGCAGTCCTCGTGCATGACGCGGCCCGGCGTGTAGGCGAGCCTGACCCGCTTGCCGGTCAGCTTGCCGGACGCGATGCAGACCTCGAAATCGGCCCGCTCGGTGAATTGCCGGCCGGCGTCGTCGCGCAGCGTCAGGTAGCACGCGGCGTCGCCCTCCTGCTGACCGACGAGGATGCCTTCGGTCGCCTTGACCTCGTGGCCGATCTTCACGGTGGGCGGGGTCTGCGAACCGGCAGGCCCGGCCAGCAGGCAGCACAGCAGCAACCAGCCGCGATGCGGCATCGAAGCGAACAACATCACGAACTCCTACAGAAGGGACCGGCGAGGATGGAGGCGGAACGTTATCGCGTCGAAGGGCCTGCGGCCGGGGTCGCGGCGGCTCGCTCGGCGGCTTTCCGGTAGAAGTCCGCAGCCTCGAGACGGCTGCGCTGCGCAGCGAGGAAATCAGGGGTCTCGCGCAGCTGCTCGACCTTCTCGAGGCCGCCGAGCCAGCGGATCATCCGGCCCTCGCGGAAATACTGGCGATCCTCGACGCGCGTGACCTGCCGGCCGGACTCGGTGTAGCCCCGGATGGCCTCGTACACGAAGACCAGTTGCCGCCCGGCAAAGAAGTACTCGCCGACGACGTCGCCCGAATCGTCGCGGTCGGTCACTTCCAGCTTGCGCACGCCTTCGGCATCGGACCAGGCGCGTACCTCGCTGACGTATTCAACATCGGGGCGCCGGGCCCGGAACGAGACCCGCGTCATGTGCGGCAACTTGGCGTTCACCTCGGCATAGACCTGGCGCGCCTGCGCCGTGTCGACCTCGGCGGCAGCGGCCGGCCCCCAGGCCAGAAGCGACGCCAGCGCCAGGGCGCTGACCCAGCAGGCCGATCCCATCAACCCAGCAACCCCGTCTCGCCCGGATGGCTCGGCAGCACCACCGGTGTCTGCGGCTTCCAGCCCTTCTTGCGGTGATCGGCCACCACGTTGGTGTAGATGCCGCCACGCACGTACCAGCGGGCGGTGATGCGGGCATAGCGCGGCTGGGTGACGGCAACGATCTTCGTCAGGATGTCGTTGGTCACCTTCTCGTGGAAGGCGCCCTCGTCACGGAAGCTCCACATGTACATCTTCAGGCTCTTGAGCTCGACGCACAGGTCGTCGGCCACCATGTCGATGACGAAGTGCGCGTAGTCGGGCTGGCCGGTCAGCGGACACAGGCAGGTGAACTCCGGGATCTGGAACTGGATCACGTAGTCGCGCTCGGGCGACGGGTTCGGGAACACATGCAGTTCCTTCGACGGCGCGGTCGGCGGATTGATCGGCGCGACGCGCTGCTTCGCGGGCTCGGGCGGGACGCTGGATTTCTTCGGGGTTCGGGCCATGGGTCGGTCTCGTCGAGATGAGTGCTCAGGGAATGCCGAGGGTCTTGTGGGTCTGCACGCTGAGTCGCCACTGCGGATGCGCCAGGCAGTAGTCGACAGCCAGCCGCGTGTTGCGACGTTGTTCCAGTCCGTCCATCGGCTGCAGGAAGAACAGCCCGAAGTCCAGTCCTTCGAAACGCTCGGGCATCGCCCCGGGCTGCGGAAACACCAGCTTCAGTTCGTGGCCGTGCGTCAGCACCAGTTCGGCGCCTGCCTTCGGGCTGACGCAGATCCAGTCGAGCCCAGCGGGCGCCTGCTGCGTGCCGTTGGTCTCGACGGCGACCTCGAAGCCGAGCGCATGCAGCGCGTCGATCAGCGGCTCGTCCAGTTGCAGCAACGGTTCACCGCCCGTGCACACGACCAGCGGCCGGCCCGGTCGATCGGCGGGCCACCGCTGCGCGATGTGCGCGGCGAGCGCCTGCGGCGTGTCGAACTTGCCACCGCCCGGACCATCGGTGCCGACGAACTCGGTGTCGCAGAAACGGCACACCGCCTCGGCGCGATCCGCCTCGCGGCCCGACCACAGGTTGCAACCGGCGAAGCGGCAGAACACCGCCGCACGTCCGCTCTGGCCGCCCTCGCCCTGCAGCGTGTAGTAGACCTCTTTCAC
>JAGNWJ010000045.1 GCA_017986065.1 Rhizobacter sp. | reverse complement strand
GCACGGTCGCCGATCACACCGCTGGATCCGAAATCGAGATCGAGTACCGGCGTGAAGCTGAGGTCGACACCGCAAGCGCGCAGTTCGGCCGCCAGCACGAAGCCGCTCGCGGTGGCCGAATCGGTGGCTCCCATCGGATCGGTCATCCACTGCTCGCCGAGAACCCGCATCGGCGGCAGGTGGGTGAACCCATCGGTGCGAAAACGCTGCACGCGACCGCCCTCATGATCGACGCAGATGAGCACGTCGGGCCGGATCGACTTGATCTCGGCGGTGAGCTCCGTCAGTTGATGGCGATCCTGCCAGTTGCGCGCGAACAGGATCAATCCTCCAGTCAACGGATGCCGAAGGCGGCGCCGATCGTCGGCGTCCAGACTCAGGCCGTCGATGTCGATCACCACCGGTGCATGTGGAGTCTCGGCGCCGGGCACTTGCTTCGACTGGCGACGGCGGGCGGTGGTTCGTGTGGTTTTCATGGGCAGCTCTCGACGACCACGAAGCTGGTCGCGTAATCGGTTTCATCGGTGACGCTGACATGGGCCTTCAGCCGGCGTGCGTCGAACCAGGCGGCCAGTTCACCGTGCAAGACAACGTGGGGCTGCCCGCTCGGGAGGTTCAGTATTTCGCAGGCGCGCCAGGTCATCGGCATGCGCAGCCCCAGGCCAATGGCCTTGGAAAAGGCTTCTTTCGCAGAAAAACGGGTGCCCAGGTAGCGGACTCCGCGCGCCTGGACGCGCAGGCGCCTCGCAAGAAACACCTGCATCTCCTGCGGGCCCAGCACCTTCTCGGCGAAACGCTCGCCGCGACGCTCGAGCGTGGCTGCGATGCGGCGCAGGTCGCAGATGTCGGTTCCGACCCCGTAGATCATGCCGGAGCGCTGGCTCGGTGCAAGCAGCGCAGGTAGTCGCGCACGGTTTCGCTGATGCCCAGTTCCAGCGCATCGGCGATCAAGGCGTGGCCGATCGACACCTCCCGCACTCCGGGCACAGCGCGCAGGAAGTCGGTCAGGTTGTTGCGGTTCAGGTCATGCCCGGCATTGAGCTGCAGGCCCTCGACCAGTGCCGCATCGGCAGTGGCGGTGTAGCCGGCCAATACGGCCGCCTCGTCAGGCGATCCGTGCGCACGCGCGTAACTCTCGGTGTAGAGCTCCACGCGTTCGGCGGACAGCTCGCGCACCGCGCGCATCGCCTGTGGCACGGGGTCCATGAACAGACTGACCCGCACGCCGAGTGCCTGCGCCTCGGCAATGAGCGGCGCCAGCACATCGGCGTCCTCGGGAAAGCGCCAGCCATGGTCGGATGTGGCCTGATCCATCGCATCGGGAACGAAGGTGCACTGGTGCAGGGGAAGACCACGCCGAGTCACTTCGCGAATGACATCCATCAGGTTGTGCAGCGGATTCCCCTCGATGTTGTATTCGGCCTGCGGCCAATCTCTCATCAGCTCAGCCAGATCGAAGACGTCGTGAGCGCGGATGTGGCGCTCGTCGGGACGCGGGTGCACGGTGATGCCACCCGCGCCGGCTTGCAGGGCCAGCGTGGCGGCACGGGTGACGCTGGGAATGTCAAGCGGGCGCTGGTTGCGCAGCAACGCCACCTTGTTCAGGTTGACCGAGAGCGCGGTATGCCCGCGATGCGCATCGAGGCCGGTGGTGAGCAGGGGATTCATGATGGTCGGGAGTGGGATCAAGGCCTGCCTGCGACGGGCTCAGATCCCTGCTTCTGAGGGGACGTGTTCACGGGCGACGATGAGAGGGATTGGAGGTCCAGCATCACCTGTCGCGTGCGCAGGGCCGGGGTGCCCAGATGATAGTGAAGCAGTCCGCGCAGCAGACTCCGCCAATCGGACAGGGTCCGGGCGCACGCCTGCTGCACCGGCGTCAGGCTGCCGTGCAACAGTGCCGCCTGCACATCGATCAAGGCGGAACCTGATACCGAAGGCTCGTCCGCTCGCGCGAATGCAACGCCCGCTTCCGGCAGCAACGCGTAGCGACCGTCGGGATGCACCGCATCAAGCGTCGACGTGACCAGACTCAGGTCGGGCAGCACGCCTGTCTGCTGCAGCAGTGTGATTTCGAATGCGCGCAAGGCCGATTGCACCCGTGTCTCATCGCGACCCGCGAGTGCGGGCAGGGTCTGCGCATAGAAGTCGAAGAGCAGTGGGTGCGCATCCTGCCTGGGAAGGAGCTTCATCAGCAATTCGTTCAGGTAGAAGCCACTGAACAGCGCTGCACCGGTCAGCATCGCTGCGCCTCCGGCCCACTCGGCGCCCCGGAGGGTTTGCACTTCTCGCACCGGACTGTCGCCATGCTGCCCTTCGGAAGGCTCGGTCTTCGGGATTCGCCCTAGCGACAGCTGCACCCGCTGGAACGGCAGGAGCACCGACCGCAGCTGGGAGTAGGGCCGCTTGGCACCTTTCGCAGCGACGACCAACCGCCCCTGTTCACGCGTGAAGACGTCGAGGATCAGGCTCGATTCGCTCCAGTCATAGCGGTGCAGCACGAAGGCCGTCAGGACCGACGGCGCCTTGGATGGCCGGCGCGTGACCACTCGCTCACTCGTAGCCGTAGCTGCGCAGGTGTTCCTCGTCATCCGCCCATCCGGAGCGCACCTTGACCCAAAGCTCGAGGAACACCGTGGCGCCCATCAGCTTCTCGAGTTCCTGCCGTGCTTCGCTGCCAATGCGCTTCAGGCGTTCACCGTTGCCACCGATGACCATGCCCTTGTGCGCCTCGCGCTCGACGACGATGCTGGCCGCAATGCGTCGCAGATTGCCCTCTTCCTCGAACCTGTCGATGACCACCGTCGAGGTGTAGGGCAACTCGTCTCCCATCAGACGAAACAGCTTCTCGCGGATGATCTCGCTGGCCAGGAACTTGTCGCTGCGATCGGTCAGCGCATCCTCTTCGTAGAACCAGGGCTGCTGAGGCAGGTAGGGCTCGATGATCTTCAGCAAGCGCTGCACGTCGGCATCCTTCTTCGCCGTCAGCGGCACGAACTCGGCAAACGCATGCCGGTCCTGCATGCCCTTGAGCCAGGGCGCCAGTTCGGCGCGGCGGTGCACCGCGTCCAGCTTGTTGGCGATCAGGAACACCGGCTTCGCGTACTCGCCTGACGGCATCAGCGCCAGCACCTTCGCGTCATCCAGGCCGAAGCGCCCGGCCTCGACGACGAACAGCACAACGTCCACGTCGGCCAGCACGCTGTGCACGGTCTTGTTGAGGGTCCGGTTCATCGCCGCGGCGTAGCGGGTCTGGAAACCCGGCGTGTCGACGAAGACGAACTGCGAGTCCCCGGCGGTGCGAATGCCGGTGATGCGATGTCGTGTGGTCTGGGCCTTGGCCGAGGTGATGCTGACCTTCTGTCCGACCAGCGCGTTCAGCAGTGTGCTCTTGCCGACGTTCGGGCGACCGACGATGGCCACCAGCCCGCAACGCTGAGAAGCGGGATCGCTGGCGGCAGGCGTCTCAGCGGAGTCGGTCATGGACTGCAATCATTGGAAAACCTCAGGTCGGCAATTCGAGCGGATTAAGTGTTCAGGACCGCAAAGGGCTGCCCGGCTGGTCGTTTGCCTTCAGGGCATCGAGCATCCGGCGCGCGGCTTCCTGCTCGGCGAGGCGACGCGAGCGGCCCTCGCCCAGGTGCTTCAGGCTGAGGGCAGGCACCTCGCACTCGACCTCGAAGGTCTGCGCATGCGCCTGTCCGCGGGTCGCGCTGATGCGATAACCGGGCACGGGCAAACGCCGCGCCTGCAGCCATTCCTGCAATTCGGTTTTCGCGTCCTTGGCCCATCCACCGATCTCGGTGGTGTTGATCACATCACCGAACATGCGCTGCACCAATGCCCGCGCCGACGCGAAACCGCCATCGAGGAACGTGGCACCAATGATGGCCTCCAGCGCGTCGGCCAGGATCGACGCCCGCTGGGCTCCACCACCGCGAGCCTCGCCATCGCTGAGCCGCAACACCTCGGGCAGGCCCTGCAGCACCGCAACCTTGTGAAGGCTGTCCTCACGCACGAGATGGGCCCGCACGCGGGTCAGATCACCCTCGTCCGATCCCGCGAAACGCTCGTAGAGCAGGCTCGATATCGCCAGACTCAGCACCGCATCGCCGAGGAATTCCAGGCGTTCGTTGTGCTCGGCGCTGAAGCTGCGGTGAGTCAGGGCCAACGCCAGCAATCCGACGTCGGAAAAACGGTGCCCGAGGCGGCGCTGAAGGGCGTCGAGGCGTGGGTCCATCGAGACGATGCGGTCGACTGCGAACGCCAGGCGGCCTAGCGAGACCGGCCCTCGTACTTGATCAGCAGGAACACCGGAGCCATCACCTCGACCTCCTTGTCGTAGGCGAATCGGATGGTGATCTTGTCGTTCTCTTTTGTGATGTCGAGGTCCTTGGAAGAGATCGACTGAATCGAGTATTCGATATCCTTTTGCTTCTCGAAGGCCGCGCGGATCTCTGGCACCGTGGTACCGCCCTCAAGGGCAACCTTGTTGACGGCCTTTTGTATGGTGAAGAATTCATTCACCGTTGGCAGTACACGCATTCCCAACAGTGCCAGGAAGCCGATGATGATTGCCCACAGCAACAGGCCAAGCAAGGTGACGCCTCGCTGGTCACTCCGGGCCGGATGAAGCTTGCTAGTCATGCGTTCACGCTCCAGTGCTCTGAAAGAAGGGGACGGCTGCGCCAGCGCACATTTTCCGCGAGGATGGATCAATGAAACGATCCGATTCGCCGCACATTGCCGAAATTCATCCAGACGAAGAAGGCGCGGCCGACGATATTCGCGTCCGGCACGAAGCCCCAGAAGCGCGAATCCTCGGAATTGTCGCGGTTGTCACCCATCATGAAATAGTGCCCCACCGGCACCTTGCAGGTCACGCCGTCGACGATATACGTGCAGTTCTCGCTGAATGGGAACACCATGGATGGACGCAGGTAAGTCGAACGGGCTGGGTCGACCAGGATGCGATGCGACAGCGCCCCCAGTTTCTCGTCGAACTGGTTCGCGTAACGCAGCGTGTCCTCGTTGTAGAAGTCGGGCAAGGGTTGACTTGGAACCAGCGCGCCGTTCAGGTAGAGCTGCTGATGCCGGTACGACACCTCGTCGCCCGGCACACCGACCACGCGCTTGATGTAATCGATGCTCGGGTTGGCCGGATACCGGAACACCATCACGTCGCCGCGCACGGGATCGTGATTGGGAATGATCTTCTTGTTGATCACCGGCAGCCTGATGCCGTAGTGAAACTTGTTCACCAAAATCAGGTCGCCGACGAGCAAGGTCGGAATCATCGATCCCGACGGGATCTTGAACGGCTCGAAAAGAAACGAGCGCAGCAGGAACACCACCAGGATCACGGGGAAAAGCCCGGCCGTCCAGTCCAGCCACCACGGCTGGGCTAGCAGCGCCTCGCGAGCCTGGCCGACATCGCCGTCCACCTTTGCAATGCCCTGCTCGGCGAGCTGTCGACGTCGCGCTTCGGCTTGCTGCTCCAGCGCCTGGGCGGCGGCGATTCGGCGCGGAGCGAAATGAAGCCGCTCGACCAGCCAGTACGCCATCGTCACCACGGTCAGGATGAACAGCAGCAGCGAGAAATTGCCACTCCACTCGCCGAGATACCAGCCGCCCAGAAAAACAATCAGGCAGCCGTAGAGCAGACCGGTCAACGTACTCATCAATCTTCCACTTGGAGAATGGCCAGAAATGCCTCCTGCGGCACCTCCACCGAGCCGATCTGCTTCATGCGCTTCTTGCCGGCTTTCTGCTTGTCAAGCAGCTTGCGTTTGCGCGAGACATCGCCTCCGTAGCACTTGGCGATCACGTTCTTTCGAAGCGCCTTGATTGTCTCACGCGCGATGATGTTGGCCCCGATGGCGGCCTGGATGGCAACGTCGTACTGCTGGCGGGAAATCAGCTCGCGCATCTTGGCGACCACCGCTCTGCTGCGGAACTGGCTCTGGCTGCGGTGCACGATGATCGACAGGGCATCGACCTTGTCCCCGTTGAGCAGGATGTCGACCTTGACGACATCGGCCGCGCGGTACTCCTTGAACTCGTAATCCATCGAGGCGTAGCCGCGCGAAACGCTCTTCAGCTTGTCGAAGAAGTCGAGCACGATCTCCGCGAGCGGCATCTCGTAGGTCAGCATGACCTGCCGGCCGTGATATGCCATATTGAGCTGGTTGCCGCGCTTCAGATTGGCCAGCGTCATCACCGGCCCCACGTAGTCCTGCGGCATGTACAGATGCACGGTCACGATGGGTTCCCGGATCTCGTTGATCCGGCCGAGGTCGGGCATCTTCGACGGGTTGTCGACCTGGATCACCTCCTTGCTGCCCAGTTCGACCTGGTAGACAACACTGGGCGCGGTGGTGATCAGGTCCTGATCGAATTCACGCTCCAGCCGCTCCTGGACGATTTCCATGTGCAGCAGCCCGAGGAATCCGCAGCGAAATCCGAATCCGAGAGCCTGACTGACCTCCGGCTCGTAACGAAGCGACGAGTCGTTGAGCTTGAGCTTCTCCAGCGCGTCGCGCAGCTGGTCGTATTCGCTGGCTTCGGTCGGGTACAGCCCGGCGAACACCTGCGGCTGGATTTCCTTGAATCCGGGCAATGCCTCTGTGGCAGGCCCCAGGTTGTTCGGCAGTTTCTTTTCAAGCGTGATGGTGTCGCCGACCTTGGCGGCCTGCAACTCCTTGATGCCGGCAATGATGAAGCCGACCTCGCCCGCATTGAGCCTGTCACGCGGCACCGACTTGGGCGTGAAGACACCCAGGTTATCCGCGCCGTAGACCGCATCGCTTGCCATCATCCGGATGCGCTCGCCGCGCAGCAGCGTGCCGTCGACCACACGCACCAGCATCACCACGCCGACGTAGTTGTCGAACCACGAGTCCACGATCATGGCGCGCAATGGCGCGTCGGACTTGCCGCGCGGCGGTGGCATGCGTGTGATCACCGCCTCGAGGATCTCGTCGATGCCCTCGCCGGTCTTGGCACTGCAAGGAATGGCGTTCTCGGCGTCAATGCCGATCACGTCCTCGATCTCGGCCTTCGCGTTCTCGGGATCGGCGTTCGGCAGATCCATCTTGTTGAGGACCGGCACCACCTCGACGCCCAGCTCGAGCGCGGTATAGCAGTTGGCGACCGTCTGCGCCTCGACGCCCTGACTGGCATCGACCACCAGCAACGCGCCTTCGCAGGCGGACAGCGACCGGCTGACTTCATACGAGAAGTCGACGTGGCCCGGCGTGTCGATCAGATTGAGGTTGTAGACGCGTCCGTCGCGCGCCTTGTATTCGAGCGCGGCCGTCTGAGCCTTGATGGTGATGCCGCGCTCGCGCTCGATGTCCATCGAGTCGAGCACCTGCGATTCCATCTCGCGCTCGCTCAAACCACCGCAGCGTTGAATCAGCCGATCAGCCAGCGTTGACTTGCCGTGATCGATGTGGGCAATGATCGAGAAATTTCGGATGTGATCCATGCTTGCTGCGTGTTCTTCAGTGGAGCTTCGATGAGGTGCCCAAACGGCGCAGCCGTTTCAGCGAAAGCTCATATCGCGTAGCGATGTGCGGGGCCGCAGGCCTGTGCTGAAGCTAAAAAAAAGGCACGTCGAACGATTGACGCGCCTTCCAACAAAAATGTTTGGCAACTGCTTGTTGGGATTTCATTGTAGCCAAAAGCACGGCTGCAGAACCGCGCCAATGCTTGTTTGGCGATCGTTGCGCTCCGCCAACGGAATATTTGTACACACCTTATCAACAGGCTGACGAAGCTATTTTCGTGCCCGTCGTTTGAATCTCAGCGGGTGCGACTCCGGGCCCCTATGGAATTTCACCGATGCCTGGCTGCCATCCGGCAAGCCGAGCTGGAAAGCAGCCTTGAGCATCGTAGTGAGCATTCGCAAACTTTATTCGGCTGCCAAGTCAGCGTGCCGGGCGGATCACGATGTAATTCACCCAATCGCCACGCTTGACCAATGCCGTGACCGATTTCGGCTTCTCCAGCTTGCTCACGACGGCCTCGAACTGCTTCGCACTGGTGATTTCGGTGTTGTCCAGAGACAGCACGACATCCCCTTCGCGGATACCGGACCGAGCGGCAGCCCCCTCGACCCCCTCCACCCGCACGCCGCCCTTGACCTTGAGTTCACGTTTTTGCGCCTCGCTCAGGTCCGACACAGCCAAACCAAGAAGACCGATCGCCACCGGCGGTTTGGGGGCGCTGCCGCGATCAGGGGTCTGGCCGACACGCTCGGCCTCGAGTTCGACCACGGTGACAGCCAATTCCTTGTAGGCGCCTCGACGGAAAACCTGGACGGTGGCCTTCGTGCCAGGCTTCACGCCGCCCACGATGCGCGGCAGGTCGCCAGCCTTCTCGATCACCCGCCCCTCGAACCGGGTGATGATGTCGCCAGCCTCGACGCCGGCCTTGTCAGCAGGACCGCCTGACTCGACGCTGCGAACCATGGCGCCAGCGGGCTTGCCCAAGCCGATGGATTCAGCAACGTCCTTGGTGACCTGATCGATCTGCACACCGATGCGTCCGCGAATCACCCGGCCGTTGCTGCGCAACTGGTCGGACACACGGGTCGCCTCGTCGATGGGAATGGCGAACGAGATACCCATGAAACCGCCTGATCTGCTGTAGATCTGCGAGTTGATCCCGATCACCTCGCCGCGCATGTTGATCAGCGGACCGCCGGAGTTGCCGGGGTTGATCGCCACGTCGGTCTGGATGAAGGGCAGGAAATCGCCGGTGTCGCGCGCCTTGGCGCTGACGATTCCGGCGGTGACGGTGTTCTCCAGCCCGAACGGGGAGCCAATGGCAATGACCCATTCACCGACCTTGAGTCGGCTCACATCACCCAGCTTCACGGCTGGCAGGCTCGTGTCCTCGATCTTCACCAGGGCAACGTCGGTTCGCTTGTCGGCACCGATGACGCGTGCCTTGAATTCGCGCTTGTCGGTGAGCGTGACGAACACTTCCTCGGCGCCATCGACCACGTGCGCATTGGTCATGACGTAGCCGTCGGCACTGAGGATGAACCCCGAGCCCACGCCGCGCTGCTGAGGCTCGCTGTCCTGCTGAGGCGACTGCTGTTGTGGCGGTTGTTGCTGCGGCGGCTGCTGAGGATTGCGCCTGGGGGTCTGTGGCTGCCCGGGAATCGGCACGCCGAATCGGCGGAAGAACTCGAGCATGTCTTCGTCCATCTCCGGAGCCCCGTTTCCACGCGATGGACGCGCCTTTTCCGTCGTGCGGATGTTGACCACGGCGGGTCCGACGGATTCAACCAGGCTGGAAAAATCGGGCAGGGCCTGGGCACGCGCTGGGACGGGCGCGAGGGCCAGTGCGAGGACCACGGCAAGCACGCAACCACTCAACCATGCATGCCATCCCATTCGCAGGGGCGCCCTGTAGAGCGGGCTCATCAGTCTGGTCGTTTGCAGTGGCGTTTGCATGATCGGGACTCTTGCGATGGAAAAATGGAAAAGAGATCCGCCGGCCTGGCGGCGACGTAGGAAAAGATGCGCTACTTCCTGCGATCGAGTGCGTTCGTGAACGCGCGCAGCGTCACGGCGGGCACGTCGCCGACCACCGTCACCCAGTGGTCGCCGCGCCGACTCATCATGGTCTGCGTCGCTCCGACCACGGTGATCACCGGGCGGGAATGACGGTCCGCGTTGAACGGCTCGATGAAGATGGAAACGTACGTGATCCCGTCGGAAAAGATCGTCTGAACGGCCTGAACCGGCTGCGACGCGGCGGCCGCGCCGGTCTTCAAGTCAGGCGCATGAAACACTTCAAGTGGTCGCCGCACGCAACTCAGTTGCCTGAATCCAGCAACCGTCCGGCGCAACTCCCAACCTTCCGCATCCAGGGCGGTGGCCTGCAAAGCCGGCTTGATCACTCGGTACCCGGCGAGCTTGCGCATGGGCTGCAGCACGATCTCGGGCTGTGCACGCACGCCAATGACCACGTCCGAGAACGCAGACACCTCGAGCACCTCGCCCAGGGCATTCAGGACTTCGACCCGCAGCAAGAGCCCGCTTTCCCGCTCGGCCCACAGCCGGTAGGCGTAGCGGTACTCGTCACGAGGCTTCAGCGTCAGCACATTCGCATCGTGGCCTGCCACACGCTCGCCCTTCTGGGCTTGCACTTCATAGACATCGGTGATCCGGTCATCGCCATCCAGCAACAGCGAAGGGAACGAGTTGAGCACCTCTCGCTGTTCGATCAAGGCGACCTTCTCGCCGGGCCAGACGGTGTGCACGATTCCGTTGTGGCGGAGCACCTGCCGAGCCTGCCCCTCCAGAGGCTCGATGCGCTCGAACTGGTCGGCGCCTTCGTGAAAATGGGAAATGCGCGCGCTGGAGACCACTCCCGGAGAACTGACCACGAACGTCCCCTGGAAATTCCGTTGACTGGCCGCGTTGTGTATCCGCATCAACCATTCACGGACCTCGCGCGACTCGACGGCGGTCCCCGGGGACGCGTAGGCGGGCAACTCACAGGCGAGCACCAGACAGACACCCCAGAAGACCGAGCCCCAGGAACTGCCTCGGCGAGAGCAATGCGACTTCAACACGTCAGCGGGCAGGAACTTCGGCAACGGCGTTGCGAAGGAAACCCGAAGGCGCTCCGAGTACCGAGCTTCCGGAGAACTGCTTGTGCGCGAGCAGGTATCGATCCAGTCGAGGGTCCCGTATCACCTGCCCGTCGAAGACCAGTTCGGTAGTCGCTGGAGTCACTTCAGCTTGAGGATTCAACCCTGCCAACTGGGGCGCCGGGACCAGACCTGATGCGCGGCCGGACGGTACCGCAGCCATTGAAGCGGAGTCGACCATCGGCTGGTCAGGAGCCTGGGTAGCCACCATCGCACCGACCACGACCATCAGACCTGCGGCCACGGCTGCCGGCGCACGCCAGGAACGGATGCCTGAGCGTGGCGCGGCAGCAGGGGCACTTGCATCTCGGGGTGCACTGGCCGGTTGGGGCGCGAGTACCACAGGCTCCTCGGACAGGCGCTGGCGGAGATCGCGCAGAAAACGCTCATCGTGCGCCGCAGCGGAGGCCAGATCCTCGGAACGCATGACGTCGCCGATGAGGCTGTAGGCATGCCACGCCTCGCGGGAAGACGGTTCGCTGCGCCACGCAGCGCAAAGCCGTTGCACACCTTCGGCGGCGAGTTCGCCGTCGACAAGTGCAGACATGTCCTGCCGCCGGGCAGTTGCCGCGTCGTCGCTGGAATCCGGCTCGTTTGTCATGTCAATCTCCCATTTCACCCATGTTCACGCCCCACGCTCCATTGGCAGCACGCCACTCGCCAGTTCCCACGGTCACCATCGCTCGCCCAGGCGAGTGTCAAGCAGCGGCCGCAGACGCAACGCGATGGCTTCCCGCGCCCGGAAGATACGGGAGCGCACCGTGCCGATGGGGCAATTCATCAATTCAGCAATCTCTTCGTAGCTCAGTCCTTCGATCTCGCGCAGCGTGATCGCCTGCCGGAGATCCTCCGACAGGGCTTCGATGGCGGCGTTGACCGTCATCGCCACTTCCTTGCTCGCCAACAGCGACTCGGGCGTCTCGCCGTCGGTTAGTTCGTTCTCGGTACGGGAAGTTTCATCTTCGTCGTCGCGGGAGGCGCGCGCCGACTCGGTCACCAGCAAATCCCGCTTGAGTTCGCCCAGAGATTTCTTGGCCGTGTTGACCGCGATCCGGTAGAGCCAGGTGTAGAAGGCGCTTTCACCCCGGAACTGCGGGATGGCGCGGTAAGCGCGAATGAAGGTTTCCTGTGCGATGTCGGGCACGAGGTCCACGTCCCTGACCATGCGCCCAATGAGCCGCTCGATTCGCCTCTGGTACTTGACCACGAGCATTTCGAACGCTCTGACATCGCCCTGCTTGACGCGTTCTATCAGCGGCGCGTCGGCATCGGGGGCATTCATTCGGTCATTCAATGCGGATGGGGCCGTCGAGGCTGCTGGGACGGGTCAATTTGAGGCGCGGGCAATATACCGCACAGCGCAGAGCGTGCCACTGATCTGGGATGCCTCTCCGCTGCACCGGTAGCCAACGAGCCGCCAGCGGGCTGGAGCGATCCTCCGGCACGATCCTCAGCAGCAGCCAGCTCCCTGCGTCGAGCATCACCTGCACATGCGACGGACCGGATTCATCCGCTGGTATCTCACCTTCGGTGAGATACCAGCGCTGCGAATCCCAGCGCAATCGGAATGGATGACGTCGACGGGATGTCCATGCCCCGACCAGCGCGAACGACAATGCCGCAACCATCACCACCGCAACCCAGGCAGGCAGAACATCGCCGTGCCCGATAAACCAGCCACCGGAAACCCCCAGGGCTGCGATGCTCAAGGAAATCAACAAGCCGTTCCAGGCGCCAAAGCTCTGAACAAGCACCTGAACCGGTGGCGCCGCTTGCATACCGGGCGCCACGGCTCGTCTTCAGACACGCTTGAAGACAAGCGTGCCGTTCGTCCCGCCGAAACCGAAGTTGTTCTTGACTGCCAGATCGATCTTCATGTCCCGCGCCGTGTTCGCGCAATAGTCAAGATCACAGTCGGGATCCTGGTTGAAGATATTGATGGTCGGGGGCGCTACCTGATTGCGAACCGCCAGAACGGTGAAAACCGACTCCACGCCACCGGCCCCACCGAGCAGGTGCCCGGTCATCGATTTGGTCGAACTGACCACCAGCTTGTGGGCATGGTCGCCGAAGGCCAGCTTGATGGCGTTGGTTTCGTTCACATCGCCCAGCGGCGTTGAAGTGCCATGGGCGTTGAGGTACTGGACCTGCTCGGCACTGACGCCGGCATTGCGCAGAGCTGCACGCATCGAGCGCTTCGGGCCATCCACGCTCGGGGCCGTCATGTGGTGCGCGTCGGCTCCCATGCCGAAACCGATCAATTCGGCATAGATGTTGGCGCCGCGACGCTTGGCGTGCTCGTACTCCTCGAGCACCATGGCGCCAGCACCTTCGCCGAGCACGAAGCCATCGCGGTCACGATCCCAGGGTCGCGATGCGGTAGCCGGGTCGTCATTGCGGGTCGACAGGGCTCGGGCGGCGGCAAATCCGCCGACACCCAGCGGCGACACGGTCGCCTCGGCGCCACCAGCCACCATCACATCGGCATCACCGCACTCGATCATCCTGCCAGCCTGCCCAATGCAATGCAGACCCGTAGTGCACGCCGTCACGATCGCCAGGTTGGGTCCCTGGAAACCGAACTTGATCGACAGGTGGCCCGAGATCATGTTGATGATCGAAGCGGGCACAAAGAAGGGAGAGATGCGGCGTGGGCCGCGGGCCGTGAGTTCGGCGTGCGTGTCCTCGATCAGCGGCAAGCCGCCGATGCCCGACCCGACGATGCAACCGATTCGCTCGGCCTCCTCCTCGCTCAATTCGTCATTGGTCTTCAGGCCTGAATCGCGCACGGCCTGAATGGACGCTGCCATGCCGTACTGCATGAACACATCCATGTGCCGGGCTTCCTTGGCAGGGAAGAAGTCCTCGACGTTGAAATTCTTCACTTCACCGGCGAAGCGGCAGGCGAATCCCGATGCGTCAAACCGGGTGATGTCGGCAATGCCCGACCGACCTGCCAGCACGTTGGACCAGGCATCGACGACCGAGTTGCCCACGGGGCTGATCATCCCCAGGCCTGTGACCACCACACGCCGACGGCTCATCGGACCCCCTGGGATGGGACAGCCCGGTCTGTCGATACACAGGCTGTCTCGATCGAAAGATGCAGACGGAAATGCATGCGACGAAGGCTGAGCTTCAAGCCTTCTGGTGCTTCAGCGCGTAATCGATCGCGAGCTGCACGGTGGTGATCTTCTCGGCCTCTTCGTCAGGAATCTCGATGCCGAACTCGTCTTCGAGGGCCATCACCAGTTCCACCGTGTCGAGCGAATCGGCGCCCAGATCAGCAACAAAGGCCTTCTCGTTGGACACGTCAGATTCGGGCACGCCCAATTGTTCGGCGATGATTTTCTTGACACGGGATTCGATATCGCTCATGACTCCTCCAGGAGTGTTGTCTTAAACAGCCCGGGATTCTAAAGGTTGCACCGCTTCGTTCCAGGCGATACGCGCTTCAGCCGGCCGGGCAGGTCCGGGTTGACAAAAGTGGGGTTGGCAGGACGGGATCAGGTCATGAACATTCCGCCGTTGACGTGCAACTCGGTGCCGGTGATGTAGGCCGCTGCATCGGAGGCCAGGAAGGCGACCGCCTGTGCCACATCATCGACTCGGCCGAGCCGGCCCAGCGGAATCTGCGTGAGCAGGGCCTCTTTCTGAGACGCTGACAATGCATCGGTCATGTCGGTGGCGATGAAACCCGGGGCGACGCAGTTGACGGTGATGCCCCGGCTTCCCAGTTCACGCGCAAGTGAGCGAGTCATGCCAGCCACGCCCGCCTTGGCCGCTGCGTAATTGGCCTGACCGGCATTGCCGCTCGCGCCGACGACCGAGGTGATGTTGATGATGCGGCCACCGCGCTGCTTCACCATGGGGCGAATCACCGCACGGCACAACCGGAACACGGCGCTCAGGTTGGTGTCGATCACAGCGTCCCAATCGGCATCCTTCATGCGCATCGACAGGTTGTCGCGGGTGATACCGGCGTTGTTCACCAGCACATGCAGGGCGCCGTGCGCCTTGAGGATGGTGTCGAGCGTCGCATCGATGCCTGCGCTGTCGTTGACATCGAGGCAGACGCCTCGGCAGTCAGGGTAGCCCGCCAACGCCGCTTCGATGGCCTGAGCGCCCGAGTCGGTCGTTGCCGTGCCGATCACGATCAAGCCGCGCCGCGCCAGTTCCAGCGCGATGGCGCGGCCGATGCCACGCGACGCGCCTGTGACCAGCGCGACCTGTGGTGTCACTGCTTCTGCCGTCATGCCAGCAACCCCCGCACCTCTGCCAGCGAAGCCGGGTCGTAGACCGCGCCTGACTCGGCAGTGGAATCGATGCGCTTGACCATGCCGGCGAGCACCTTGCCCGGCCCGCATTCGACCAGCAGACCGATGCCCAGCGCACGAAGGGCCTGCACGGTCTCGAACCAGCGCACCGGCCCGAAAGCCTGCCGGTAGAGCGCATCACGAATCTTGGCGGGGTCGGATTCGACGCGAACGTCGATGTTGTTCACCACCGGCACGACGGGAGCATTGATGCTCACCGAAGCCAGTTTGCTCTTCAGGCGCTCGGCAGCCGGCTTCATCAGGCTGCAATGAAACGGGGCGGAGACGGGCAGCGGCAGGGTCCGCTTGGCTCCCGCCGCCTTCAGCAACTCGCAGGCCTTCGCGACGCCCGCCTGGGAGCCGGAGATCACGGTCTGTTTCGGATCATTGAAATTGGCTGCTTCGACCACCTCACCGCTCGCCTGCGCAGCTTCGGCACAGCCGTCGCGAACGACCTGCGCCTCAAGCCCGAGGATCGCCGCCATCGCGCCGGCGCCGACGGGCACAGCCTCCTGCATTGCCTGAGCACGAAAGCGCACCAGCGGCAGGGCATCGGTCAGGGTCAACGCGCCGGCCGCCACCAGCGCGCTGTACTCACCGAGCGAATGCCCGGCCAAGGCATCAGGAACACGGCCGGCTTCTGCGATCCAGGCGCGATAGCAGGCAATTCCCGCAGTGAGCATGACGGGCTGCGTGTTGGTTGTCAGGTCGAGCTGCTCCTTGGGCCCCTCGCGCACCAGGCGACCGACGTCGATGCCGAGGGCATCCGACGCCTCGGTCAGGGTCTGGATCACGGCAGGATGCTCGCCCCAGGCATCGAGCATGCCCACGGCCTGGGAGCCCTGGCCAGGGAAAAGGAAGGCAAACGAAGTCATCGCGATTGAAAGGGTTCAGTGGTGCAGCGGTGGTGCGCCGCAGGTTCAGAAATCGAGCAGGACGGCACCCCAGGTGAAGCCGCCACCGACGCCTTCGAGCATCACGGTATCTCCGCGCGCGATGCGTCCGCTGCGCACCGCGACATCAAGCGCAAGAGGGATCGATGCTGCAGACGTGTTGCCATGATCGGCCACGGTGACGATCACCTTGTCCATCGACAGCTTGAGCTTGCGCGCCGTGCTTTGCATGATGCGGATGTTGGCTTGGTGAGGAATCAACCAGTCGATGTCAGCCTCGGTGCGTCCGGCCTTGATCAGGACCGCACGCGCCACCTCGTCGAGCACTCCGACGGCGAGCTTGAACACCGCTTGCCCATCCATCTTCAATGTAGGGTCGCCACGAACCTGCCCACCGGAAACGCTGCCTGGCGTACAGAGGATGTCCACAAACCGACCATCCGCGTGCAGTTCGCTGGCAATGATGCCGGGCGTGTCACTGGCCTCCAGGATGACTGCGCCAGCGCCGTCACCGAACAGCACGCAAGTGGTTCGATCGTTGAAATCGAGAATGCGGGAAAACACTTCAGCCCCGATCACCAGCGCCCTGTGGGCCGCGCCGACCCGGATCATCGAGTCGGCAAGCGTCAGTCCGTAGACGAAGCCGGAGCACACCGCCTGCACATCGAAAGCAGGACAGCCGGACACACCGAGCTTCTGCTGCACGATGCAGGCCGTGGACGGAAACACCATGTCAGGCGTCGAGGTGGCGACGATGATCAGGTCGATCGATGCGGCATCGCAGCCGGCAGCTTCGATCGCACGCCGCGCCGCAGCCAGCGCCAGATCGCTGCACGATTCACCATCGGCAGCGAAATGCCGCGCTCGGATCCCGGTGCGCTCGACGATCCAGTCATCCGACGTCTCGACACCGCGGGAAGCCAGTCGATCCACCAGCGCGGCATTCGTGAGTCGCTGGGCGGGCAGATATCCGCCGGTTCCGGAAATACGTGAATAACGGCCAGTCGGAATGACTGCGTTCGAAGCGGGGCCGTTCATGCGAGTTGGCTGGACGCAATCATATTCGTGTTTTCGTTCTCACCGGGGGTAACTGCAACCGGCATGGCCTGCAAGGTATCGCGGATGCGGTCGTGGACCTTGTCCAGCAAGCCGTTGCGGGCCGCATCATAAGCCCGGTTCAGCGCCTGCTCGAACGCAAACGCATCGGCCGATCCGTGGCTCTTGAACACCAAGCCACGAAGCCCGAGCAGAGCCGCGCCGTTGTAGTGCCTGTGATCGACCCGGGCCTTGAAGCGGTTCAAGACCGGCATCGCAACCAGCGCCGCCATCCGGGTGAAGGCATTGCGCGTGAACTCCTGCTTGATGAAGCTCGAGAGCATCGATGCCAGCCCTTCCGCGGTCTTCAACGCCACATTGCCGACGAATCCGTCGCAGACGACGATATCGGCCGTACCACGGAAGATGTCGTTGCCTTCGACATTGCCGTGGAAATTGAGGTGCCCGCTGGCCGCAGCGGCGCGCAGCAATTCGCCCGCCTGCTTGATGGTGTCGCTGCCCTTGATCGCTTCGGCGCCGATATTCAGCAAGCCGACGCTGGGCTGCTCCTTGCCTTCGACGGCGGCCACCAATGCACTTCCCATCACCGCAAATTGCAGGAGGTGCTCAGCAGTGCAGTCGACATTGGCGCCCAGATCGAGCACCGTGGTGTAGCCATCCTTCTGGTTCGGCATGACGCTGGCAATGGCCGGGCGATCGATGCCTTCAAGCGTCTTCAGCACATAACGGGACACCGCCATCAGCGCCCCCGTATTGCCGGCGGATACGCACGCATCCGCGGCCGACACGCCAAACTCGTCAGGTTTCACGAGGTTGATGGCCAGTCGCATCGACGACTGCTTCTTGCGCCGCAAGGCCACCTCGATTGCATCGTCCATCTCGACGACTTCGGTGGCCTCGATGAAGGTGCAACGCGGCCATGCGCGCGCAGCATCGAGCGCTTCGGGCCGTCCGACCAGCAGCAGTTCCGCACGAGGCTGATGCGCCAGGAAGGATTCGCAGGCCGGCAGCACCACCGAAGGGCCGTGATCTCCGCCCATGCAGTCGATGGCCAGGCGTATCGGTCTGCGCAGGACGTCGTGGGTCATGGTCTGGGGGCCTTGCTCAGGCCAGCGCAGGCGTTCGGCTCGCCCACCGGACCGGAACAGAAATGCAAAAGCCCGGCATCGCTGATTTGCAGGGGCCGGGCCATCGGTCGCAACGGATCATCGCCGGGTGCGCGGCCGTGCGGCTGCGCTGGCGATCATCTAAGCGTCAAACGCTCACGCGTCGGCTTTGGTCTTGAGAACCTTGCGCCCGCGGTAAAAGCCGTTGGGGCTGATGTGGTGGCGCAGATGCGACTCACCGGTGGTCGGCTCGATGGCAGTTCCCGGCGTGTTCAGCGCGTTGTGTGAACGGTGCATGCCGCGCTTGGAAGGCGACTTCTTGTTTTGCTGAACAGCCATTTCATTCTCCGCAATCGTTGGTGGTGGCGTCCGGTGGCGATCCACTCCGGGACAGACCTCTCAAAGAGGGTCCGCAGGCGGTTGATCCGGACGAATCCACGGGAACAGCGCCTGCTGAAAAGCCCACGAGTATATCAGGATGGAACGTCAGCTGGGAGGCAGCTTTCGCTTGAGGCTGCCCAGTGCGGCGAACGGGTGGGCACGCTCCTCGAACGGATCGGCGTCATCTTGCACCTTCAGCGGCTGTGGACAAACATCGTGGCGCGGCACCAGGGGAAGCGCAAGCAACAGCTCGTCCTCGATCAATCCGATCAGGTCGAGCGCCCGTGTGAGCGCCAACACATCGTCCTCGCTATCCGCATCGATCGCAGCAGCCTGATCCTCGCCGGCGACAAACTGGAAACTTCGACGCGCATGCAACTGCGTTTCTACCGACTGCAGGCAGCGCTGACACACCAGGGCCAGCCGAGCCCGACCCTCGAGATGGAGCCAGACCTGCGGCTCGGCGCCGCGCTGTGCTCGCATTTCTCCAGTGGCCCGCCAGTGCATCAGTTCATCCGCGACGGGCTTCGCATCGGAATGGGCCTCGTCGCACAGGCGATCCAGCAGGACCAGGGCGCAGGACCCGGACTCGTCACCGCCCTGCTTCGCAAAGGCAGCGACATCCACGCTGCGCGGATCGAACTGACGGATCTCCATGCCGCGATTTTAGGTTGCCGACTGCTGCAGCGTCGGATGCAACGCCCGATGGGACAATCCGCGCCGATGCAAACGACACCACCGCTGATCCTCGGATCGACCTCGATCTATCGTCGGGAGTTGCTGGCCCGCTTGCGGATTCCGTTCCAGGTGGTCGCACCGAACGTGGACGAAGCGGCACGCGTCGCGGAGCTCCCCGAACACCTGGCAACTCGCCTGGCGATGTCCAAGGCCCGCGCGGTGGCCCAGCTGCATCCCGATTCCGTGGTGATCGGATCGGATCAGGTCGCAGAGCTCGACGGCGTGGCGGTTGGCAAGCCCGGAAGTCACCGGTACGCAACGGAGCAACTGCGCGCGATGAGCGGACGCCAGGTCATCTTCCATACCGCGGTGGCGGTCGTCTGTTCCGCTCGAGGTTTCGAGGAGAGCGACCTCGCCAGGGTGAGCGTGAAATTCCGATCGTTAACCCATGACGAGATCGAGCGCTACCTGCAGGCCGAACAGCCTTACGACTGCGCCGGCAGCGCCAAATCGGAGGCACTCGGCATCGCACTGCTGCAGGCGGTCGAGTCCGACGACCCCACCGCCCTGATCGGGCTGCCGCTGATCCGCACCTGCTCGCTGCTGCGACGCGCCGGGCTCGACCCCCTGGGCACTGTCGATCGCGCGGTTGGCAGATGAGCGGGAAGCTGTATCTGGTGCCGAACACCCTGGATTTCGGCGTCGCCGCCCACGCAGAGGGGGCATCCGGCCAGCCAGACCTGCAAGAGGTCCTGCCGCTGGAAGTGCTACGCATCGCCGCCCGCCTCCCCTGCTGGGTGGCGGAGAACGCCAAGACCACCCGAGCGTTCCTGAAGCGTGTGAATGAAGTGGTACCGCTTTCGCAGGCACTGCAGGCGATCTCCATCGTCGAACTGCCCCGCTCGAACAAGGGGGCGCCCCAGACCCCCGCTGCAAACCTCGGCGCCTTGCTGGCGCCCGCAATCGCAGGTCAGGACATGGGTTTGATCTCCGAGGCGGGCCTGCCAGCGGTCGCCGATCCAGGTGCAGCCCTGGTGCAGGCAGCCCACGCACTCAACGTGCGCGTCGAAGCACTGTCCGGTCCAAGCTCGTTGATGCTGGCGCTGGCCGCCAGCGGACTCAACGGGCAGAGCTTCGCCTTCGTCGGCTACCTGCCGGTCGATTCAGCCGCACGCCTTACGCGGATCCGCGAACTGGAGACGCTGTCGCGCAAGACGCAACAGACCCAGCTGATGATCGAAACGCCCTACCGCAATGCCGCGCTGCTGGCGGCGTTGCTGAACGCGCTGTCGGGCGCCACGCGCTTGTCGGTCAGCTGCGGACTGACCTTGAAACAAGGGTGGAGTCGCACCGACACGGTTTCGGGATGGAAGGCCAGAGGCATCGAGATCCCCTCGGACACACCCGCCGTTTTTTCCCTGCTCGCCTGAATCAATCACGTCAGCGAGCGCTGATGCTCACTCGTCCTGATCGGAAGACACCTTTTCGCCGAACAGGGCCGCGACGCGACGCTTGGGCTTGATGTTGGGCGATGTCGCGCGCGACGACAGACTGACCGCAGGTGCAGCAGCCTCCCACGCTGGAGTGGCCGTGGTGCTGGGTTCGTAGGGACGGTCGAAGAACGGGTCCATGGAAGGTTTACGACCGGGCTCGCCGCGATCGCGCTGCGGCGCACGCGGCGAGGCAATGCGGGGCGCAGCAGACGCGACCTCGGGCACATCATCTTCCACCTCGGGGCGCACGCGCTCGGCCCGGTGCTCCCGGCGGGGGCGCTCGTCGTCGAGTTCGATGGGCTCGATCTCGATCTTCTTCTTGATCAGCTTCTCGATGTCGGCCACCAGCCGAGTGTCGTCGCGCGAAACCAGCGTGACGGCGAGCCCCGAAGCCCCGGCGCGTCCGGTGCGTCCGATGCGGTGGACATAGTCCTCGGCATTGAACGGGACATCGAAATTGAACACTGCAGGCAGATCGGCAATGTCGAGACCGCGAGCCGCGACGTCGGTACACACCAGCACGTCGACCTCACCCCGCTTGAACGCTTCGAGCGCCTTCAGCCTTTCGTCCTGCGACTTGTCGCCGTGCAACGCATTGGTGCGCAGTCCATCGCGCTCGAACGAACGAGCCAGGCGTGCACAGCCCAGCTTGGAATTGACGAAGACGATGGCCTGCGTCAGGACGCGCTCGCGGATGATCTTGAGAACGGCCGCCCGCTTGTCGTCGTTGGACACGCTGAAGAAACGCTGCTCGACGTTGGTCGCGGTGGCGTTCGGCCGTGCGACTTCGACCAGGATCGGGTTCTGCAGGTAGCTTTCTGCCAGCCGCTTGATCTCCGGGGAAAACGTGGCAGAGAACAGTAGCGTCTGCCGCTGCTTGGGAAGATAGCTGAGGATACGCTGCAGGTCGGGCAGGAAACCGATGTCGAGCATCCGGTCGGCTTCGTCGAGCACGACATATTCGACCTGACCCAGGTTGCAGTTCTTGGCCTCGATATGATCCAGCAGGCGACCCGGCGTGGCGATCAGCACCTCGACACCGGTCTTCAGCTCTGCCGTCTGCGGCTTCATGTCGATGCCGCCAAAAACGACCATCGAGCGCAGCTTGCTGTGCTTGGCGTAGGCCTTGACGTTGTTGGCAACCTGATCGGCGAGCTCGCGGGTGGGTGCGAGGACGAGCGCGCGCACCGGGTGGCGTGCCGGAGAAGCACTGCTGTTCTCGTGCTTGAGCATCTTCTGCAGCAGCGGAAGCGTGAACGCAGCCGTCTTGCCCGTACCGGTCTGGGCAGCACCCATCACGTCACGCCCGTCAAGCACGATGGGAATGGCTTTGGCCTGGATGGGCGTCATCTGCGTGTAGCCGGAATCGGCCACGGCGCGCAGCAGCTTGGCATCAAGGGCCAGCGTGTCGAAGCGCTCCGGCGCCGCAACTGCTTCAGTTGCAGGGGCGCCAGAGGTATTTTCTTGGGGTGTTTCAGTCATCCTTGGATTATCTTCCTTGGCGCCATGGGTTGGGAATCCGTCAGAAGGCACCCCTAGAATCCTTCGCACCCCACAAATCGGCCTCTGCACAGCCGCGCAGAGC
>JAGNWJ010000117.1 GCA_017986065.1 Rhizobacter sp. | reverse complement strand
TGTGGTCGGCGGTGACGCCTGCGGCGAGTTGCACCTTGCCGCCTTCGACACTGGCCAGCACGATCACCGCGCTCTTGAGCTTGTCCTTGAGCTTGTCCATCGTCTCCCGCAGCGCCTTGGCGTCGGCC
Source organism: Rhizobacter sp. (assembly GCA_017986065.1). Lineage (GTDB taxonomy): Bacteria > Pseudomonadota > Gammaproteobacteria > Burkholderiales > Burkholderiaceae_C > PBB1. The sequence continues at coordinate 5,786 of JAGNWJ010000117.1, read as the reverse complement.
CCTTCGAGACGCGCGGCCAGCACCTTCAGCGATCCGACATCGACCGCCTGGGACAGCAGCTCGTCGCCCTGCGACGAGGCCAGCTTGCCCTTGATCGCGACCAGTTCCTTCTCGAGCGCGCGCACCTGATCCAGCACCTGCGTCAGGCGGGTCGGCACTTCGGCCGGCGACGCCTTCAGCGTGCCGGCCAGCTGATTCATCGTGCCTTCGAGCGACTGCAGGTAAACCAGCGCGTTGTCGCCGGTGATCGCCTCGACGCGCCGAACGCCCGCGGCGACACCGCTTTCGGCGACGATCTTGAACAGCCCGATGTCGCCGGTGCGCGTCACGTGCGTACCGCCGCACAGCTCGCGGCTGCTGCCGATGTCGAGCACCCGCACCTCGTCACCGTACTTCTCGCCGAACAGCATCATCGCGCCGGTCTTCTGCGCATCGTCGATCGCCATCACGCGCGCCTGCGTCGCCGCGTTGGCCAGGATCTCGGCGTTCACCAGCGACTCGACCTTCGCGATCTGGGCCTCGGTCATCGGCGCGTTGTGCGCGAAGTCGAAGCGTGTTCGCTCCGCGTTGACCAGCGAACCCTTCTGCTGCACGTGCGCGCCCAGCACCTCGCGCAAGGCCTTGTGCATCAGGTGCGTGGCACTGTGGTTGCGCACGGTCTTCACGCGGCGCTCGGCATCGACGCGCGCGGTGAAGCTGTCGCCGACCTCGACCTCGCCTTCGACGATGCGTCCGTGGTGTCCGAACACGCTGGCCTGCACCTTGATCGTGTCCTCGACCAGCACGCGGGATCGCGCGTTGCGCAGCTCGCCGGTGTCGCCGGCCTGGCCGCCGCTCTCGGCGTAGAACGGGGTGTGGTCGAGCACGATCACCGCGTCGTCGCCTGCACGGGCGCGCAGCGCCGGCGTGCCGTCGAGGTAGATCGCGGTGACCTTCGCGCCCTCGTGCACCAGGTGGTCGTAGCCGTGGAAGGTGGTTGCGGTGCCGCTGTATTCGAGGCCCAGGGCCATCTTGAACTTGCCAGCGGCGCGCGCCTGCTCGCGCTGCCGGTTCATCGCGATGTCGAACGCCGCGCCGTCGACGGTCATGTCGCGCTCGCGGCAGACATCGGCGGTCAGGTCGAGCGGAAAGCCGTAGGTGTCGTGAAGCTTGAATGCGAGATCGCCGTTGAGGATGCGCCCGGCTTCACCCGGCTTCGCAGCGGTCTCGGCCAGCGCCGCCTCGAGGATTTCCATGCCGTTCGAGATGGTCTGGAAGAAGCGCTCCTCTTCCTGCTTCAGCACCTCGGTGACACGCTGTTGCTGCTGCCGCAGTTCGGGATAGGCGTCGCCCATCTCGACGGCCAGTGCGGCGACCAGCGTGTGGAAGAACGGCGTGCGCGCGCCGAGCTTGTAGCCATGGCGGATGGCGCGGCGGGTGATCCGGCGCAGCACGTAGCCGCGGCCTTCGTTGCCGGGGATGATGCCGTCGACCACGGTGAACGTGCAGGCGCGGATGTGATCCGCGATGACCTTCAGCGATGGCGAGTCCTTGTCGCAGTCTGCGGCACCGGCCGCATCGACCGCCCGCTTGGCCGCATCGAGCAGATTGACGAACAGGTCGATCTCGTAGTTGCTGTGCACATGCTGCAGCACGGCGGTGATGCGCTCGAGGCCCATGCCGGTGTCCACGCTGGGCTTGGGCAGCTTGTGCATGACGCCGTCTTCGGTGCGGTTGAACTGCATGAAGACGTTGTTCCAGATCTCGATGTAGCGGTCGCCGTCCTCGTTCGGCGACCCGGGCGGGCCGCCCGCCACCTCCGGACCGTGGTCATAGAAGATCTCGGTGCACGGTCCGCACGGTCCGGTGTCGCCCATCATCCAGAAGTTGTCGGACGCGTAGCGCGCGCCCTTGTTGTCGCCGATGCGCACGATGCGCTCGGCCGGAACGCCGACGGTCTTGTTCCAGATCTCGTAAGCCTCGTCGTCTTCGGCATAGACCGTCACCCAGAGCCTGTCCTTGGGCAGCTTGTAGACCTCGGTCAGCAATTCCCAGGCGTACTGGATCGCGTCGTGCTTGAAGTAGTCGCCGAACGAGAAATTGCCGAGCATCTCGAAGAAGGTGTGGTGCCGTGCGGTGTAGCCCACGTTGTCGAGGTCGTTGTGCTTGCCGCCGGCGCGGATGCACTTCTGGCTGGTCGTCGCACGGGTGTAGGGCCGACGGTCGAAGCCGAGGAACACGTCCTTGAACTGGTTCATCCCCGCGTTGGTGAACAGCAGCGTCGGGTCGTCGCCCGGAATCACCGGGCTGCTCGGCACGATGGCGTGGCCCTTCGATTCGAAGAACTTCAGGAAGGTCTGGCGGATGTCGGTGGCTTTCATGGGAGCGTGTCGCAGGTGAAGATCGGCGCTGCACGGCAGGCGCGCACGGGGCCGAGTCACCCTCGAAAGGGAAGCTGGTGGGATGGTTTCAAGTTTATCCCCCGCCCTCGGACGGCAGCGGGAAGCGGTAGAGTGAATGCCCCGCGGCGGCCGGCTGGCCAGGTCTGGACCCGGAAGCCCTCACCGCACGATTTCGAGCAAGCATGGACAACCACACCTCGCCGCTGGCGGCACTCACCGACCCCACGCTGCTGAAGACCGACGCCTTCATCGACGGCGTCTGGGTCAGCGCCGCCGACCGGTTCGTGGTCGACGACCCCGCCACGGGACGCAAGCTGGCCGATGTCGCGAACCTCGGAGCTGCCGGGGCCGAGGCCGCGCTCGCTGCCGCCGAGCGTGCCTGGCCCGCCTGGCGCGTCAAGACCGCCAAGGAGCGTGCAGCGATCCTGATGAAGTGGTTTCACCTGCTGCATCAGCACGCCGACGACCTCGCCCGCCTGATGACCGCCGAACAGGGCAAGCCGCTGGCCGAGGCGCGCGGCGAGGTGGTCTATGGCGCGAGCTTCATCGAATGGTTCGCCGAGGAGGCCAAGCGCGTCTACGGCGAGACCGTACCGACCACCGACGTCAACAAGCGCTACCTCGTCATCAAGCAGGCGATGGGCGTGTGCGCTGCGATCACGCCCTGGAATTTCCCGATCGCGATGATCACGCGCAAGGTCGCGCCGGCGCTGGCGGCCGGCTGCACCGTGGTCATCAAGCCCGCCGAACAGACGCCGCTGTCGGCCCTCGCGCTGGCCGAACTGGCGCAGCGCGCCGGCCTGCCGCCGGGCGTGCTCAACATCGTCACCGCCGACAGCGAACGATCGATCGCCATCGGCCGGGTGCTGTGCGCCAGCGACACGGTGCGCCACCTGTCCTTCACCGGGTCGACCGAGGTCGGCCGCATCCTGGCCGCGCAGTGCGCGCCGACGATCAAGAAGCTGTCGCTCGAACTCGGGGGCAACGCGCCGTTCATCGTGTTCGACGACGCCGACATCGACAGTGCCGTCGAGGGCGCGATGGTCAGCAAATATCGCAATGCCGGCCAGACCTGCGTCTGCGCCAACCGGCTGTACGTGCAGGACGGCGTTTACGACGCCTTCGTGGAGAAGCTCGCCGCGAAGGTGCGCGGCATCCAGCTGGGCAACGGATTCGACGCCGGCGTCACGCAGGGACCGATGATCGACGCGAACGCGATCGCCAAGGTCGAGAGCCACGTCGCCGACGCGGTGGCCAAGGGCGCGCGGCTGCTGGTGGGCGGCCAGCGCAGGGACAGCCGCTTCTACGAGCCGACGGTGCTCGCCGATGCCACCGGCGACATGCTGTGCGCGCGCGAGGAAACCTTCGGACCGGTGGCTCCGGTGTTCCGCTTCCACACCGAGGCCGAGGCGATCGCCGCCGCCAACGACACCGAGTTCGGCCTGGCCAGCTATTTCTACAGCCGCGACATCGGACGAGTCTTCCGCGTCGGCGAGGCGCTCGAGTACGGCATGGTCGGCGTCAACACCGGGCTGATCTCGACGGCCGAGGTCCCGTTCGGTGGCGTGAAGCAGTCGGGCCTGGGGCGCGAGGGATCGCACCACGGGATCGACGACTATGTCGAGATCAAGTACCTGTGCCTCGGCGACATCCAGCGTTGAACAGACCATGAACATCCCGTCCCTCGAGATCCGCCACTGGGTCCTGCTGACCTTCATCGCATCGGCACTTTATGTGCACCTGCGCGGCCGAGTGCGCTTCCGCCTGGTGCGCGCGCTGACCGACTTCACGGTGTTCCTGGCACCGGTGAACGTGCTGATGTACCTGTTCTCGCGCACCCAGCGCAGCCCCTACATCGAACTGGCCGAGTTCCCTGAAATGGCGCCCCTGCAGCAGAACTGGCAGACCATCCGGTCCGAGGCGCTGCGGCTGAACGACGAGGGCTACATCCGCGCGGCGGCCGGCTACACCGACATGGGCTTCAACTCGTTCTTCCGCACCGGCTGGAAGCGCTTCTACCTGACCTGGTACGGCAAGGACCTGGCCTCGGCCGAAGCGCTGTGCCCGCAGACCGTGAAGCTGCTGCGCGGCATTCCGTCGATCAAGGCCGCGATGTTCGCGTCGCTTCCACCCGGCGCCACGCTGGTGAGGCACCGCGACCCATACGCCGGCTCCCTGCGCTACCACCTGGGCCTGCAGACGCCGAACGATCCCGGTTGCTACATCGAGGTCGATGGTCAGCGCTACCACTGGCACGACGGCGAAGCGGTGATGTTCGACGAGACCTACATCCACCATGCGGCCAACACCACAGGTCAGCCGCGCGTGATCCTGTTCTGCGACGTCGAGCGCCCGCTGTGGGGCAGCCCGCTGCGCTGGTTCAACCGCTTCTTTGCCAAGCACGTGATGGCTGCCGCCTCGACCCAGAACGTGGCCGGCGAGCCGATCGGCGGCGTCAACAAGGTGTTCGCGCAAGGCTACAAGCTGCGCGCCATGGCCAAGGAATTCAAGCGCGGCAACCGCACCGGCTACTACGTCGGCAAGTGGCTGATGATCGGCGCGCTGGTGTGGGCGATCTTCTGGTGACCCGGCCTCAATTCGGCGCTTCGTCGTTGGCGGCAGATCCCGCGGCGCCTCGCTCCAGTCGATTGGAATAGCCTGATCGGCCGGTCGCCTGTGCCGAAGCTGCCAGGCCGGCGGCACGGCGCAGCAACATGTCCGGCTGCGTGCCATCGGATGGATACACCGCGATGCCCAGTGCGGTCGCCACCGCCAGATCGCTGCCGCCGACCTTGAACGTCTCTCCAAGCGAGCCCAGGAGCTTGCGTCCGACCCGCTCGGCATCTGCAGGGGTGTCGATCTGGGAAAGCAGCACCGCAAAGGAGTCGTCGCCGACCGAGGCGACCACGTCGCTGGCCCGCACGCCGGCACGCAGACGCACGGCGACCTTGCGCCGCAGCGTGCCAGCGGCCTCGATGCCCAGCCGAGCCATCGTGGTGGCCAGCCCCTCGATGCGCAACACGAGCAACGCCATCGGCGCAGGTTCGCGTTCGCGCAGCGCAAGCAGGTGACTCATGTGCTCGATCAATTGCCCGACATGCGGCAGCCCGGTGTGCACGTCGGTTGCAAAGGCCTGCCGCGTGGCGGCGCGCACCCGCTGCCGCTCCACCGCGGCACGCACCCTGCGCGACCAGGACGGGTCGGCCAGTTCGGCGGCCGTCACGACCTCCTGGGCGCCTTCCTGCAACCACGTCAGGCAATCGGCGGCGCTCACCTGATCCACGACCAGGACCACGGCCACGTCGGAAGCGCACCGTGTCCAGTCGGTCCAGGCACCCTGCACGATCAGCACATCGACTCTTGCCGCTGCGAGACGCTCCCACACGTCGCCGGCCGAGCAAGCGG
>JAGNWJ010000044.1:11987-22553 GCA_017986065.1 Rhizobacter sp. | reverse complement strand
GTCGGTGGCGCAGCGCAGACGAAGGTCATCAAGAGCCTGTCGGGCGGTATCCGTACCGACCTGGCCCAGTACCGTGAACTGGCAGCCTTCGCGCAGTTCGCGTCCGACCTCGACGAAGCCACCCGCAAGCAGCTCGATCGGGGTGCGCGCGTGACCGAGTTGCTGAAGCAGGCCCAGTACTCGCCACTGCCGATCTCCCTCATGGGCGCCACGCTGTTTGCGGTCAACAAGGGCTTCATGGACGATGTGGACGTGAAGAAGGTGCTGGCCTTCGAATCGGGCATGCACCAGTTCCTGAAGACCAGCCACGCTGGTCTGCTGAAGAAGATCGAAGACGCCAAGGCACTCGACAAGGACGCGGAAGCCGAGTTGTCGTCTGCCGTGGCCGCATTCAAGAAGTCCTTCGCCTAACGCGCTCTCGAATCACCCAGGAGCTTCGTCATGGCAGCAGGCAAGGAAATACGCGGCAAGATCAAGAGTGTCGAGAACACCAAGAAGATCACCAAGGCCATGGAAATGGTCGCCGCTTCGAAAATGCGCAAGGCTCAGGATCGCATGCGTGCGGCCCGGCCGTACGCCGAGAAGATTCGCAGTCTCGCGGCCAACCTCTCGAAAGCCACGCCCGAGTACAAGCACCCGTTCCTGGTCCAGAACACGGGAGTGAAGTCGGTCGGATTCATCGTCGTCACGACTGACAAGGGGCTGTGCGGCGGCATGAACACCAACGTGTTGCGTGCGGTCACCCTGAAGCTGAAGGAAATCGAAGGCCAGGGACTCAAGGCTGAAGCCGTTGCGATCGGCAACAAGGGGCTCGGATTCCTGAACCGCATCGGTGCAAAAGTGGTCTCGCACGCCACCCAGCTTGGAGACAAGCCGCATCTCGAGAAGTTGATCGGTCCGGTCAAGGTTCTGCTCGATGCGTATGCCGAAGGGAAGCTGGGCGCCGTCTATCTTTGCTACACCGGGTTCATCAACACGATGAAGCAGGAGCCGTTGGTGCAGCAGCTGTTGCCGCTGTCTTCGAAGAGCATGGAAGTCGACACGCCAGCCGGCGCTGGCAAGTACGGCTGGGACTACCTGTACGAGCCCGATGCCGAGACGGTGATCGACGAGTTGTTGCTGCGCTACACCGAGGCGCTGGTCTACCAGGCGGTTGCCGAGAACATGGCGTCAGAGCAGTCCGCGCGCATGGTGGCAATGAAGTCCGCCACCGACAACGCGGGCTCCGTGATCGCTGAACTCAAGCTGGTCTACAACAAGACGCGTCAGGCGGCGATCACCAAAGAACTGTCTGAAATCGTCGCAGGTGCGGCTGCCGTCTGAGCGGCACCATCCACGACCCCAGAACTCCAGAATTCGTTTTTTCTAAGGATACGAACATGTCCGCAGTGGCTACAGAAGGCAAGATCGTCCAGTGCATCGGCGCGGTGGTCGACGTGGAATTTCCCCGCAACGCGATGCCGAAGATTTACGACGCACTGAAGCTCGACAGCCTGGGCCTGACCCTCGAAGTCCAGCAGCAGTTGGGCGACGGTGTGGTGCGTACCATTGCGCTGGGTTCCTCTGATGGACTGCGTCGCGGCCTGACGGTCACGAACACCCAGAACCCCATCACCGTGCCAGTGGGTCGCGCGACCCTGGGCCGGATCATGGACGTGCTGGGCAGGCCAATTGACGAGCGCGGCCCTGTCGATCAGGAACTCACCGCCTCGATCCACCGCAAGCCACCGGCTTACGACGAGCTCAGCCCGTCGCAGGACTTGCTCGAGACCGGCATCAAGGTGATCGACTTGGTCTGCCCGTTCGCAAAGGGCGGCAAGGTTGGCCTGTTCGGTGGCGCCGGTGTCGGCAAGACCGTGAACATGATGGAGCTGATCAACAACATCGCCAAGGCGCACAGCGGACTGTCGGTGTTCGCCGGCGTGGGAGAGCGCACCCGTGAGGGCAATGACTTCTATCACGAGATGGCCGATTCGGGTGTCGTGAACCTGGAGAACCTGCCGGAGTCGAAGGTGGCCATGGTCTACGGCCAGATGAACGAGCCTCCTGGCAACCGTTTGCGCGTCGCGCTGACCGGGCTGACCATCGCCGAGTCGTTCCGTGACGAAGGCAAGGACGTGCTGTTCTTCGTCGACAACATCTACCGTTACACGCTGGCCGGTACCGAGGTGTCTGCTCTGCTGGGACGCATGCCTTCAGCCGTGGGCTACCAGCCGACGTTGGCCGAGGAAATGGGTCGGCTGCAGGAGCGGATCACGTCGACCAAGGTCGGCTCCATCACCTCGATCCAGGCCGTGTACGTGCCAGCCGATGACTTGACCGACCCGTCGCCTGCCACCACCTTCGCCCACCTGGACTCGACCGTGGTGCTGTCGCGTGACATCGCCTCGCTGGGTATCTACCCTGCGGTGGACCCGCTCGACTCGACGAGCCGCCAGCTCGACCCGAACGTGGTCGGCGAAGACCACTACAACACCGCCCGTGCGGTGCAGGGCACGCTCCAGCGCTACAAGGAACTGCGCGACATCATCGCGATCCTGGGTATGGACGAACTCGCTCCGGAAGACAAGCTGGCCGTGGCCCGTGCCCGGAAGATCCAGCGTTTCCTGAGCCAGCCGTTCAGCGTTGCCGAGGTGTTCACTGGCGCACCAGGCAAGTACGTGACCCTGAAGGAAACCATTCGCGGCTTCAAGATGATCGTTTCCGGCGAGTGCGACAGCCTGCCGGAGCAGGCGTTCTACATGGTCGGCACGATCGACGAGGCATTCGAGAAAGCGAAGAAGATGCAGTAAGCGGTGCGTTTGGCGAGTTGGCGGCGTTGACCTGCCCGGCGGACGCAAGTCCGCGCCTGCATGGCACGCATAGCCAAGTCGCCAATCGATTGCTCCCTGAACCTTTTCTTGTGCTCGAAACCTCAAGCTAACGGAACATCAACATGGCCACACTCCACGTAGACGTCGTATCCGCCGAAGAGTCCATCTTCTCCGGCGAGGCCAAGTTTGTTGCCCTGCCTGGTGAAATGGGCGAGCTGGGCATCTATCCCCGTCACACGCCCCTGATCACGCGAATCAAGCCAGGTGCGGTGCGCATTGTTCGCGCGGACAATGATGCGGAAGAGTTCGTATTCGTGGCCGGCGGCATCCTTGAAGTTCAGCCGGGTACGGTCACGGTGCTTGCCGACACCGCCATCCGCGGTCACGATCTTGACGAGGCCAAGGCCAACGAAGCGAAGCAACGAGCCGAAGAGGCGATGAAGAACGCCAAGAGCGACATCGATTTCGCGAAAGCACAGGGCGAGTTCGCTGCCATGGCGGCGCAGATCGCGGCACTCAGAAAATTCCGGAAAAAGTAAAGACAGCGACGACGACTTGAAAGCAACCCGCCCTTCGTGGCGGGTTTTTTTTCGCCGTGCGAATCGAGTTCGTGGCACGCGTCAGCGCACGTCGGGACGATCTGCCAGTTCGTTCGGGTTGACTGCCTGGGGGTCGGCCGGGAAATGCTGCGTCAGCAGCGCACCCACGCGGTCGACTGCGTCGAGCACACCGCGCGCATAGTCTCTCTCACGGAAGGCGGCTGCCATCTCGCCGGAAATTGCCTGCCAGGTTGACGCCGGCACGCGATGCGTCAATCCGCGGTCGGCAACGATCTCGATGCGGTGCTCGGCCAGAAGAAGGTAGATCAGCACGCCGCTGTTGCTCTCAGTGTCCCAGACTCGCAGCTTGCCGAACATCGAGATCGCACGATCACGCGCTGTCGCACCCCGCCAAAGGTCGCTCAGCGGCAGACCGGCCTCGACGCAGACCCGCAATTCACCCGTGTGAGTGCGCTCGCTGGCAGCGATCCGCGCCTCGATTTCGTGCAATGCATCGTCGCCAAGCGCACGGCGTGCGTCGGACTCGTCGAGCCATCGATGCTTGAGGATGCGAATCAGTCTGTTCATGTCGTCGCTCTTCACTGGCGGCGCCGGCTACCAGTTGCCGGAGGCGCCGCCTCCGCCGAAATCGCCACCACCGCCCGAACTGAAGCCGCCGCCTCCGCCTCCGCCACCCCATCCCCCACCGCTGCTGCCACCGCCCCAGATGATCGGCGGCCCGTCCCGGCCGCGAGCGCTCCGGGACGAACCCACGCCGAAGATGCCGACCAGCACCAGCGCGACCAGTCCGGCGCCGCCTGCAATCAGCAGGCTCGTGCTGAGCCACCAGCCGACGGCACCCGCTACGCCGCCCGTGGCCAAAGAACCCAGCTTGCGTCCAAGCAGGCTGGTCAGCAAAGCGCCAACCATCGGTACCGCGACGAAGAAGAAGATCGCGAGCGCTTCCAGATTGAGCCCAAATGGCCCTGAGTTGCCCCTGGCATTGGAATGCTTCGGTGCGGGCAATGCCTCACCCCGAATGCGTGAGGCGAGCTGGTCGACCGCCGCGTTCAGGCCTCCGGCGTAATCGCCGGCTCGAAAGGCTGGCGTGATCTGCCCGTCGATCACGCGTTTGGCTGCCAGGTCGGGAATTGCACCCTCGAGGGTCTTGGCCACCTCGATGCGAACGCGCCGATCGCCTTTGGCCACGACGATCAGGAGGCCGTCTCCGACGTCACTGCGGCCGATCTTCCAGGTGTCTGCCACACGCTGGCTGTATGCGGCGATGTCCTCGGGCAAGGTGCTGGGAACAAGCAGCACGACGATCTGGCTGCCTGTTTGCTGCTCGATGGCGGCGAGTCTTGCGACCAGCGAGGCTCGTTGGCCCTCGTCGAGCGTGGATGTCTGATCGATCACTCGCGCCGCGAGGGGCGGTACCGGCAGCACATCCTGGGCGCTTGCCACAGCGCCTGTCATCAACTGCAGGATCGCGACCAGAAACAGCGTCGCCAGTCGGACCGCAGCCCCTGGTCGAACCGAAGGTTCCCGGCGCCAGGCAGACCGGGCGCTCATGAATGCATCAATGGATGTCGCCACGCGCCACCGCGGCATGGATTGACGTCACTTCGACGCGGGCTTGTCGAAATTCACTGCGGGAGGTCTGGAAATTTCGGCTTCGTTCTGCACCGTGAAGCTGGGCTTGACCGTGTAGCCGAACATCATCGCCGTCAGGTTGTTTGGGAAGCTGCGGGCCAGCACGTTGTACTCGGCGACCGCCTTGATGTAGCGGTTGCGCGCCACGGTGACGCGGTTCTCGGTGCCCTCGAGCTGCACCCGCAGATCCTGGAAACCCTGATTGGCCTTCAGGTTCGGATACTGCTCTGCCACCACCATCAGGCGGCTCAGCGCTCCTGTCAGCTCGCCCTGCGCCGCTTGAAATCTCTGGAACGCAGCCGGATCGTTGACCAGCTCCGGCGTGGCCTGGATGCTGGTCGCCTTCGAGCGCGCCTCGATCACCTTGGTCAGGGTTTCCTGCTCGAAGTTGGCTTCGCCCTTGACGGTGGCGACGATGTTGGGAATCAGGTCGGCGCGCCGCTGGTATTGATTCAGCACTTCGGCCCAGGCGGCCTTCACCTCTTCGTCGAGTTGCTGGAACTGGTTGTAGCCGCAACCGCTCAGCGCGAGCGTCGCGGTCAAGGCCAGAGCGGCCAGCCAAAGTCTGCGCAACATGGGGGGCTCCCGTTGAATGGAATTCCTCCATGCTACTGCCGCGGCATTGCACGAGCCGCGCACTCGAGGTGCCCCGGCAGGGGTTACTCCACCGGAAGGAATCCCTCGATCGAGAGATAGCGCTCGCCGGTGTCGTAGTTGAAGCCCAGCACAGTGGCGCCCGCCGGCAGCTCGGGCAGCTTCTGTGCGATGGCTGCCAGCGTTGCGCCTGACGAGATACCGACCAGCATGCCTTCCTCGCGGGCGCAGCGACGCGCCATCTCTCTTGCCGCTTCAGCCTCCACCTGGATCGTGCCATCCAGCAGGCCGGTGTGCAGGTTCTTCGGGATGAAGCCTGCGCCGATGCCCTGGATCGGGTGTGGCGAAGGCTTGCCACCACTGATCACCGGGCTGGCCGCTGGCTCGACGGCATACACCTTGAGCTGGGGCCATTTCGCCTTCAGGACCTGCGCGCATCCAGTGAGGTGCCCGCCGGTACCCACGCCAGTGATCAGCGCATCGATGCCATCGGGAAAGTCGTTGGCGATCTCGACTGCCGTGGTTCGCACGTGCACATCGATGTTGGCGGGATTCTCGAACTGCTGAGGCATCCAGGCATTCGGCGTCGCGGCGACCAGCTCGGTCGCGCGGGCGATGGCGCCATTCATGCCTTTCTCGCGAGGTGTCAGCTCGAACGAGGCACCGTAAGCCAGCATGAGGCGCCGCCGTTCGATGCTCATGCTTTCCGGCATCACCAGGACCAGCTTGTAGCCCTTGACCGCTGCGACCATGGCGAGCCCGACGCCGGTGTTGCCCGAGGTCGGTTCGATGATCGTCGAGCCCGGCACGAGCGCACCGGAGGCTTCGGCCGCCTCGACCATCGCCAGCGCGATGCGGTCCTTGATCGACCCGCCTGGATTGGAGCGTTCGCTCTTGATGAAGATGCGAGATCCGTCGCCGAACAACCGGTTGATGCGGATGTGCGGCGTGTGGCCGATGGTCTGGAGGATGTTGTCAGCGCGCAAGGTCGGCTCCTGTGGTGCCCTGTGTTTTCCCGGGGCGGAATCGGTGGATGGGCGAAATTATGGGCGTGATAATTCCGCCATGTATGCACCCCTGCAAAACGACTCCTTCCTGCGCGCCTGCCTGCGCCTGCCGACCGATCACACGCCCGTCTGGCTGATGAGGCAGGCGGGACGCTACCTGCCGGAGTACCGCGCGACGCGGGCGAAGGCTGGCAGTTTCATGGGTTTGGCGACCAACACGGACTACGCGACCGAGGTCACGCTGCAACCGCTGGATCGGTACGCACTCGACGCCGCGATACTGTTCAGCGACATCCTGACCGTGCCTGACGCGATGGGGCTGGGCCTGAGCTTCGCGCTCGGCGAGGGCCCCAAGTTCGAGCGTGCCGTGCGTGACGAAGCGGCCGTCGATCTGCTGGCCGTGCCCGACATGGACAAGCTGCGCTATGTGTTCGACGCCGTCACCTCGATCCGCAAGGCACTGAAGGGGCGCGTGCCGCTGATCGGTTTCTCGGGCAGTCCCTGGACGCTCGCGTGCTACATGGTCGAGGGTGCGGGGTCTGACGACTACCGCCTGGTCAAGACGATGCTGTACAGCCGCCCCGACCTGATGCATCGGATCCTCGCGATCAACGCCGATGCGGTGGCGCTGTACCTCAACACCCAGATCGAGTCTGGTGCTCAGGCGGTGATGGTCTTCGACAGCTGGGGCGGCGTATTGGCCGACGGCGCGTTCCAGGAGTTCAGCCTGGCCTACACGAAGCGCGTGCTGCAGCAGTTGAAAAGGGAACACGACGGTCAGCGCATTCCCCACATCGTGTTCACGAAGGGCGGCGGGTTGTGGCTCGAGGAGATGGCCGAATTGGGGCCTGACGTACTCGGGCTCGACTGGACCGTCAACCTGAAATCGGCGCGTGCCCGCGTTGGCGATCGGGTCGCGCTGCAGGGCAACCTCGATCCGAATGTGCTGTTCGCCGGACCGGAGCAGATCCGCGCCGAGGTCACCAGGACACTGGAAAGTTTCGGTGCGCCGGGCGCCCCGCGAGATGGCCACGTCGACGGCCACATCTTCAACCTCGGTCACGGCATCAGCCAGCACACGCCGCCGGAAAACGTCACGGCGCTGGTCGATGCGGTTCATGAGGTGTCGCGCCGCTTGCGTCAGCCGGGCTGACGTACCTTCGCTTGGCCGATGCAGGCCGCAGGCGGTCTCGTGTCTGCTCGATCAGCAGGTGAGTAAGTGCTCAGGCATTGACTTATCCCCATTTCTGTTGATGCCTGTTTGGCTGACGGATCCTGCTGCGCCGCAACACAAAAATTTATTCAAAGATCGCTAAGTCATTGATTTCATTGAGTCTTGCGTGTTGCCGCGAAAGTGGGCAACGTAAGGCTGAGCCCGATGAATCAACGCTTTAGCCGCGGTTTTGGCAGGTTGCCCACAAAGTTATCCACATATTTGGTGAATAGCCCGGAAAGTGCATTGAAATCAGGGGCTTATGGGGTTTGTCTCAGCAAGACTCTAGCTTTGGCGTTTAAGTCGGGGGTTGACAGCAATGACTGAAACCGTCCACCTGAGGGTCGCGGTGGATACGCCTCAGCACACCGCGCTGCGAGAGCCTTTGACCTACCTGGGGGACCCCGCGCTGCCGCCCGGCACGCTGGTGCGTGTGCCCCTCGGACGCCGCGAGGTGACCGGCATCGTGTGGGCGCAACGATCTGGCGCTGTCGTGGAAACGGGTGCCCCGACGATCGAACTCAAGCCGCTGCTGCACGCGCTGACTTCGCTGTCGCCGCTGAGCGAGAGGTGGTGCCAGCTGATCGAGTTCGCTGCCGCCTACTACCAGCGGGGCATCGGCGAAGTTGCCTTGTCGGTGCTGCCGCCGGAACTGCGCAAGCTCGACGATGGCCAGATCCGGCAGCGCATCTCTCGCCTCCACAAGGGTCTGGCGAAGCTGACACCGGCTGACGCGGTGGTGAGTCAGCCCGAAACGGATGGCGTTGCTCCGGCGCTCGACCTCGCGCAGACCCGGGCGCTGGCCGAACTCATGGCCATGCAGGTGCCGACCAGCGAGCCAGGTCAGAGCGGCGCCCCGACGGTGCTCCTGCACGGCATCACCGGCAGCGGCAAGACCGAGATCTACCTGCGCGCTGCCGCCCAGGCGCTGTCCGAAGGACGCCAGGTTCTGGTGCTGGTGCCCGAGATCAATCTGACGCCGCAGCTCGAAGCCCGATTCGCCGAACGCTTCGCCGGGCGGCACATCGTGTCGATGCACAGCGCGCTGACGCCGGCGCAGCGGCTTCGCGGCTGGCTCGCGGCGCACCTCGGATCAGCCGATCTCGTGCTCGGAACGCGGCTCGCGGTGTTCGCATCGATGCCCCGGCTCGGACTGATCGTCGTCGACGAGGAGCACGATCCCTCGTACAAGCAGCAGGAAGGTGCCCGCTACTCGGCGCGCGATCTGGCCGTCTATCGCGGCAGGCTCGAAGGCGTCACGGTGCTGCTGGGCTCCGCGACGCCCTCGCTCGAGAGCTGGCAGCGCGCCGAGGAGGGTCGTTACCGGCGCCTGTCCCTGCCGGCACGCATCGGAGGCGGGGCACTGCCAAGGGTGCGCCTGGTCGACATGAACCAGCAGCCGCGCGCGAAGGGGGGCGCCGCCATCTCGGAGCCGCTGCTGGCTGCGCTGCAGCAGCGCATCGGGCGCGGCGAGCAGAGCCTCGTGTTCCTGAATCGCCGGGGCTATTCGCCGGTGCTGCACTGCGGCGACTGCGGATGGAAAAGCGGCTGCCCGCATTGCAGCGCCTGGCGCGTCTTTCACAAGCTCGATCGCACGCTGCGCTGCCACCACTGCGGATTCACCGAGCGTGTACCGCAGGCCTGCCCTGACTGCGGCAACCTCGACATCGCGCCGATGGGCCGTGGCACCGAGCGCCTCGAGGAACAGCTTGCGGAGCTGCTGATCCGGCCCGATGGCAGTCCGGTGCGTATTGCCCGCATCGACGCCGACAGCACGCGCGGCAAGGGCGCGCTGGAAGCGCAGCTGGGCGCGGTGCATGCCGGCGACGTCGATGTGCTCGTGGGGACGCAGATGATCACCAAGGGCCACGATTTCCGGCGTATCACGCTGGTCGCGGCGGTCAACCCCGACACCTCGCTGTTCAGCAGCGACTTCCGCGCGCCCGAGAGGTTGTTCGCACTGCTGATGCAGGCGGCTGGCCGCGCCGGGCGCGATGCGGCCCACGCCGCTGCCAGCGAGATGTGGGTACAGACCTGGCATCCGCAGCATGCGCTCTATGCCGCTCTGCGCAGCCACGATTTCGAGGCGTTTGCGGCGTCGCAACTGGCGGAGCGTCGCATGGCCGGATTGCCGCCGTTTTCCCACCTGGCGCTGCTGCGGGCCGAGGCGCGCACGGCCGATGCGGCGCGCAGCTTCCTGCAGGACGCAGCGCAGGCTGCCGAAGGTGCAGCTGACAGCCCCGCCGTGACGGTGTACTCGCCGGTGCCGACCCCGATCGCGCGGGTCGCCAACGTCGAGCGCATGCAATTGCTGATCGAGTCGGCGTCGCGCGCATCGCTGCAACGCTTCCTGGCCGAGTGGTTGCCCGCGCTGCACGCGATGCGGCGCGAGCGGACCGCGGATCAGCGCATCCTGCGCTGGGCGGTCGACGTCGATCCGCTGGCGATCTGAGAATCCCGCGCCGTTCGGCGAGACCGTTCGACCATCCTGCAGGGGCGGCGGCTCAAGTTCTGCAGCCCTGATGCCGAAATGGGCGAAGGAGCGTGAGCCCGTGCTTGCGCCTGCACACCCCGATGAAGTGTCCGATCTGCGGTCATCGCCTCGCCCGTCTTGCTGATCCCTGCCTGAACTGTGCTTCGGCGGGGTCGGCACGGGCCGCTTCGCCAGCCGGCGAAGCGGCTGTTCCGACGAGCCTGACGCTGCCGGCCGAGCTGCGGGTGACCGAACCTCCGGCTGCATCCGCGGC
>JAGNWJ010000044.1:2117-11887 GCA_017986065.1 Rhizobacter sp. | reverse complement strand
CGACAGCGGCGGTCCGCGCCGGCCTGCCGGCTTCTGGTGCGCCCGCACCGAGGGGGCCGGTCTCGCCAGTCGCCACGGTGCGCCTGGCGACCAAGGCGCCGGCGGCGCGGGCTACCGATGCAGCGCCGCCGGTCACGTTGCCGGCATCGTCGATGGCCGTGCCCAGCGCTCCTGCGTTGCCGCAACGCGTCGCCGAACCGCTGCCGCCATCCCCGACCGAGCAGCTGGGGGCTGCCAACCTGCGTGAGGTCTGCGGCAAGCGGGGCTTCATCGCCGGGGCGCTCTGCATCAACGAACGCTGCGCCCAGGCGGCCTATGCCGGGGATGCCGAGTGCGTCAAGCTGCGCAGGGCGGCGGAGGAAGCCGAACTGGCCCTCCAGCGCGGCGGCTGATCTGCAACCCGCGTCAGGCCACCGCGCCGAGGATTCGGATCAGTCCGCGACCCATGCGGGCACCTCGGCCGCCAGCGTCTGTTTCATCGAGGTCGCTGTGCCGAGCAGCGCAAAGCCGAGCAGCTTTCCATCGGTGCCCACGAACCTCGCCTCGCAGCCATCGACGCTCGATGTGACCTGCCAGTCGCCGTTCGACCCGGGTGGCGGGGGACACACGACGGTCGGGCAGGCGGGCGTCTTCACCAGCACCGGCATGGCCGGGTAGGAGACCGGTGTGGGTCGACCGCACAGCGTGGCCGCCAGCGCCCGCGACTGCTGCATCAGCGGCATCACGTAGGGCAGGTTCATGCCGACGACTTCGGCGCAGTCGCCGACGGCATACACGTGCGCAGCCGACGTCGCGAGCAGCCGGTCGGTGGTGATGCCGCGGCCGACAGCGATGCCGGCGGCTTGGGCGACCTCCACACGCGGACGCAGGCCGACGGCCGACAGCACCTGGTCTGCGTGCAACCTGCCGCCGTCGCTCAACGCGAGCGTCAGACCACCGTCGGCCCGATCGACCCGGCTGGCCGCCACGCCCAGGCGGAACGTCACGCCTGCCGCCTCGAGACGGGCTCGCAGCCAGGCGCTGGCCTCGGCGGGCAGCAGGCGGGACAGCGGCCGGTCGGCCACATCGAGCACCGTCGGGGCGATGCCTCGGTGCAGCAGATCGTTGGCGAACTCGCAGCCGATCAGCCCGGCGCCCAGGATCGCGACGCTTCGTGCCCCTTCGAGTGCGCCGGCGAATCGGGCGTAGTCGTCGAGGTCGTTGACCGACAGCACGGCATCTCCGGCGTCACCCGCCAGCGGCAGCCGGATCGGATCGGCGCCGAGCGCGAGCACCAGGTCGCGGTAGGCCAGCCGCTCGCCCGCGGCGAGCGTCAGCTGCCGCGCGGCCGTGTCCAGGTCTTGCAGCGATACCCCGGCAAGCACCGTGGCACCCAGTTCCGCGGCCATCTTGTCGGCCGACTTCATCAGCAGGCTGGCCGCGGTCTTCTGACCGGCCAGTGCATTCGACAGCATCGGCTTGGAATAGAAGCCCCCGTGATCGCGACTCAGCACGACCAGCGGCGTCTCCTTGTCCAGCTTGCGGAACTCGCGAGCCACGGCATAGCCGGCCAGCCCGCTGCCGACGATGACGACCGGGGTCGCTGTCGATGGAGCGTCTCCGGGCATCAGACCGCCACCATCTCGAACTCGGACTTCGACACCCCGCAGTCCGGGCATTCCCAGTCCGCAGGCACGTCGGCCCACAGGGTGCCGGCAGGGATCCCGTCGTCGGGCAGGCCGAGGGCCTCGTCATAGATGAAGCCGCACACCAGGCATTGGTACTGTTTCATGGGTCAGGATCTCGCGCAGGTCGTTGGGAGTTCGTCAGGAAAGCAGGACGAGCCCGTGATTTTGCGTTGCCCGCGCGGACCGCGTGCGCCCTCATCCCGAGTACCCGGGAAACAGGGCGGCACGCCAGCCGTTGCCGACCGCGACTCGATCTCACCCGACAACGGTGATCAGGCCGATCGACCGACGCTCACACCAGATCGAAGCGATCGAGGTTCATCACCTTGTTCCACGCCGCCACGAAGTCCTGCACGAACGACTGCTGCGAGTCGCTGCAGGCATAGACCTCCGCGAGAGCACGCAGCTGGGAGTTGGAGCCGAAGACCAGATCGACGGTGGTTGCCGTCCACCGGCGTTCGCCCGTGGTCCGGTCCCTGCCTTCCAGCACGCCGGCCGAAGCAGCGGATTTCTGCCACTTCGTCCGCATGTCGAGCAGGTTGACGAAGAAGTCGTTCGTCAGCGTTTGCGGCCGCTTGGTCAGGACACCATGGGGCGTCTCTCCGACGTTGGCGTTCAGCGCGCGCAGGCCGCCGACCAGCACCGTCATCTCCGGCGCGGTCAGAGTCAGCAGCTGCGCCTTGTCGACCAGCAACTCCGCTGCCGAGCCTTCGGCGCCCTGGCGTGCGTAGTTGCGGAAGCCGTCAGCCACGGGTTCGAGCACCGCGAACGAGTCC
Organism: Rhizobacter sp.; assembly: GCA_017986065.1. Lineage (GTDB taxonomy): Bacteria > Pseudomonadota > Gammaproteobacteria > Burkholderiales > Burkholderiaceae_C > PBB1. The sequence goes on along the minus strand of JAGNWJ010000044.1, from coordinate 9,444 downwards.
ACGTCGGTCTGTTCCTGAGAGGCGTCGGTGCGCCCCGGTGTGAAGGGCACCTTCACGTCGACGCCGGCCCTCTTCGCTGCCGCCTCGACGGCGGCGCAGCCGCCCAGCACGATCAGGTCGGCGAGCGAGACCCTCTTGCCGCCGGACTGGACGCCATTGAACTCCTTCTGGATGGCTTCCAGCGCGGTGAGGACCCGCGACAGTTCGGCGGGCTGGTTGGCCTCCCAATCCTTCTGCGGCGCCAGCCGGATCCGCGCGCCATTGGCTCCGCCGCGCTTGTCGCTGCCGCGGAACGTCGAGGCGGACGCCCACGCGGTGTTGACCAGCTGCGAGATGGACAGGCCCGAGGCCAGCAGCCTGGCCTTCAGTGCCGAGATGTCGGCCTCTCCGACCAGCGCGTGGTCGACTGCCGGCACCGGGTCCTGCCAGATCATCACTTCGTTTGGAACGAGCTTGCCGAGGTAGCGGGCGCGCGGTCCCATGTCGCGGTGCGTCAGCTTGAACCAGGCGCGGGCGAACGCGTCGGCGAACGCCTGCGGGTTCTGGTGGAAGCGACGCGAGATCTTCTCGTAGGCCGGGTCCATGCGCAGCGACAGGTCGGCCGTCGTCATCATCGGCGGGCTCTTCCTCGATGGATCGTGCGCGTCCGGGATCAGGTGCTCGGGCCTGCAGTTCCTCGGCGTCCACTGGTGTGCGCCGGCCGGGCTCTTGGTCAGCTCCCACTCGTAGCCGAACAGCATGTCGAAGTAGCCCATGTCCCAGGTCGTCGGATTCGGCTTCCAGGCGCCTTCGATGCCGCTGGTGGTGGTGTGCACGCCCTTGCCGCTGCCGAACCGGTTGGCCCAGCCCAGGCCCTGCGCTTCAATGTCTGCGCCCTCGGGCTCGCGGCCGACCAGCGCCGGATCGCCAGCGCCGTGCGCCTTGCCGAAGGTGTGGCCACCGGCGACCAGCGCCACGGTCTCTTCGTCGTCCATCGCCATGCGGGCGAAGGTCTCGCGCACATCGCGGCCCGACGCCACCGGATCGGGGTGGCCGTTCGGGCCTTCCGGGTTGACGTAGATCAGACCCATCTGGACGGCACCGAGCGGGTTGGCGAGTTCACGGTCGCCGCTGTAGCGCTCGTCGCCGAGCCAGGTCTTCTCGGTTCCCCAGTTGATGTCGGCTTCCGGTTCCCAGATGTCCGGGCGGCCGCCGGCAAAGCCGAAGGTCTTGAAGCCCATCGTGTCCATCGCGACGGTGCCGGCCAGCACGATCAGATCGGCCCACGACAGCTTGCGGCCGTACTTCTGCTTGATCGGCCACAGCAGGCGGCGCGCCTTGTCGAGGTTGCCGTTGTCGGGCCAGCTGTTCAGCGGGGCGAAGCGCTGGTTGCCGGTGCCCGCGCCGCCGCGGCCGTCGGAGATGCGATAGGTGCCCGCGGCGTGCCAGGTCATGCGCACGAAGAGGCCGCCGTAATGTCCCCAGTCGGCCGGCCACCAGTCCTGCGAATCCGTCATCAGCGCCTTCAGGTCACCGACCACCGCATCGAGGTCCAGCGTCTTGAATTCCGCGGCGTAGTCGAATGCCTCGCCCATCGGGTTGGACGGGGCCGAGTGCTGGTGCAGGATGTTCAGGTTCAGCTGGTTGGGCCACCAATCGGCATTGGTCTGGCCACTGCGGGCGATGGCCTGGGTGCGGGCGCCGCCCGAGAACGGGCACTGGGCTTGGTCTGACATGTTTGTCTCCTTCGACTGGTTGCGATGTGCTGCTTGTTTGGTGGGGCGCACACGTCGTCCGCCAAAAAAATGTATCGAGTCGAGGGGGTCTTGCAAATGCAATTGATAAAAACCCTTCGATAGCGTGGATCAATTACCTTGAGTCGTGCTGTGCGTCGAGCCACGACCCATGCACGACTGTGCCGGGAGCGCGTATCAGGGGATCCCTGCACCCATCACCCAGGCGAGCAGCGAGAAGCTCACGAACGCCAGCGCGGTGCTGGCCATGATGATGCGGGCCACGCGGCCGTTGTCTGCGCCGTAGCGCTCGGTCAGCAGCGACACGTTGCTGGCGCTGGGCAGTGCCGCCGCCAGCACCAGCACCGTCAATCCGAAGTCGGGAACCGGTGCACCCAGCGCACGCGCCGACAGTCCCGCGCCCAGCACCAGCAGCGGGTGCACCAGCAGCTTGATGGCCGCCACAGGCAGCACGTGGCGCAGCGGGGTGCGCGTGTGGCTGTGCAGGCTGGCGCGCCACAGCACCGCACCGATGGTGAACAGCGCCACCGGCGTCGCCGATTCGGCGAGCAGCTTCACCATCGTCGCGATGGGTCCGGGCAGATCGACCTCGATGGCTGCTGACAGCGCACCGAGTGCGATGGCCCATGGCAGCGGGTTCGTCAGTGCGGCCCGCAGCGAGCGCGCCACCGATGCAGTCACCGAACCGTCGGCCGCCCGGTGTTCATCGGTGCCGCGCCGAACCTGGGCGAGCGCGATGCACAGCGTGCTGGTCAGTATCAGATCGACGAGGATGGTGCCGATCACGGGGCCGGCAGCCGGCGCGCCAAGCAGCGCCACCAGCAGCGGCACGCCCATGAAGCCGGTGTTCGGAAACGACGCCACCAGCGCGCCGAAGGCGGCGTTCTTCAGGTTCACGCCGGTCGCTGCGGTGCTGCCCGACACGGGCGTGCCCCGATCCCAGGTCAGTGCCACGGTCAGTGCGACGACTGCGAGCGCACACAGCGCATACACGCCGATCAGCACCGGATCGATGAGCTGCGCGAACGGCATGCTGGCACCGAAACGGAACAGCATGCACGGCAGCGCGAAGAACAGCACATAGGCGTTCAACCCCGGGACCGCATCCACCGGCAGCAAGCCGCGCCGCGCGGCCAGGTAGCCGCACAGCACCAGCGCGAAGAACGGGATCGTGATGGTGAGAATCGCCTGCATGCGCGCAGGAGTATCGCAACCCGGCGCGCCGGTCAGGGGCAAGCCATCGAGCGCTGCACGGTGCGGCGCGTACAGTCTCGCGCGCCGACCTTCAAAGTGGAGTTTTCATGTCCCTGCGTCCTCTCTCCCTGCTGCGACGCGGACTCGCCGGCGTATGGTGGTTCATCGACGCGGCCCGTCGCACAGCGCTGAACCTGCTGTTCCTGCTGCTGATTGCGCTGTTGCTGGTCGCCCTGTTCCGGCGCGAGAGCCCGGTGATGCAGGACAACACCGCGCTGGTGCTCGACCTGAAGGGCCCGCTGGTCGAGGAGCAATCGGGCGGAGTGCGCGACAACGCGCTCGCGCAATTGCGCGGGAATTCGATCCAGAGCACCCGGCTGCGAGACGTGCTGGCGGTACTGGAAGCCGCGGCAACCGACCCGCAGATCGCGCGCGTGGTGCTGATGCTCGACGACTTCCAGGGGGCCGGGCTGGCCAGCCTGCGCGACGTGGCGACCGCGCTGCAGCGTTTCAGGTCGAGCGGCAAGCAGGTGGTTGCCTGGGGCTCGGGCTACGACCAGAAGCAGTACTACCTCGCCGCCCACGCAAGCGAAGTGCTGATGCATCCGCTGGGTGCCGTCTACCTCGATGGCTACGGGCGGTTGCGCAACTATTACCTCGACGCACTCGACAAGCTCGGCGTCGGCGTCAGCCTGGTCAAGGTGGGCACGTTCAAGAGCGCAGCAGAACCGTTCATCGCCAACGGACCGTCGCCGGCGGCGAAGGAGGCCGACAGCGTGCTCTACAACGGCCTGTGGGCGACCTACACCGAAGGCATCGAGACCGCACGTCAGCTGCCTGCCGGCAGCACCCAGACCCTGATCGATGCGTTGCCCGATCGCCTCGCAGCGGTTGGCGGCGATGCAGCCAGGCTCGCGCTCGAAGCAAGGCAGGTCGATGCGCTGAAGACCCGCGACGAACTGCGCGCGATGCTGATCGAGCGTGGCGCGCGGGATGCCGACAGCAAGAGCTTCCGGCAGGTCTCGTTCGAGACCTACCTGGCGCGCATCACGCCGGTGGTGACAGGTCTCGCCACCGGCAGCGCGATCGGCGTCGTCGTGGCCGAAGGAGAGATCGTCGATGGGCAGGCGCCGGCCGGCACCGTTGGCGGCCTGTCGACTGCAGCGCTGGTGCGCAAGGCGCGCGAGGACGATGCGATCAAGGCGGTGGTGCTGCGCGTCAACTCGCCCGGTGGCAGCGTGTTCGGTTCCGAACTCGTGCGCCGCGAGCTCGAACTGACGCGCGCAGCCGGCAAGCCGGTGGTGGTGTCGATGGGCAGCGTCGCAGCGTCCGGCGGCTACTGGATCTCGACCGCGTCCGACGAGGTGATGGCCGATGCCGCCACCGTCACCGGCTCGATCGGCGTCTTCGCGCTGTTGCCGAATGCCAGCCGCGCGATCGACAAGCTCGGCGTGCATGCCGAAGGCGTGACCACCACCTGGCTGGGTGCCGCGGGCGACCCGCGGCGCGAGCCCGATCCGCGCTTCATCGGCATGCTGCAGACCAGCGTCGATCACATCTATGCCGATTTCATCGGCAAGGTGGCGCAGGCCCGCCAGACCACGCCGGAGAAGATCGACGACGTGGCGCAGGGCCGTGTCTGGACCGGCCTGCAGGCGAAGGAGCGCGGGCTCGTCGACACGATCGGCGGGCTCTCTGCCGCGATCCGCTCGGCTGCGCTGCGCGCCAAGCTGCTCAAGGAGGGCGATGCGGACCTGGCTGCCTCGGCGGCGTCTGGCAGGGTGCCTGATTTCCGCGTGGTCTACATCGACCGCGATCCGGGTCGTTTCGAGCGGCTGCTCGAAGCCTTCGGCGGGGCAGCCGTCTCTGCGCTGGCCATGCATTTCGACCTCAGGCTGGTGCCGGCCGGTCTGCCCGACAGCGTGACCGGGCCGATCCGACACGACCTGGGCTGGCTTGGAGCCCTGGTCGATGGCCGCAAGCCCTTTGCCGCCGTCACGCACTGCCTTTGCGCTGCTCCGTGACGGCGCTTCCGATCTGCATCCGACCCGACGCGTGACGTCTGCTCCTGCCAGCCTGAACCCCGCCCAGCTCGAGGCGGTGCACTACCTTGGCGGGCCGTGCCTGGTGCTGGCCGGCGCCGGTTCGGGCAAGACGCGTGTCATCACGCACAAGATCGCACGCCTGCTCGAAGCGGGCTACGCGCCGGGGCAGATCGCCGCCATCACCTTCACCAACAAGGCGGCACAGGAGATGCGCGAGCGCGCCAGGCAGCTGATCGGCCCGCGCGCGGCCAAGCATCTGGTCGTCAGCACCTTCCATTCGCTGGGCGTGCGGATCCTGCGCCAGGACGGCGTGCGGCTCGGCCTCAAGCCGCAGTTCAGCATCTTTGACAGCGACGACGTGCTGGGGCTGTTGAAGGAGGCCGGTGCCAGCACCGACAACGCACTCGCCCGGCGCTGGCAATGGACGATCAGCGGCTGGAAGAACTCGGGCCTCAACAGCGAGGCGGCCGAAGCGGCGGCGACCGACGACGACGAGCGCATTGCGGCGCGGGTGATGCGGCGCTATGAAGAGCAGCTGGCCGCTTACCAGGCGGTCGACTTCGACGACCTGATCGGCCTGCCGCACAAGCTCCTCGGGCAGGATGAGGAAGTGCGCTTGAAGTGGCAGGACACGCTGCGCTACGTGCTGGTCGATGAGTACCAGGACACCAACACCATCCAGTACGAGCTGCTGAAAAGCCTGGTCGACCACCCGGACGAGCGGCGGCGTGGCCGGTTCACCGCGGTGGGTGACGATGACCAGAGCATCTACGGCTGGCGCGGCGCCACCATCGACAACCTCAAGCGCCTTCCGCAGGAGTACCCCAGCCTGAAGGTGATCGCGCTGGAGCAGAACTACCGCTCGACCGGCAACATCCTGCGCGCGGCGAACGGCGTGATCGCGAACAACCCGAAGCTGTTCGAGAAGAAACTCTGGAGCGACTTCGGCGACGGAGAGCCGGTGCGGGTGGTCGAGTGCGATGGCGAGGAGCACGAGGCCGAGCGCGCGGTGGCACGCATCCAGTCGCTGCGAGGTGCGGGAGGCGCCAACATCGACTTCAAGGATTTCGCGATCCTGTACCGCGCCAACCACCAGGCCCGGATGCTCGAGAAGGCGCTGCGCAAGGCCAACCTGCCCTACAAGGTGTCGGGCGGGCAGAGCTTCTTCGACCGCGCCGAGATCCGTGACCTGTGCGCCTGGCTGCGCCTGCTCGTCAACAACGATGACGACCCGGCATTCCTGCGGGCCGTCAGCACGCCCAGGCGCGGCATCGGCACGCAGACGCTGGCCAGCCTGGGCGAGTTCGCCGGCCGCTGGAAGACCAGCCTCTATGAAGCGCTGTTTGCCGAATCGCTGAGTGCCGCCGTGCCGGCGCGAGCGATCGGCTCGCTGCACGAGTTCGGCCGGTTCGTGAACGATCTGGAATACCGCGCACGCCATACCTCGGGCGCCGAGGATGCGAAGGCGTTGCTGCTGGGCTGGCTCAAGGACATCGGCTACGAACAGCACCTGCATGACGGCGAGGACAGCGAGAAGCTGGCCGCCGCGCGCTGGAGCAACGTGCTCGATTTCGTCGACTGGATCGCCAAGCGTTGCGGCGGTGAGATCGAGAACGACGGCGGCATGGCCATCGAGACCGAGCGGCGCAGCGTGCTCGACGTGGCGCAGACCATCTCGGTGATCATCAGTCTGGCCGAGCGTGGCGACGAACAGAACGTCGTGACATTGAGCACGCTGCACGCCGCCAAGGGGCTCGAGTGGCCGCATGTCACGCTCGCCGGAGTCAACGAGGGATTGCTTCCGTTCCGCTCCGAAGACGACGAGATGACAGCAGAAAGGCTGGAAGAGGAGCGCCGACTGATGTACGTCGGCATCACCCGGGCGCGCAGCACGCTGATGGTCAGCACGTTGCGCCGCCGCAAGAAGGGGCGCGACACGATCCAGGGCGTGCCGAGCCGCTTCATCGGCGAGATGAAGCTGCACGAGGTGCAGGCCAGGGTCGATCCGCACGAGAAGCTCCGGGCGTTGCGGGCCGCCGCCGCCGAACGCGCGGCGCAGGCGGCGGCGGGCGTCAAGGGCTGAGGCCGGGCTGACGCGCCTCGGCGCGCGAAACCGGCCTGCGCTCAAGTCGGCAGGCGGGCGTGCCGAAAAGGGGCCATACGGCGTTGATTTCTCAACAGCGCCGCTCCCATGAAATCCGACACCGTCATCGAAACCATCGAGGTTGCCGCGCTGAAGATCGGCATGCACATCCACCTGGACGGTGGATGGATGTCGCATCCTTTTCCGCGCTCGAGCTTCAAGATTTCCAGCCTGGACCAGATCGCCACGTTGCGTTCACTGGGCCTGGGCTG
>JAGNWJ010000044.1:0-2017 GCA_017986065.1 Rhizobacter sp. | reverse complement strand
CAGGCGCGGCGCATGGAACTCAGCGCCGGCGCGTCCAACGTCATCGCCCAGCACCATGAACTGATCGACGGCAGCGGTTTTCCGCTGAAGCTGTCCATGGATCGCACCACGGTCATGTCGCGCATCGTCGCCATCGTCAACCGCTACGACAACCTGTGCAACCCGGCCAATCCGGCCAAGGCCATCACGCCACACGAGGCAGTCGCGCTGATGTTCGCGCAGGGGCGCAGCAAGTACGACCCCGACATCCTCAGCGGCTTCATCAAGATGATGGGCGTGTATCCGGCAGGCTCGGTGGTGCAGTTGACGGATGACCGTTATGCGCTGGTGGTGGGCAGCAACTTCTCGCGTCCGCTCAAGCCCCGCGTCCTGGTGCACGACGCCAAGGTGCCCCGCGAGGAGGCGTTGATCCTGGACCTGGAGAGTGCACCCGAGCTCGGCATCCGCCGCAGCCTGAAGCCGATGGCGCTGCCCGAGCGCACGCTCAACTACCTCTCTCCGCGGCCCCGCGTCAGCTATTTCTTCGAGCCGACGCACGAAATGGAAGCCGCCGCGTGAGGATCCTGCCCAACTCACCCACCCCGCAGCTGCCGGTCGTTGCGGCGACGCCGCGGCGCATCCGTGGCGAGCCGGCGCAGGCTCTGCGCGAGCGGGCTGGTGAGGGTTGGCTGGTGGCAGCACGTGCGCTGATCGACGGCCTGCTGGATGCGGTCTGGCTGGTCGACCCCGACAACCTGCACATCGTTGCAGCAAACCGGGCCGCGGGCGAGCTGATCGGCGTCGAAGCCGGCAGCCTCTGCGGGCAGGACATGCTGACCCTGGCCGCGACCCCGGAAGACATGGCTTTCTGGCAGGAGGCGGCGCTGGGCTGGACCGACAGTGTCGAGTCGCACACCTGGGTGCGCCGCGCCGATGACAGCCTGGTCACCGTGCACCGGCGTGTCACGCGCATGGTGTTGCCGCCCGAGAAGGCGGTTTTCATGGTCGTGATGCACGACCGCAGTCGCGAACGTCGCGCCGAGGATGAACTGGCCGATCGCCTGGCCGAGCTGGCGGCCACGCTCGAATCGACGCAGGACGGCATCCTGGTGACCGACACATCGGGGCGCATCAGGAATTTCAACCAGCGGTTCGCCGCCATGTGGGAGTTGCCCGAGAACCTGCTGTCCCAGCGGGACGACGATGCCATCCTGTCGTGGATGCTGCGGCGCGTCGTCGAACCGGCCGAGTACATGCGCCGACTCGCCGCGATCGACGGCCTGCCGCAGACGCAGTCGAGCGACACCATCACGCTGATCGGCGGACGCGTGCTCGAGCGCGTCACCCTGCCGCAGTGCAGTCGAGGGCAGACGATTGGCCGGGTCTACTCTTTCCGGGACATCACGGAACGCCTCGAAGCCAACCGGCGCATCGACCTGCTGTCGCACACCGACGGGCTGACCGGTCTGCCCAACCGCCGCGCGCTGCTCAGCCGCATCGAGTACGCGCTGGCCCTGGCGCAGCGCGAGGCGGTTCCGTTTGCGCTGCTGTTCCTGAACCTTGACCGCTTCAAGCACATCAATGACACGCTGGGCCACGGCATGGGCGACCGCGTTCTGATGGAAGTGGCCGAGCGCCTGCTGTCCACACTGCGCCAGGTCGACACGGTGGCTCGCCTGGGTGCGGACGAGTACGTGCTGCTCATCCATGCGGCCGATGGTCCCGGTGCCGAGGGCAGTGCGCGCCGCGTGCTCGAAGCCATGCTGCGACCCTTCACGCTCGATGACCTGAGTTTCACCGTCACCTGCAGCGTCGGCATTGCGCTCTATCCGGGTGACGGGGCGAGTGCCGACGAGCTGATCCAGGCGGCCGACACCGCAATGAACGAGGTCAAGGAGAACGGACGCGCCGGCTACCGTTTCCACCACGCGCGTGCCGAGTCCACCACGAAGCTGCGTACCCGCATGAAGCTCGACCATGCGATGCGCCAGGCGCTCGCTGCCGGGCGTTTCCGCCTGCACTACCAGCCGCAGGTGGC
>JAGNWJ010000043.1 GCA_017986065.1 Rhizobacter sp. | reverse complement strand
CTGAGAACGCCTGGACATTGACATTCATCAGGGCGGCCCCATGTCGAGGAGTGTGAATGGCCTCGCCGGCGCGCCTGACGCGCTCTGCCGCTACGATGCATCCTCTCCTCGTGAACCGAAACCAAGGGAACGCAAGATGAAATCCTGGATCCTGGCTCTGTCAGTCGCAGTCATGGCCGCAGGCCTGGCGCCATTGAGCGTCGACGCCAAACGCCTGGGCGGCGGCAGTTCCTCGGGCATGCAGCGCAGCCTGCCAAGCCGGAGCGCTCCGGATGCCACGCCGGCCAAGCCGGCCCAGGCAGCACCGACCGCGCCCGCCACGGCCGGAGCCGCGCCCGCGGCGGCCCCCAAGCGCTCATGGATGGGTCCGATCGCCGGACTCGCGGCCGGACTGGGCATCGCGGCCCTGATGAGCCACCTGGGCATGGGCGCTGAATTCGGCAACATCCTGATGATGCTGCTGCTGGCCGGCGTGGCCTTCGTCGCGATCCGCTTCGTCATGAGCCGCATGGGCGCCAAATCGTCCGCGAGTCCGATGCGGGCTCCAGGCGGCATGCAGTTCGCAGGAGCGGGTGCAGCTGCCGGCTCTGGCGGTTCAGGTTCCGGCTGGAACCCGCAACCCGCGCCGGAACCGGTGGCGGCTTCACCGGCACTGAACCAGCCTTACCTGCGGCCACCGACGGTGCCTGTCGGCTTCGACCAGGCGGGCTTCGAGCGGATCGCGAAGATGATCTTCATACGCATGCAGGCCGCGAACGACAGCGCCGACCTGAACGACCTGCGCCAGTTCACGACGCCCGAGATGTACGCTGCGGTCAAGCTCGACCTGCAGGAGCGCGGCAGCAGCGCGCAGCAGACCGATGTCGTCCGGGTCGACGCCGAAGTGCTCGACTTCTCCGACGAAGCCGATCGGCAGGTCGTCAGCGTGCGCTTCCATGGCCTGATCAAGGAAGAAGCGTCCGGTCCGACCCAGCCTTTCGACGAGGTCTGGCACCTCGCGAAGCCGAACGACGGCAGCCAGTGGGCGATTGCCGGCATCCAGCAGACGAACTGATTGCCGGGCTCTGCCCGGCGACCCGGAGACCATCTCGTCCGCTTGCCCTTGACCACCCTCCTCCACATCTCGGACACGCATTTCGGCACCGAGCAGGCTCCGGTCGTCGAGGCGCTGGCCCGGCTCAGCAGCGACCTCGCACCCGAGTTGCTGGTGCTGTCCGGCGACATCACCCAGCGTGCCACGCCGGAACAGTTCGCCAGCGCGCGGCGGTTCGTCGACCGCCTTGGCGTTCCCTGGCTGGCCATTCCCGGTAACCATGACATCCCGCTGTTCAACGGCGTGGCGCGCCTGCTGTTTCCGTATGCACGGTTCCAGGAGGCCTTCGGCGAGGCACTGGAGCCGACGCACGACAGCGCCGACCTGCTGGTGCTTTGCGTGAAGACCACGCGCCGCCTGCGCCACGTCGAAGGTCAGGTCTCGCCCGCGCAGATCGAGCGGGTTGCTGCCCGATTGCGCAGCGCGCGGCCCGGGCAGCTGCGCGTGGTGGTCGTGCACCAGCCGCTGCACGTCGAGGGCGACGCAGAGCGCAAGCACCTGCTTCGCGGATGCGAGACCGCGCTGCGGCAATGGGCCGGCGCCGGCGCAGATGTCGCGCTGGGCGGTCACATCCACCTGCCCTACATGCGCGAGCTGACGCCTGCGGGCGCAGGCGGGGCAAGCCTCGTCGTCGCGCAGGCGGGAACCGCGCTGTCGAGCCGCGTGCGGCGTGACGTGCCGAACTCGGTGAACGTGATCCGCACCGGGCAGCCCGGGGACGTCGGGTACACCATCGAGCGCTGGGACTACAGCGCAGAACACAGCGCCTTCCAGCGCATCGAATCCCGACGCTTCAGCCGGAATCGAGCCCGGACGTCTCAGCCGATGGCGGCGCAGGCACGATGACACGCAACGCGCCGGGCCGCGTCCGGTAGCGCAACGGCGTGGTCATCGGCCACACCTCGCCATCGGCTGCCACGTGCAGGTGCCTTCGTCGGGTTTCGATCAGCAGCTCGGTGGCTGTCATCGCATCGAAATCGCTCGCCTGGCTCAGCCGACCGAGCAGCGCGTGCAACGCCAGCCGCAACAGGCCGAGCCGTCCCGGCTGCTGCGCGACATAGACGCACAGCAGGCCTTCGTCGAGGCGGCTGCGCACGCCGATGCGCAGCCCTTCCATCGCGTACTGGTTGTTGCCGACGAACACGAACGGCGTGCGCCATTCGCGTGAGCATCCGTCGATGACCAGCCTGACGTGCACGAACGGATAGCGCCGCAGCATCGACCACGTCGCCCAGGCCAGTGCGTGCCACTTGCCGCGGCCCAGCGTGCGCTGCTGACGGTCGCGGTGACGGACGATGTCCGCATACAAACCCAACCCCGAGTTGTTGATGAAGATGCGTCCGTTGACTTCACCGACATCGACATCGGCCGTGTGACCTGCCGCGATCACCTGAACGGCAGCTTCGACAGCGAGAGGAATACCCAGGTCCTTGGCGAAATGGTTCAGCGTGCCCAGCGGCAGCACCCCGAGCGGGACGCCGGTGTCGACCAGCCGGGCAGCGATGGCGCTCAACGTTCCGTCGCCGCCACCGGCCACCACCATGGAGGGCCGTGCGGCGAGCGCCGCGTCGATCTCGGCGTCGGAGTCCGCGCCACGGCAGAGGTCGATCAGGCGGATGCGCAAGCCGGCGCTCTCGAACAGTCCGGGCAATGCCGCGATCTGCGCACGCGAGTCGCCGCTGCGCGCGGCGCTGTTGACGATCACTGGAATCAGGTCACGCATCCGCGGGGTGCAGGTTCACTTCGACGGACGGGTTTGCACGCGCTCCAGCAGCAGCGCACAGAACGCGAGCCAGGCCAGCCCCTCGGCCGCCGCCGCCAGCACGTCGCTGACGAAGTGGGCCCCGACGTAGACGCGGTTGTAGGCGATCAGCACGACCATGGCGCCCGCCACGACCACCGACGCCGAGCGCCAGGCTCGATGCTGCGTCGCGGAGAAGATCGTCATCAGCACGAAGCCATAGAAGACGACGCTGCCCGACACGTGGCCACTCGGGAAGCTGTAAGTCGCCAGCGTCTCCAGCGGCAGTTCGACTCCCTCGCCGAACACCGGCCGGGCGCGCTGGAACACGCGCTTCAGCACACTGTTGAGCACCAGCCCGCCTCCGACGATCAGCGCCAGCCTCACAAGCTGCATCGTTTCGCCGCGCAGCCCGAGCCACGCCAGCCACAGGGTGCCGACGATCGCGATGCCTGCGACACCGTGAACCCTTGCAAGCCACTGCATTGCGACGGTCCAGGTGCCGGACCCGTGCGCGAGCAGGTGCTGCGAAGCCTGCCGGTCGATCGCCTGCAGGTGCGATCCGGAGCCTGCGTTCAATGCGATGGCCGTGAACGCCGTCAGCGAGACCACCAGCAACGCCAGCCATCGGCGCCGGCGGGAAGAGTCGTTCAATGCATCGGTGCGGGTCACGGCGTCGGAATGGCCTCGGTGTTCGAGTTCGGTCGAGCAGGCTGAGGCGTCGATTCTCGACGTTGATGATCGGCGAGAAGGGAAGTGCGCGGCACCACCCAATGTCGACCGACATCCACCGGCATCCGGTCGGCCCCCGGCGCCTTCTCACGTCGGACGACGCCGCGCGAGAACAGATCACTCGGTATCGGGGAACCCGGTCTCTTCGGCGTCCAGGCTGACCTGGGTGTTGCCCATGCCCAGCAGTTCGCGAGCGCGATGCAGGCTCGACATCTCGCGGCGCCTGCGGGAAGGCCCGCCCAGATGGCGCTCGATCTCCCAGACGAGGTTGATCAGTTCCTTGGACGAGCGCGCACGGTGAACCCGCATCAGGGTGATCGCGGAGAACACGGGCGCATCGACACGCAAGGTGTCGATCAGCAACTCGCGCACCTGCTGGAACAACTCGTCATCAGAGGCCTTGGCGAGCGCCCGGCGTTGCGAAACCGACAGCGCCGATCCCGTGTTGTCTGCATTCAGAGGCACCGGCCGGGAGGGTGGCGGCACGGCATCGATCTCGACCTCGAGAACCTCGACCACAGGGCGAGGCAAGGGTGCCCGAGGCGGCGGCTCAACAGGCGACGAGGGTGGTCCGAGCTCAACCGCCAGCACACCCGAGCGGGTGCTGGCGCCGCCGCTGTCGAGGGCACCTTGCTGGCTCGGCATGACCTCGGAAGCCTCGTCGGGATCGATCACCAGCTCGACCAGTCCGAGGTGCACCAGATCCTCGAAATGCGTGGTGCTGGCACCCGCCTGCAGGGCCAGCGCGAGAACTTCGCTGAGGGGGCGGCGTCCATCGACGAGAAACAGCATCGTGCGATGACGCTGGTTCAGCCCGTGCGAGCGCGTTCGCAACTCCTCGTGACCGAGCGGCGTCTTGACCGGCGGAACGGACGTGGGCATCGAGGCGGGCAATTCAGTCAGTGGTGACCGGACGATTGTGGCGCCGGGCGGTCGCATCGGCGAGGTCCAACGCGTGTCGCTGTTGGCAGCACGAGGCGATTCGGCAACGAAAAGCAGCCGCTCAGGCTGCGATGCGCACGGACTCGGCCAGGTACGCGCCGATCTGCGCCGGATCGTTGACGGTGCGGATCGCACCGTAGATCGCCTCGGCGCGCGGATGGCAGCGGCGCAGGAGATTCAGCCACTGCTTCAGCCGGCCTGCGCGATGTCGATCGGCGATGTCGCGACGTGCGAGCACCAGCGACCAGAATTCGGTCACCAGCGGCAGCAGGGACTCCCACGGCATGCCACGCGCAGCTGCGTCGGACAGCGGCGCCTGCCGCGTTGCGGCCACGATCGCGAGGCCCAGCCCCGGATCGACCACCATCCCGCGTCCCAGCATCAGCGTGTCGCAGCCGGACAACTCCCGGCAACGCAATGCATCGGCCACGGTCCATATCTCGCCATTGGCCGCGACCGGAATGCTCACCGCCGCACGGACTTCGGCCACGCGCTCCCAGTAGGCCGGCGGCCGGTAGCCATCGGCCTTCGTGCGGGCGTGCACGACGAGCTCATCGGCGCCCGCCCCGGCGATCGCCTGCGCGCACTCGACCGCGCGGCTGCCGTCCAGATTGCCGAGTCGCATCTTGGCCGACACCGGCATCGTGCGAGGCACTGCGCGCCGGACCGCGCTGACGATGGCCGCGATCAGTTCGGGATCGTCGAGCAGCGCCGCCCCACCGCCGTGGCGGTTGACGATCTTCGCCGGACAACCGAAGTTGAGATCGATGCCGTGCGGTCCCAGGGCGGCCAGCCTGGCAGCGTTCTCGGCAAGGCAGTTCGGGTCGGAACCCAGCAACTGCGCGCGCACCGGGATCCCGGCGCGGGTGCGCCCACCCTGATTCAGTTCGGGCACGACCCGCAGGAAAGCACGGTCAGGCAGCAGCGTGCCCGACACACGGATGAACTCGGACACGCAGCGATCGACTCCTCCGACCCGCGTCAGGATGTCGCGCAGCGTGTGGTCGAGCAGGCCCTCCATGGGCGCGAGCAGCAGTTTCATGGGTGAGCAAACCAGGGCCGCTGAGGCTCCGCTGCTGCTGCGAAGGCTGCACTGAGCTGATGCGCAAGCGCGGCCAAGTGCCTTTCAGGACGTCGGGTCGCCGCTGCGGCGATGATCGCGGTCCCGCACGTTCGCGAACGACGGCGCGGGACATCCTCAATGCACCTTCCTGGAGAAACGATTTGAAGGCCATCGTCTACGCCGGCTTGCTGGCAATTTCCACCTCGCACTGTGCCTGGGCACAAACGGATGCGCCCGCCAAGGAAGCGGGAGCCACGACCACTTCGAGCGGGCTGATCTACCGTTCTCTCACGGAAGGCACCGGCGCCAGCCCCGGCGCCACGGACACGGTGAAGGTGCACTACCGCGGCACGCTGCCCGATGGGACCGAGTTCGACAGCTCGTACAAGCGCGGACAGCCCGCGAGCTTTCCGCTGAATCGCGTCATCCCTTGCTGGACCGAAGGCGTGCAGCGCATGAAGGTCGGTGGCAAGGCACGTCTGACCTGCCCGCCGCAGATCGCATACGGCGCGCGGGGCGCGGGCAACGTGATTCCCCCGAATGCGACGCTGTTCTTCGACATCGAGTTGATCGACGTCGCAGCGCGGTGAAAGACGCGCCGGATCCGGCGCCTCGGGCCGGCCAGCGACGGGCAGGAAGATCACGCTGCCGTCGCTGGCCGCTTGAACAGCCTGACGGCGAGGCTGACGCCGGCCAGGGCCAGAGCGCCGGCCACCACACCGGACAGCCCGTCGAGCAAGGTCGGCGTCACCGCGCCGAACAGGCCGCCGATTCCCGGGATTCCTGACACCTTCGCCGCGGCCATCTCGATCGCATGGTGCAGCGCGGGTATGCCGTGGGTGAGGATGCCGCCGCCTACGAGGAACATCGCGGCCGTGCCGAGCACGGTCAGCGTGCGCATCAGGTAAGGCGCGGCCTTCACGATGGCGGCTCCTAATCGTCGCTGGAATGCCGCGCCGGCTCCTGATCGTCGCGTCAGGTACAGCCCGAGATCGTCGAGCTTGACGATGCCTGCGACCACACCGTAGACCCCGATCGTCATCACGATCGCGATGCCGACCAGCACGGTCACCTGTGTCACGAAGGGCGACGTGGCCACCGTGCCCAGCGTGATGGCGATGATCTCGGCAGAAAGGATGAAGTCGGTGCGCACCGCGCCCTTGATCTTGTCCTTCTCGAAAGCCACCATGTCGATGGACGGATCGGTCAGCGCCTTCAGCACCTCGGCCTCATGCGCCGCATCGTCCTTCGCGTCGTGCATGAACCTGTGCGCCAGTTTCTCGAAGCCCTCGAAGCAGAGGAAGAGACCGCCGACCATCAGCAGCGGCGTCACGGCCCAGGACGCGAAGGCACTGATCGCCAGCGCAGCCGGCACCAGGATGGCCTTGTTCAGCATCGATCCCCTGGCCACCGCCCAGACCACCGGCAGCTCGCGATCGGCGGTGACGCCGGCCACCTGCTGGGCATTCAGCGCCAGATCGTCACCGAGCACGCCTGCCGTCTTCTTGGCAGCCACCTTCGTCAGGATCGCCACGTCGTCGAGCACGGTGGCGATGTCATCGATCAGGGCGAGCAGGCTGGAGGCCATCGGGTTCTTTCCCAGGGTGGAATCAGCGTGGGATCGTAGCCGCGCTGGAGTCGCGGTCATGTCGGGTCGTGCGAACATTCCCGGCATGTGTGATCAGCAAGGAGCACCCATGAGTTCATGGCGCAAGAAGACTGTCGACGAAGTGTTCACACCCGAAGAAGTCGCTGCCCGGTTGCAGCAGGAACTGCCGACCTGGTCCTACGAGGACGGCTGGATCCGGCGCAAGTACAAGACCAGCGGCTGGAAAGGCACGCTGATGGTGGTCAACACCGTCGGCCACCTGGCCGAAGCCGCCTGGCACCACCCCGATCTGGCAGTCTCCTATGCGTTCGTCATCGTCAAGCTGGTGAACCACTCCGCCAAGGGAATCACCGAGAAGGACTTCCAGCTCGCGAAGAAGATCGAGGAAGTGGTGCTCTGGCAACCGGGCCAGGAGGACGGCAGCGAGCTTGAAGGCACCCCGGACGATCCGCGCTTCAAGTACATCAAGTACGACTGACGGAATTCCGCCCGCATGGAACGGATGCAACGCAAGCGCTGGTTTGCGTGGGCTGTTGCGGCACTCGTTGCTGCCCTCGGCACCGCGGGTTCGGTGCTTGCGCAGGATGCCTCAGCGTCTGCTGCGGCTTCGCCGCAAGCCAGCGTGCTGGGTGCCTGGAAGATCGTGCAGGCGCGCACCGAACCGATTCTCGACCAGCGCAATGCGCGCCTCGAACTCGGCACAGACGGTCGGCTTGGCGGGCACACCAGCTGCAACAGCATGTCGGCGCCTTACACGCTGGACGGATCGAAGATCCGGGTCGGCGCGATCGTGACTTCACGCATGGCGTGCTCGCAGGCGAAGCTCGAGCAGGAGGATCGCATCCTGACGGCGCTGGAGTCGGCAGTCACCGCGATCGTGCGAGGCGACGGACTGCTGGAAATCCGGGACAGCGAAGGACGGGGCCTGCTGCGCGCCATCCGCTTCGAGGCCGATACCAACGCTCCCGATCAGACCCCTTCGGCGCAGCCTGGCAAGTGGCCCGTGGTGGGTCGCCAGGGCATCATCCAGGTCGTCATCGTTCCACCGGAGCTGGCGCGCGAACGAGCGTCCTACGACCGCCAGATCGCCAGCATCTGCCTGCCGGACCAGAGCTGCTTCATCAATTTCTACACCAACGCTTCGGGTGCCCCGCTCGCTCTGCCGCTGCCCGAGTCCATATCCAGCGAGGCGACCGCGATCTTCCGGCGCTCGATCAAGCAGGCCGGTGAATTCTTTCGCTGGAGTTGTCGCCTGGGAATGGCCGACGCCGACTGTTTCTGATCCCAGTCCTTTGGACATGCCGGAATCTATCCGGCAGCACTCATGAATTTCACCCTCGAAATTGCACCAAAAGAGTGCATTTTCAATATATGCAGTGCACCTCCGATGTGTCACCAGAGCAACAAGGCCGGTGAAATCGGCTAAGCACTAACCCTATACTGCGCGACGCTGCACGGGGCCTCGAGCCCCGGGAAAGCGCATCAATGCAAGGGATGGCACCAGTTTGGATCAGTGTCATGCTGATTGCAGCGATGTCGATAGCACTCTCAAAATGGAAGTGCGAGAGGAAATTTTCCCGGTTACCTCTGATTTCGCAACCCTCACACGCGTCGTAGGCGGCTCACAAGAAGCAGGCCACTTCGTCGGGACTCAGATAGTTTCGAACCCATGGAGAAACAGATGACAAATATCTCTACCTCAAAGAAAGCGCTCCAGCGCACGCTGGTTTCGGCAGCCCTGCTGTCCCTCGTTGCCGGCGCGGCCCACGCCCAAAGCTCGGTGACCTTGTACGGTCGCGTCGACCTCGGCTACCAGTACAGCGACAAGTCGCGTCGTGCTGACGGCAAGGACGGCGGCAGCGTCTCCGAGCTGGCCAACGGCGGCATTCGCCCCAGCATCTTCGGCTTCAAGGGAAGCGAAGACCTGGGCGGCGGATTGAAGGCGTTCTTCAACCTTGAATCGCACTTCGATGCCGGCACCGGTCAGACGACCTCGACGTTCTTCCGACGGCAAGCCAACGTCGGCCTGTCGAGCGCCGATTTCGGTACCGTGACCCTGGGCCGTCAGTACACCCCTGCAGTTCTGGCCCTGCTGGCAACCGACCCGCGCGCCATCAAGGAGCAGTTCTCGTCGCTGTACACCTTCGCACTGAACCAGGCCGGTGGCGGTTCCAACGGCAACGACCTCGGCATCTTTGCTGCGAACGCGATCTCGTACAACAAGTCGTTCGGCCCGGTGAATGTCGGCCTTCTGTATGGGTTCGGCGAGCAAGCCGACACGATGAAGGCTGGTAACTTCATCTCTGCTGGCGTCGTCTACACCGGTCCGATCACCGTGTCGGCCTACTACAACGAGGTCAAGAACTCGGCCACATCGGGTGCCGCGAAGGACGCGAAGTCGGAGCAGTACGGCGTGGGCGTGGCGGTTCCGTTCGCCAACTTCGGACTTCCTGCGCTGACCGCAAAGGCGCAGTACATCAACGCCAAGCAGGACGCCCTGAACGACGCGATCGGCGCCCAGCGTTCCGACACCGACCACTTCTCGGTGGGCGTGGACTACGCATGGAACGCGACCAACGTTGCGTCGATCTCCTACTACCACAGCGACAACGACAAGATCAGCAAGGACAAGACCGAGATGTTCGTCCTGAACAACGACTTCTCGCTGTCGAAGCGGACGGTGATCTACATCCAGACCGCCATCGTCGACTCGGACGAAGGTTCGACCTATTTCACCCAGGCACTGCTCGGCCCGAAGGGTCAACTGTCGCCGGTGCTGGACAAGACCAACGTGATCTTCGGCGTCGGCATCAGCCACAGCTTCTGATCGACACGCCAACCTGACACTGCGGCCGGCTGGGCGCAGTGCGCAGGAGGAATCGAACAAGAAGACCACGCAGCACCACGCGAACGCGCAGTGCTGCAACTCAAAAGGACCGCTTCATGCGGTCCTTTCTTTTTTCAGTTCACGAAGATCGCTCGAACCAGCCGCCACTCCTGCGGTCCGTCGGTGGTGCGCGAACACCCGAGCGGCTCGGGCTCGCTGGCAGGCCGAAGCTCGGAGCGCGAGCGGTCGCCCGTTCCGATACCCATGTGATAGCGGTCGAGCCAGATCTTGATGGCCCTCGTCGGATGCGTGTTCCTGACCAGGATCTGCACGCCGCTGCGCGACACGCAGTTGCCGGCGAATTCCTGCACGAACGCGACGTAGGTACTGGCGTCTTCCGCAGGGTCCGGCGCCGCCCTCGAAAACGATGCAACAGCGCAGGCAGCTAAAGCACAGAGGACGGCGCGCATTCGGCGCATCACACACCTGTTCGGCACTCGACATCTCCTTCCATTCGGGGGCTAGGCAACGCCACCTCCGCAGGCGACGGCGCATCGGATTCGGCTGAAACCGCCACGCTGTCATCGACCTCCAGGCCGAGGAACCCACCGCTCTGGTGAGCCCACAGGCGCGCGTAGAGCCCCCCCTGGGCCAGCAGGCTGGCGTGATCGCCCTCCTCGACGATGCGTCCGTGCTCGAGCACGATCAGGCGGTCCATTGCAGCGATGGTCGACAACCGGTGGGCGATCGCGACCACCGTCTTGCCTTCCATCAGACTGTACAGGCTGGCCTGGATCGCCGCCTCGACTTCGCTGTCGAGCGCGCTGGTCGCCTCGTCGAGCAGCAGGATCGGCGCGTCCTTCAGCATCACACGGGCAATCGCGATGCGCTGACGCTGGCCGCCGCTGAGCTTGACGCCGCGCTCGCCCACGTGAGCGTCGTACCCGGTGCGCCCCTTGGGGTCGGTGAGGGAGACGATGAACTCGTGCGCTTCGGCACGCACCGCGGCCGACACCATGTCGACATCGCTGGCTTCGGGACGGCCATAGAGGATGTTGTCGCGCACAGAACGATGCAGCAGCGATGTGTCCTGCGTCACCATGCCGACCTGCGCACGCAGCGTGTCCTGCGTGACCCGCGAAACGTCCTGCCCGTCGATCAGCACTCGCCCAGACTCGACATCGTAGAAGCGCAACAACAGGTTGACGATCGTGCTCTTGCCCGCGCCCGAGCGACCGACCAGACCGATCTTCTCGCCCGGCCGGATGTGCAGCGTCAGCCCGTCGATCACGGCCGTCTTGCCGCCATACGCAAAGCCCACGTCCTCGAACCGGACCTCGCCACGGGAGACCCGCATCGGTTCAGCGTCGGCTCGGTCGGTGACCAGATGCGGCCGCGACAGCGTGTTCATGCCGTCCTGCACCGTGCCGATGTGCTCGAAGAGTGAAGCCATCTCCCACATGACCCAGTGCGATATGCCGTTGAGCCGCAGCGCCATCGCGGTCGCTGCGGCCACCGCACCGACACCGAGCTCTCCGCGCGTCCACAACCACAGCGTGGCGCCGGCCGTGCTCGCGATCAGCAGCATGCTGAGCACGTGGTTCACGACTTCGAAGCCGCTGACCAGCCGCATCTGCCGATGCACCGTCACGATGAACTCCTGCATGGCCGAGCGCACGTAACCTGACTCGCGTCCGGCATGCGAGAACAGCTTGACGGTCGCGATGTTGGTGTACGCGTCGGTGATGCGCCCGGTCATCAGCGAGCGCGCATCGGCCTGCGCCTTGGCTACCTGCCCAAGGCGCGGAACGAAGAAGACGATGGCCGCGCAGTAGAGCACCAGCCAGCCCATGAACGGCAGCAGCAGCCACGCATCGAATCGACCGACCAGCGCGATGATGGTGACGAAATAGATCACCACGAAGACCATGATGTCGCACAGGATCATCACCACGTCCCGCGTTGCGAGTGCGGTCTGCATGACCTTGGTCGCCACGCGTCCGGCGAACTCGTCCTGATAGAACTGCATGCTCTGGCCGAGCATCAGCCGGTGGAAGTTCCAGCGCAGCCGCATGGGCAGGTTGGCCGCCAGCGACTGGTGCTTGATCAGGGTCTGCAGCGCGATGATCAACGGGCTGCCCAGCAGGATGGCTGCGAGCAGGAGCAGATGGGTCCGCTCCTGGGTCCACAGCTTCGATGGCTCGACACGGCCCAGCCAGTCGACGATGTCGCCCAGCATGTTGAAAAGGTAGGCTTCGAAAACCCCGATCGATGCGGTGAGCAGGATCATTCCGAGCACCAGTCCGCGGGCACCGGCGGTACAGGCCCAGACGAACGGCACCAGACCCCGAGGCGGCACGGTCGGCGCCGCCTCGGGATAGGGATCCAGCAATTTCTCGAACTTCGAAAGCATCGGCCGGAGCGTAGCCGATGACATCATCCGCGCTTGCCACACATGACCCTCTCCCCTCCTCGTCCGCCGGATTCGACGGCTCCGCTGGTGATCGTGCACGTCGATGACCAGCTGATCGTCATCGACAAGCCTTCCGGGCTGCTGTCGGTGCCGGGCCGGGGGGACGACAAGGCCGATTGCGCCGCGACACGCGTGCAGACGCACTTCGCCGATGCGCGGGTCGTGCACAGGCTGGACATGGCGACCTCGGGTTTGCTGTTGATGGCGCGCGGCGCCACGATCCAGCGCGTTCTCGGCCTGGCCTTCCAGGCGCGGGAAGTGACCAAGTGCTACGAGGCGATCGTCAGCGGACTGGTGGAGTGCGACAGCGGCACGATCGACCTGCCGCTGCTCGCCGACTGGCCGCAGCGCCCGCGGCAGAAGGTCGACCGACTGCATGGCAAGCCTTCACTGACCCGCTACCACGTGCTGCACCGCGACCCGATGGCGGGCACCACGCGACTCGAACTTCAGCCGATCACGGGCCGCACCCACCAGCTGCGGGTTCATCTGCAAGCCATCGGGCATCCGATCGTGGGCGACTCGCTGTACGCCCCGCCCGACGAAACTGCGGCCGGACGGTTGATGCTGCACGCCACCACGCTGCAGCTGCAGCATCCGACCACCGGGCAGCCATTGACCCTCTCGAGCGGGGCGCCATTCTGAGCCGGATGCCCGGCAGTCCGATTCAGTCCACCGAAAATTCAAGTTCAGCAGCGAATCGGAGCCCACCCATGTCCCAGCGACTTGTCATCCTCACCGGCGCATCGCGCGGACTGGGCGCGGCAATGGCCGAGCAGTTGCTGGCGCCTGGCACCGTGATGCTGACCCTGTCGCGGAGCCGCCACCCGACGCTGGCCGCGCGGGCCTCGGCAGCGCAGGTCCAGATCGAGGAATGGCAGCGCGATCTGGCCAGCAGCGTGGCCGTCGCCGATGAAGTCGAGCAGTGGCTGCGCGGCTTCGCTGCGAGCCGCTTCGAACAGGCCATCCTGATCAACAACGCGGGCGTGATCCCGACAGTCGGCCCCGCCGACGGCTGCAATTCGGCGGAGCTGTCGGGCGCACTGCGCGTCGGGCTCGAATCCACCATCCTGCTGACCGCGGGGTTCCTGCGCGCCACCCGTTCCTGGCAGGCCGACAGACGGGTGCTGAACATTTCTTCGGGCCTCGGCCGTCGCGCGATGGCGGGCAGCGCGGTGTACTGCGCGGTCAAGGCAGCCATGGATCATTTCTCGCGCGCGGTGGCACTGGACGAATCGCACCGCACCGGCAACTCTGGCGGCTCGGCCGCGCGCATCGTTTCGCTGGCACCGGGCGTGATCGACACCGACATGCAATTGCAACTGCGAACGGCCGACAGCGCAGGATTTCCTGCTCAGGACTACTTCAGGCAACAGCACGCGGAAGGGCTGCTGGCGAGCGCCGCAGACAGCGCGACGCGGATCCTGGCATACCTGACCCGCCCGGATTTCGGTGAGGAACCTGTCGCGGATATCCGAACGGTCTGAAGCGCTGCCGTCTGCGTGAACCGTGCTGCCTCAGGCAGCTTGCGGCCCCTGGAATCCGCCGCGCCGGAAGGTCAGCACGAGCGTGTCGCGGTGTCCATCGGAACAGTCGGGCCGCAGAGGCTGGATCGGCGTGGTTTCGTGGATCACGCGCTCGTCATCGAGCATCAGCAGCGTCCACGGCTCGGTCATCGTGAAGCGGATGCCCGTCGGTCCGTTCGCATCGAACACACGTGTCTCGCCGCCTTTCACGCCACTGCGCTCGACGAGTGCGACCACGACGAAATCAACGCCATCGCGGTGCGCACCCTCGGGCGTCGGCCGTCCGATGCCGTCGGTGGTGTCGATGCGGAACTGGTGCGCCTCGACGAACCATGGCTGCCCGCCCTTGATGCGGGAGCACACCGCCGACAGACCGCGAAGCAACTGTGTCCACACGGCCTGTTCGACGATGTTCGCGTGCATCGGCTCGAACAGTCGCTCGATACCGCCGTGCAACGCGTTGTATTCGACGGGCTGCCAGTGGGCGCGGTGCGGGACCTGCCGCACTTCATCGCACGTCACCACAAAGCATGAATGCCGGCGACGGCGATAGCGGCCGCCGTCACGCAGGAAGTTGTCTGGCGGCAGGTCAGCCCACGACGGGGTCAGGGCCCGCAGAGCCGCCTCGTCTGCGCCGATCAGCAGCCGCAACTCGAGCGGCGGCAGCACCGCGTGACCGACCGACGCCAGGGTCTCGGGCAACGCTTCGGCACAGACCCAGGGGGGCGACGGGGTCATCGATCAGGCGCCGGAGTTGCATCGTCCTGACCCGGCAGTTCGATCGGCACGGTCGCGGTTGCGGCCGCGACCCGGATTCGGCTGCCGGCCACGGCCACAACCTGGCCCGCGCGGATCTTGCAGGTCTTGCGGAGTTCGTCGCGGCCGTCGACCTGCACCCGGCCCGACGCCACCAGGGCCTTGGCCGCTCCGCCACTGTCCGACATGCCGGTGGCCTTCAGCAGGGCATCGAGCGCGATGTATTCACCGCGCAACTCGAAATCGATCCATTCCATCGGGTGCTGACGTCAGCCGGGCGCACGGTGGATCGGATCGACCCAGCGCACTTCGGTGGGTTGCTCGACCGGTTCGATGTCGAGGTTGATCGCCACTGCCTCTCCGTCGCTGCGCACCAGCACGCATTCGAGCGTCTCGTCCGCGCTGGCGTTGATCTCCTGGTGTGGAACGAAAGGCGGCACGTAGATGAAATCGCCCGGGCCGGCTTCGGCGGTGAACTCGAGCGCATCGCCCCAGCGCATGCGCGCACGGCCCTTGATGATGTAGATCACGCTCTCCAGCGGGCCATGATGATGGGCGCCGGTCTTTGCATCGGGGTGGATGTGCACGGTGCCGGCCCAGAGCTTCTGCGCGCCAACCCGCGCGAAATTGATGGCTGCCTTGCGATCCATGCCCGGCGTCTGTGCCGTGTTCGAATCAAGCTGGTCGCCCGGGACGACGCTCACGCCATCGTTTCTCCATCGAGCCGAGGGTGGGGATTCGTTCGGGTTCACGGTGGCGGACATCGTTGTTGCAACGATGCCATTCTCGGCCATGGCTGCGTCGCTCTTCGCGAGACTTCGCACCACGCCCCTCGCTATGGGGTACATTACTCGAACAGGTATACGCAAGACCGTGGTTGCTAGTGATCTCATCTCACCTGCTTCTGTTCTGAAGCGGGATCGCAAGAAATCCCCAGTTCGATCTTGAGTGTCTCTGCATGCGGCAGCATGTGCAGCCGCATCATTTTGTTGATAGATAGGAATACGTCCATGACGACGCAAACAGGTACCGTGAAGTGGTTCAACGAGAGCAAGGGCTACGGCTTCATCGCTCAAGATGCAGGCGGCGCTGACCTCTTCGCCCACTTCCGTGACATCACGGGCACCGGCTTCAAGACCCTGGTCGAAAACCAGAAGGTCGAGTTTGAAGTCAAGCAAGGCCAGAAGGGCCTGCAAGCTGCCAACATCCGCGTGCTGTAAAGCAAGGCGAGTTCAGCTCCTTCAAGACGCGGCTTCGGCCGCGTTTTTTATTGCCCGGACGCGAATGCGCGCATCCTGCCCGGATCCGGATCGCGGCCCGGCCGACCGGATCAGCCCAAGCCCTGTTGCAACAGGCCGGCCACCAATCCGTTCATGCCAGCCTCGTGCCCGGCCGCGCGCTCGTGCAGTTGCTTGACCAGCGCAGCAGGCAGCTTGCAGGCGAACGGCACCAGGCCAGCTTCGGCGTCGAGCCGACGCTGCTCGCGCTTGTCGACCACTGCGGCCGAACCCTGCGCAAAGCGCCCGGGTACGCCTGCTGACTTCATCTGCCCGTCGATCTTCTTGGCCAGGTTCTTGACGAGATCGGTCTTCTTCATGCTCATGATGAGGTGCGCGGCGTGCGTGCGAATTTTTGAGGATCCGACATTGTCACGCCGCACATCGAAGTCGAACCACAGGTTTGCAGCGTGCCCGACAATCGAAGGCTGCACGCCAACCGGGACGCATCCATGGCATTGAAGGCCACCATCCACAAAGCCAGCCTGCAGCTCAGCGACATGGACCGCAACGTCTACGGCGAGCACGCGCTGACCATCGCACGCCACCCGTCGGAGACCGACGAACGCATGATGATCCGGGTCCTGGCGTACGCGCTGAACGTGCCCGCCGACCCGCGAAATGGCGCGCTCGAGCTCGCAAAGAGCCTGTGGGACACCGACGAGCCCGACCTGTGGCAGAAGGACCTCACCGGCCAGATCGTGCACTGGATCGACGTCGGCCAGCCCGACGAGAGGCGCATCCTGAAGGCCAGCCCCCGCGCCGAACGGGTGACGGTCATCAGTTTCAGCCACAGCACGCCGGTCTGGTGGAAGGGCCTCGAGAGCCGGATCACCCGCGCGCGCAACGTGGCGGTCTGGCAGATCGAGGCCGAGCAGAGTCAGGCGCTGGCCGCGCTGGCGCAACGCAACATGCAGTTGCAGGTGACGGTCCAGGACGGCACGGTCTGGATCGGCGAGGGCGATCGATCGGTCGAGGTGCGGCCGGTTCATCTGAATGCACAGTAAGCACGGGATGATTCCATCGGGCCCAGAATCGGTCGGATGAAACAGACCCGACCCCACACGCGAGCAGCCGACCTGGACATCCAGCACAACGGCGCGGAGTGCTGCTTCGAGTGCGCTGTCGATGGCCTGCGCTGCGTCATCGATTACCGTGAACTGGACGGTGTCATGCAGATCTTCCACACCGGGGTGCCGCCGGCGCTGGAAGGTCGAGGCATCGCCGCGGCGATGGTGCGATTCGCGCTGTCGCACGCTCGGGAGCACGCACTGAAGATCGATCCGCAGTGCTCTTACGTGCGGGTCTACATGCAGAGGCACCCGGAAACACACGACCTTCGCGTCTGACCTTCAACTTCCGTCGACACGCCCTGCATGAACTCCATTGACACGACATCGCCCGCATCCCTCAGCCCCCCTGACAACGATCCGCACGACTGGCTTGAAGACGTCCTGGGCGACCGCGCACTCGCCTGGGTGCGCGAGCGAAACGCCGAAAGCGAATCGCTGCTGACCGCCCGCCCCGAGTACGCGCCGATCCGCCAGCAGCTGCTGGAAGTGCTGAACTCGAAGGACCGAATCCCGTCGGTGACGCGACGCGGCGACCACTTCTACAACCTGTGGCGCGATGACCTGCATCCGCGCGGCCTGTGGCGCCGGACGACGCTGGCCGAATACAGACTCGCAGCGCCAGCCTGGGAGACCGTGCTCGACCTCGATGCGCTGGCAGCGGCCGAAGGCGAGAACTGGGTGTGGGGCGGCGCCAACGCGCTAGACACCGAGCCGCATCGCTGCCTGGTCTCGCTGTCGCGCGGCGGCGCCGATGCGACCGTGGTGCGCGAGTTCGACACCGCCACCAGGCAGTTCGTGGAGGGTGGCTTCAGCTTGCCCGAGGCCAAGTCGTCGACGACCTGGATCGATGCCGACACGCTGTACGTCGGCACCGATTTCGGTCCGGGCAGCCTGACCGACTCAGGCTACCCGCGGGTGATCAAGCGGTGGAAGCGCGGCACCCCGCTGGCATCGGCCGACACGGTGTTCGAAGGCGAGGCGCAGGACGTGTCCGCCAGCGTCTGGCTGGACCTGACGCCGGGCCACGAGCGCACCATCTTCAGCCGTTCGCTCGACTTCTATCACCAGCAGCACGTTCTGATGGAAGGCGATCGGAAGGTCGCGTTCGACATCCCGAGCGACGCGTCGTTCAGCTTCTGGAACCACTGCGCGGACGCGATCGACACGCTGCTGATCGAACTGCGCAGCGACTGGCAGGTGGGCGCGTCAACCTACGCCAGCGGTTCGCTGCTGGCCACCGATACGGCCGCCTACCTGGCTGGCGAGCGCAGGTTCGACATCCTGTTCCAGCCGACCGCCACCCGGTCGCTGGCGGGCTTCTCGACCACGCGCGATCACGTCATCGTCAACGTGCTCGACAACGTCGCGAGCCGGCTCGATCTCTGGCGCCGCACCGCAGCGGGCTTCGAGGCCAGGCCGATCGATGCGCCGTTTCCAGGCACGCTGAGCGTGCGCAGCCTCCACGACCCGATGCAGGCCGACGATCCGCTGGCCGAGTGCTACCTGCTGGGCTACACCGACTTCCTGACACCGGATTCGCTGTTCCTCGGACACACCGAGCCGCAGCCGGGCGGGCCCGCACTCGAACCGCTGAAGGCTCGCCCCGCGCTGTTCGACGCGGAAGGCCTGCGCACCGAGCAGCGCTTTGCCATCTCGGCCGATGGCACCCGCGTGCCCTACTTCATCGTCTGGCCGCGCGGCGCCGAAGCCAACGGTCGGAATCCGACCTTGCTCTATGGCTACGGCGGATTCGAGGTCGCGCTGAATCCCTGGTACTCGGGTGGCTACGGCCGCGCCTGGTTCGAGCGCGGCGGCGCGCTGGTGGTGGCCAACATCCGCGGCGGAGGCGAGTTCGGCCCCGCCTGGCACCAGGCCGCGATCCTGGAAAACAAGCAGCGCAGCTACGACGACTTCATCGCCGTGGCCGAGGACCTGATCGCACAGGGTGTCACCCGCCCCCGGCATCTCGGCATCATGGGCGGCAGCAACGGCGGGCTGCTGGTCGGCGCGGTCTTCACGCAGCGGCCCGAGCTGTTCAACGCGGTCGTCTGCCAGGTGCCGCTGCTAGACATGCGCAGATATCACACGCTGCTGGCCGGTGCGTCGTGGATGGCGGAGTACGGCAACCCCGACCGGCAGGAAGACTGGGCCCACATCGCACGCTACAGCCCGTACCAGAACCTGCGCGCCGACCGGAAGTACCCCGAGGTGCTGTTCACCACGTCCACGCGGGATGACCGCGTGCATCCCGCTCATGCCCGCAAGATGGCGGCGCGCATGCGCGAGATGGGCCACGGCCTGCTGTACTACGAGAACATCGAGGGCGGCCACGGTGGCGCAGCCGACAACGCCCAGCGGGCGCACCTCCAGGCGATGGAATTCGCCTACCTGTGGCGGCAGCTCGGCGGCGCCGGCTGACTTGTCGTGAGGCATTCCTCGCTGCGCAGGGCCTTTCTAGGTCTTCCTCCTCTGGTGCCTGTCACGATACGTGCTTAGGCTTGTTACATGTCCGTCGCACTGGCCGAAGCACACGCCCGCACCGCGTCCCCGATCGTCCTCGACATCGAGGCCTCGGGATTCGGTCGCGACAGCTACCCGATCGAGATCGGGTACGTGCTGCCCGATGGCGGCAGCTACTGCACATTGGTCCGGCCCGAGGCCAACTGGACCCACTGGGATCCCGAGGCGCAGCGCCTGCACCGCATCACGCGCGCCAACGCCCTGCAGCACGGCCGTCCGTCGATCGATATCGCGCGACATCTCAACCGCGCGCTGTCCGGTCAGACCGTCTACAGCGATGGCTGGGCCAACGACTACAGCTGGCTCGGCACGCTGTTCGACGCCGCCGATCTGTCGCCGTCGTTCCATATCGAGAACCTGCGCGCGCTGCTCAGCGAGAGCGAGGCGGAAAACTGGCACACGATCAAGGATCAGGTGAGCCGCGAGCTGAACCTGCGCCGTCATCGTGCCAGTTCGGACGCCCGGCTGCTGCAGATGACGCTGATGCGGCTGCGCACTGCAACGCAACCGCGTTGACAGCGGCGAGAATACGAGGTGTCGCGCGGCCTCGGCCGCCTGTTCACGCCCGTCCCGCGCAGCCGCTTCACTCACCTCTGTTCAGACCATGTCCACCATCCTTCAGCATCTTCCCGCCGGCCAGAAGGTCGGCATCGCGTTCTCCGGCGGTCTGGACACCAGCGCCGCGCTGCACTGGATGCGCAACAAGGGGGCCCTGCCCTACGCCTACACCGCCAACTTGGGCCAGCCCGACGAGCCCGACTACGACGAGATCCCGCGCAAGGCGATGCTCTACGGCGCCGAGCAGGCGAGGTTGATCGACTGCCGCCAGCAGCTGGTCGCCGAAGGCATCGCCGCGCTGCAGAGCGGCGCCTTCCACATCAGCACCGCTGGCATCACCTACTTCAACACCACGCCGATCGGCCGCGCCGTCACCGGCACGATGCTGGTGGCGGCCATGAAGGAGGACGACGTCAACATCTGGGGCGACGGCAGCACCTTCAAGGGCAACGACATCGAGCGCTTCTACCGCTATGGCCTGCTGACCAACCCGGCGCTGAAGATCTACAAGCCCTGGCTCGACCAGGCCTTCATCGACGAGCTGGGCGGTCGCGCCGAGATGAGCGCCTTCATGACGAAGGCCGGCTTCGGCTACAAGATGAGCGCCGAGAAGGCCTACTCGACCGACTCCAACCTGCTCGGCGCCACGCACGAGGCCAAGGATCTCGAGCACCTCAGCAGCGGCATCAGCATCGTCAACCCGATCATGGGCGTGGCCTTCTGGAAGGATGACGTCGCGGTCCAGCGCGAGACCGTCAGCGTGCAGTTCAACGAAGGCCGCCCGGTGGCGCTCAACGGCATCCGGTACAGCGACGCGGTGGAGCTGATGCTCGAGGCCAACCGCATCGGCGGGCGCCACGGACTGGGCATGAGCGACCAGATCGAGAACCGCATCATCGAAGCCAAGAGCCGCGGCATCTATGAGGCACCGGGGCTGGCGCTGCTGTTCATCGCCTATGAGCGGCTGGTCACCGGCATCCACAACGAGGACACGATCGAGCAGTACCGCGACAACGGGCGCAAGCTCGGCCGCCTGCTGTACCAGGGCCGCTGGTTCGATCCGCAGGCCATCATGCTGCGCGAGGCCGCGCAACGCTGGGTGGCGCGTGCGGTCACCGGCGAGGTCACGCTCGAGCTGCGCCGCGGCAACGACTACTCGATCATGAACACGGTCTCGCCGAACCTGACCTACGCACCCGAGCGCCTGAGCATGGAGAAGGTCGAGAACGCGCCCTTCTCCCCAGCCGATCGCATCGGCCAGCTGACGATGCGCAACCTCGACATCGTCGACACCCGCAACAAGCTGGGCATCTACACGCAGGCCGGCATGCTGTCCCACAGCAGCAGCACGGCCCTGCCCGGCCTCAAGAACGACGGCAGCGTCTGAACCACGAATCCGCCGGGACCTGCCTCTCGAACCGCACCCGTACACGCATCAGCCTCTCATCACCATGACCGACCAGATCACCGCCTCCATCAAGACCCGCGCCAATGTCTACTTCGACGGCCGCTGCGTTTCGCACAGCATCACGCTGCCCGACGGCACGAAGAAGAGCGTCGGCGTCATCCTGCCTTCCAGCCTGACCTTCAATACCGGCGACCCCGAGGTGATGGAACTGGTCGAAGGCGCCTGCCGCGTCAAGCTGGCGGGCAGCCAGGCCTGGGTGGCCTACGCAGGCGGACAGTCGTTCAGCGTGCCTGGCAAATCTTCCTTCGACATCGAAGTCACCGAAGCACTGCACTACATCTGCCATTTCGGTTGAGCCTGCGGGCCGCGGATTCGTCGCGGCGACACGCGCGGACTGCATCAGGAGCACTGCACATGAAGCCATCGGCCTCGCGGCTCACCCCACTGGCCTGCGGCGCACTGCTGCTGGCTTGCGTCGACGCTGCCGTGGCCGCCAAGCCCTCCAGGCTGCACCTCGTGTGCAGCGGCCTGGAAACCGTCGAGATCATCTACGGCACCGAGCTGGAGCCGACCCGAAAAGGTGATTTCCGGGTCGAGTACCACATCGACCTGGACCGCCGGGCCATCCTGAACGTCCGCACTGGCAAGCTGACGCCGATCAACGTCGACGACAGGGAAATCAGCTTCGGCACGGCCACCGATTTCAACCTCGAGGCCAGGGAGTCTTCCGCACAGCGGGCCAACGATTCCGTCGCCTCGGCGACCGGCGTGGTCATCAACCGCAGCACCGGCAAGTACTTCTCGATCGCGACGCGCAAGCAGATCAGCACCGAACCGCCGCCCGAAGGCAGCACCGAGCCGGTCGTCACCACCAACGTCAGAACCCGCCAGGGCACCTGCACCGACGGCACGCCCTCAGCTTCGTTCTGAAGGCCGCCCCGCGGGGCGCCGGGTCATGCCAACCGCGTGAATCTCGGCTGCCACCGACCGTCGAAATCACCCGACTCGAAGAACATCGCGTGCGGGCGCACCCAGAGGCCGGATGCGTTGCCTAGCGGGCGATACACGACCATCGGTTCCAGCGTTTCGCTGTGGCGGGCGA
>JAGNWJ010000116.1 GCA_017986065.1 Rhizobacter sp. | reverse complement strand
GCCTCACGCACAGGCAGAATCGCCCGGATGCTCTCGCTGGACCGGTTCTCCTTTCAACAACTGCTGCTGGTCGCCTTCCTGTTGATCGCCGGATTGCTCAGCGCGGCCTCGCTGCGCGGGCTGTTCACGATCGAGGCGCTGATCACTCAGAGCAGCCAGGGCGCGCGGCAGGCGGTGTCGCTCAGCGCCGCCGCTCAGCGGCTGGCCGAGCGCAGTGTCACGATGGAGCGCGCAGCGCGGCAGTTCCTGGTGCTCGATGACCCGGTGCTGCGCCAGCGCTTCGACGATGGGGCACGCGAGGCCGGCGAGGCACTGACCCAGCTGGTGGCCGGCACGGATGCCGCCCCTCGCCGCGATGCCGCAGCAGCCGGCTGGCGCCGGACGCTGCAGACGGTGCGCCAGCAACTCGTCGGTGAACCCGACACCCTGCGCGACCGCGAGCAGACGCTGACCGCTGCGTTTCGCGAACTCGGACAGATCAACATCGACCTCGCCGACCAGGTCCGCGTGGCCACCGAGGTGCGCAACGCGACGCTGCTCGAACGGCTCGAACAGGGCAGGGCGGCGCTGGCGCGGCAGATCATCGTGACCATCGCCGTGGCGGTCGGGCTGGCGCTGGCATTCGGAATCTGGCTGGCACGGCCGCTGAAGCGGCTGGAAGCCGCCATCGTCGGCCTGGGCGAGAACCGACTCGACCGGCCGATCGAGATGCGCGGTCCCGCCGACGTTCGACAGCTCGGTCTGCGGCTCGAATGGCTGCGGCTTCGGCTGGCCGAGCTCGACGCCGACAAGGCGCGTTTCCTGCGCCACGTGTCCCACGAACTGAAGACGCCGCTGGCCGCGATGCGCGAAGGCGTCTCGTTGATGGAGGATGGCGTGACCGGTCCGTTGAACGAGTCGCAGCGAGAAGTCGCGCGCATCCTGCGTCAGAACACCGCGGTGCTGCAGGCGCAGATCGAGGACCTGCTGCGCTTCAACACGGCGGCGTTCGACGCGCGCCGGCTGGTGCGGCGGCCGGTCGAACTGCGTTCACTGATCTCGGAGCAGGTCGAGATGCAGAAACTGCAGTGGCAGGCCCGTCGCCTGACTGTCGCGGTGCGTGGCGAGGCGCTGACTGTCGAGGTCGATGCCGAGAAGCTCGGCACCGCGCTCGGCAACCTGCTTTCCAATGCGATCCGCTTCAGCCCCATCGGTGGCACCATCGTCTTTTCGGTGTCGCAGTGGCCGGGACGGGCGCGCATCGACATCACCGACCAGGGCCCGGGCGTGGCGCCGGCCGACCGCGCCCGCGTCTTCGAGCCCTTCTTCCGCGGTGAACGCCAACCGCCCGACGCCGCACGAGGCAGCGGCATCGGCCTGTCGATCGTGCAGGAACTGGTGCGCGCCCACGATGGTCAGATCGACCTGTTGATGCCCGAGGCCGCCGAGGTCGAGGGCGCCCATTTCCGGATTGAATTGCCTCATGCCCCTGCTCGTTGAACCCTCACCCGCGAGTCGGCTCCGTCGGCCTGGCGCCGGCGTGCTGGTTGTTTCCCTGTGGTCGGCCGTGCTGGTGGCAGGTTTGTCTGCCTGCACGTCCCTTCGCTCCGTTGACCGGCCGGCATCCGACGTCCCAGTGGCCTCTGCCGCTGCTTCTGCGCCGGTGGTCGTTGCCGCGCCATCGCCTGCAGCGGACGCAGCCTCCGCACCGGTCGCTGCGCCGGCGGCCTCGGCGCCAGTCGATGAGGCCACGCCCGGAGATCTGGCCGCGCGTCGCTTGCTGGCGTATCACGATCAAGTCCGCGGGATGCTTCCTAGTGACCTGGCACAGGAGATCAACCGCCTCGCCGCGTCGCCGCCCGCGCCTGAAACCTCTCTGGAGCTGGCGCTGGCGCTGATGCAGACCCGCAACGGCGGTGAACTGAACCGCGCGATCGGCCTGGTCGAACCGCTTGCCAGGGGCGGCTCGGCCGATCAGCGCGCGTGGCAGCCGTTCGCGCGCCTGCTGCTGTCCCGCCTGCTCGAGCTGCGCCGTCTCGAGGAACTGCTCGACAAGCGCAGCCAGGAGCTGCGCGACAGCCAGCGCGAGGTGCGGCAGCTCAACGAGAAGCTCGAGGCGCTGAAGGCCATCGAGCGCAGCCTGGCGCCCAGGCCCTCGTCCGCACTGCCGCCCTCGACCCTGTCCGGCACAGCCTCTTTCGCTCCGACGCGCCGCACGCCGTGATGCCCGCCAACCTGCTCGTCGTCGATGACGACCCCGACCTGCTGCAGCTGCTGTCGATGCGCCTGACAGCCGCGGGCTACCGCGTCACCGGTGTCGGTTCGGCGGAAGCGGCCCTGGCACATCTCGAAGCCGTCCGCCCGCAGCTGGTGGTCAGCGACGTGCAGCTGCCGGGCCGCGACGGGCTGGCGCTGTTCGACGAGATCCGAGCCCGCCATCCGGCCCTGCCGGTGATCCTGCTGACCGCGCACGGCACCATTCCCGATGCGGTCGAGGCCACCGCGCGCGGCGTGTTCACCTACCTGACCAAGCCCTTCGATGGCAAGGCGCTGCTCGACAAGATCGCGCAGGCGCTGGCGCTCGGCGCGCCGGAAGCCCACAGGGAGGGGCCCGACGAAGCCTGGCGCGCGCCCATCGTCAGCCGCTCGGCGGTCATGGCGGAGGTGCTCGCCGAAGCCAAGATGGTCGCTGCGTCCGACGCCAGCGTGCTGATCTGCGGCGAAAGCGGCAGCGGCAAGGAACTGCTCGCGCAGGCGATCCACCGCGCGAGCCCGCGTGCTGGCAAGCCCTTCGTCGCGGTCAATTGCAGCGCGATTCCCGAAGCGCTGCTCGAATCTGAACTGTTCGGCCACGTCAAGGGCTCGTTCACCGGCGCGGTGGCGAATCACCGCGGGCTGTTCCAGGCGGCCGACGGCGGCACGCTGTTCCTCGACGAGATCGGCGACATGCCGCCGGCCCTGCAGGTCAAGTTGCTGCGGGTGCTGCAGGAGCGTTCGGTTCGTCCGGTCGGAGCGAACCAGTCGATCCCGATCGACGTGCGCATCCTCTCGGCGACGCACCGCGATCTCGACGCGGCGATGGCCCAGGGCCAGTTCCGGGAGGATCTGTATTACCGCCTCAATGTGGTCGCTCTGACCTTGCCGGCGCT
Organism: Rhizobacter sp.; assembly: GCA_017986065.1. GTDB lineage: Bacteria > Pseudomonadota > Gammaproteobacteria > Burkholderiales > Burkholderiaceae_C > PBB1. The sequence goes on along the minus strand of JAGNWJ010000116.1, from coordinate 2,916 downwards.
GGGTGACCGCCGCGAGGACATCCCGCTGCTGGCCAACCACTTCCTGTCCAGGCTCGCCGAGAAGTACGGCAAGCGGCTCAACGGATTCGCGCCCGAGGCGCTGAAGGCACTGACGGCCGCTGCGTGGCCCGGCAACGTGCGCCAGCTGCACAACGTCGTCGAGCAGGTCTGTGCGCTGACCACCACGCCTCTCGTGCCGCTCGCCCTGGTGCAGCGCGCGCTGCGGGTGCCCAGCGTCGAGGTGCTGAGCTTCGCGCAGGCGCGCGAGCGCTTCGAGCGCGACTACCTGGTCGGACTGCTGAAGCTGACCGACGGCAACGTGGCCGATGCCGCCCGGCTGGCCGATCGCAACCGGACAGAGTTCTACCGGCTGCTGCAGAAGTACGGCCTGACGCCGGGGTTGTTCCGCAACGAGCCCCGTCCCGACGGCACGCTGGATCCCGCGCCGCCGGCCACGCTGTCGCCAATCGGCGACAAGTAGAAGTCGTTTGTTTTCAACGACTTGGCGTGCGCCATCGACTGGCGTGTCGCCACCGGGAGACGTCTGTCCCCCTGAAGGGGCAGTAGAAACCCGCCATTCCGCATCCAAGGGCCGGGAAAAGCGCTCAAGTCGTTGATTCGAAAGGAGGTTCTCGCGTTGGCACGCACGTTGCGCTGAAGCCCCCATCGCACCGATGAGAGCCTCATGAACCACCGTCTGTCACCCCGCTTGAACCGCTCCTGGACCGAAGCAGGCACCGGCTCGAGCGCCGCGGCACGTCGCGATGTCGGCGCCAGCATGCCGCCGATGAACCGGGGCTCGATGGTGGCGCGTCCCTGGCGGGGCGTCATCGGCGGACTGATCGTCGGGTGGATCGCGCTGATGGATCGTCTCGCGGGCCGCCCTGCAGTGCCTGACACCGACAGCCCCGCGCCGCCGATGCCCGCCGATGCCGGCGCGACAGCGGCCTGGAAGCGGTCGGCGGTGCGCCGGCGTCGCGCCCTGCTGGCGCTGGTCGCGCTGTCGGTCGTCGGAGCCACCGCGATGCTCGATCAGGTGCTGCCGACCTACAGCAGCGATGCACTGCGTACCGCGCAGATCGCGCTGTTCTCGGTTCTGTTTGGCTGGGTGTCGGCCGGCTTCTACACCGCGATGATGGGCTTCTGGGTGCAGTGGCGCGGTGATCCGCACGCGCTGTCGAGCCGCTCGGTCCTCAATCGCCCGATCGCGGCCGGTGCGCGTACCGCGCTCGTGATGCCGATCTGCAACGAGCAGGTCTCGACTGTCTTTGCCGGACTGCGCGCCACGGTCGAATCGCTGATCGCAGCCGGGGGCTCGCGGCTGTTCGACGTCTATCTGCTTTCCGACACCAGCGACCCGACGATCCGCACCGCCGAACTGGCGGCCTGGGCCGAACTGCGCGAAGCGATCGGCAGCGTGCGCATCCACTACCGGTGGCGCCAGCGCCGCACGCAGCGCAAGTCCGGCAACGTGGCCGACTTCTGTCGGCGCTGGGGCAGGAACTACCGCTACATGGTGGTGCTCGACGCCGACAGCGTGATGACCGGCGACTGCCTGCTGACGCTGGTGCGCCTGATGGAGGCCCATCCCGACGCCGGCATCGTCCAGACGGCACCGCAGGCCAGCGGCCTGTCGACGATCCACGCGCGGGCGCAGCAGTTTGCCGGCCGCGTGACCGGGCGCCTGTTCAGCGCCGGCATGCAGTTCTGGCAGCTTGGCGAGTCGCATTACTGGGGTCACAACGCGATCCTTCGCGTCGAGCCCTTCATGAAGCATTGCGGTCTGGCGCCGTTGGCCGGTCGGGGCGGCCTGAGCGGCCACATCATGTCGCACGACTTCGTCGAGGCTGCATTGATGCGGCGTGCCGGCTATCACGTGTGGCTGGTGCATGACCTGGCCGGCAGCTACGAACAGCAGCCGCCCAATCTGCTGGAGGAGTTGCAGCGCGACCGCCGCTGGTGCCAGGGCAACCTGCAGAACGCGCGGCTGATCGCCGAGCCGGGCCTGCACGGCGTGCATCGCGCGATGCTGCTGACGGGCGCATTGGCCTACCTGTCGGCGCCGCTGTGGCTGGGCTATGTGCTGCTCGGTGTCGCGCTGTGGCTGTTCGGTGGCCACCCGTCCTTCAGCGGCGATGCGGCGGTGCCGTTCGAGATGCTGATGCTGTGGGCCGGCACGGGGGTCATGCTGGTGATGCCGCGCGCGATGGGCGTCGTCACGATCCTGATGCGTCGGGAACAATCGCAGTACGGTGGCGGCGCGGCACTGATCCGCGGCGCGCTGATGGAGGGTCTGTTGTCGGTGCTGCAGGCTCCGCTGAGGATGGTGGCGCATACGCTGTTCGTGGTCGTCGCGCTGACGGGCCTGAAGCTCGACTGGAAATCGCCTCCGCGCGAGGCCGCCGACATCGGCTGGGCCGATGCATCCAACCGCTTCGCGGTGCTCGGCGCCGCGATGCTGGCGCTGGCCGGCGCCGCACTGGCACTCGAACCTGCGACGCTGCTGTGGCTGGCCCCGGTGGGTGTGCCGCTGCTGCTGGCGGTGCCCCTGGCGGTGCTGACCAGCCGCGCCGGACTCGGCGAGCGGGTGCGCTCGCTCGGGCTGCTGGTCACGCCCGAGGAAACGCGGGCGCCGACCGTGCTGCGCGAGGCGGCCAACTACGCCTTCCAGAACGCGCGCAATCGCAGCATCAAGCTCGATTGGCGCGATGCGATCGACAACCCCTGGTTGTTTGGCGTGGTGCGCGCGGCGATGGGGTCGCGCAACACCATGTGGGGCCACCGTGGCCGTGCGCGCCGCCAGCTGGTGGGGCGCCTGCGCGCCACGCACGACATCGACAGCCTGAGCACCGCCGATCGCATGCGCCTGCTCAGCGAGCCGCAACACCTGGTGCGCTTGCGCGATCAGTTGATGGC
>JAGNWJ010000115.1 GCA_017986065.1 Rhizobacter sp. | reverse complement strand
GATCGTTCGATGCGCGCGGCCACCTACTTCGTCGATGTGATGCGGTCGACCCTGCACGGTGCGCTGTTCGATGCGGCGGCGGTTCGCGTCGAGTCGCTGGATTGCCGCGCCTGGCTGGCTGATGAACTGGCGCGCTCGCCGGAGTCGGCGTGCGATGCCTGGGACGCGACGGTGGTCGTCACCCACTACGGCCCGAGCGTGCGCAGTGCCGACAAGCGCTACGGCAAGCAACCGGGTACCGCGAGCTTCTGCAACGCCGACGAGGACCTGATGCCGCGGGCCGATCTGTGGATCCACGGCCACCTGCACTGCCGTCATGATTACCGCGTCGCCCATGCGGAGGGCGAGACGCGGGTGGTGTGCAATGCCCGTGGCCACAGCCGCAAGGGCGAGGCCGATCACTACGACGGGCTGTTCACGCTCGAGGTGTGAACGCCGCAGGCGCTCTTCAGGGGCGGCTGTTCAGGCCGTCGAAGCAGGTGACCAGCAGCAGTTCGATGATGCGTTCCTCGGAATGCTGCCCCGACAGCTTCAACAGGCCCAGCACCGGATCGCAGGCCCTTGCGAAGAGCGTGTACAGCACGATCTCGGGAGGCAACTGGCGGTTCAGGTGACCTGCCTCCTGGGCTGCCACGATCCATGCGCCGAGCTTCTCGCTGACATCCATCAGCCGCTGCAGGTAGGCCTCGTTGCTGGTCAGCGCGCCTCGCAGCGACGAGTTCTGCGACGGCAGCGACGGCATCTCACCGGCCAGTTGCACCTTCATGGTCCAGCTCGCCACGGCCTTCAGGTGGTCGATGGCGCGTGCCGTCGGGTGGTGATCCAGCGTCGCGATGAATGCGAGCGCCCGGTCGAGCATGCGGATCATCGCTGCTGCGGCCAGCGCTTCCTTCGATGGAAAGTGCTTGTAGAGGCTGGCCTTGGCGATGCCGACGTCGGCGGCGACCTCGTCGACGGTCATGACGTCGTAGCCCTTGTCGGCCAGCAAGCGGTTGACTGAGGAAACGATCGCGTCTTCACGCGCTCGCAGCATCTGTTCCTTGAAAGATGTTCGAGCCATGCCCGCAGTGTATGGCGGGCGGTGTCCCGCTCAGATGACGGATCGTCCGTTGAGCCGGTCGACGGATTCAACGGCAGCGTCAGAACTCGCGCGCTTCGAGTCCTGGAATGCCTTGAACTCTTCGTCCGCCTGCAGGTAGGCGTCGAGCCCGAAGGCGGTTCCCATGTCGCCCATGTCGTCGGGATCGCGGGGCGCGCGCGCGGCAGCCCATCGCCCTCCCAGGGCGCGCCACCACGAAATGCCTCGGATTCCTCGCACGGTTTGTCTCCACGCCAAACGACTGGCTTTAATCGTGCCAGTCTGACGAGTCCGCGCCGTGACAACGTGGCGAAATGAATCGGAATGACCGTGTACTTCGTAACACTTCTTCCGGATCCGATCATTGCGCAAACATCGAAACCAGCCAGCCCGGGTCATCCTTGCCTTGGCGGCGCGGGTTGATGCAGCCGGAGGGGTGTGATGAAAGTCATCGTGATGGGCGCCGGCATCGTCGGTGTCAGCACCGCGTGGTACCTGCTCGATGAGGGCCATGAGGTCACCGTCATCGACCGTCAACCAGACGCCGCGCTCGAAACCAGCTTTGCCAACGGTGGGCAGATTTCGGTCAGCTTCTGCGAGCCCTGGGCGAATGCCGACGCGCCGTTCAAGGTCGCCAAATGGCTGCTGCGCGACGACGCGCCGCTGCTGTTCCGGCCCCGGCTCGACCCGCATCAGTGGCGCTGGGGACTGAGCTTCCTCGGGCAGTGCAACACCGCGGCATTCGAGCGCAACGTGAGTCAGCTGATCGCGCTCGGCCGCTACAGCCAGGACTCGTTGAGAACGCTGGTGATGCGCACCGGCATCGAGTACCACCGCCTCGAGCGAGGCATCCTGCACTTCTTTTCGAGCGAGCGCGACTTCGATGCAGGGGCAGCGGCTGCGCTCGTCATGCGCCGCCATGGCGTCGATCGCCAGGTGCTGTCGCGCGACGAGGTGCTGGCGGTCGAGCCCGCGCTGGCCGCGTTCGGCCCGCGGCTGGCGGGCGGGACCTTCACGCCCAGTGACGAGTCCGGCGACGCGCGCGCTTTCACGCAGCAACTTGCCCGGCGCTGTGCCGACCGTGGCGCCGTCTTCCTGTTCGGGCATGACATCTGCGACCTGCAGAAGTCGAACAACGCCATCGAGTCGGTCCGGGTGCGCGAGCAGCTGACCGCGCAGGTGAAGCTGTTGCGCGCCGATGGCTATGTGGCCGCCATGGGCAGCCACACCGCCCCGCTGCTGCGCCCGCTGGGTCTGTGCCTGAACATCTACCCTGCCAAGGGCTACTCGGCCACGCTGAAGCTGAAGCAGCCCGAACGCGCCAGCGTGGTGAGCCTGATCGACGACGACCGCAAGATCGCGATCAGTCGCCTGGGCGACGAGGTCCGCATCGCAGGCACCGCCGAAATGGCCGGCTACGACACCTCGATCACCAGCGCGACCTCGCGCGTACGCTGTGCGGCGCTGATCCGGCGCTACGAGGATTTGTTCCCCGGCGTGGCCGACACGAGCCAGCCGAACTACTGGGCCGGACTGCGACCGAGCACGCCGGACAACATTCCGATCATCGGCCGCAGCCCGATCGGGCGGCTCTGGATCAACGCCGGACACGGCACGCTCGGCTGGACGCACGGCGCAGGTTCCGGCCGCGCGCTCGCCGAGCTCATCAGCCAGAAGCAGCCGACGCTCGATTTCGGTTTCGCTGGTGGCGCCGCCCGGCCGGGGCCGGCGCACGCATGACGGCGGACTGACCTAACGGCGCTGGGGCCGCCGCGCCGGGCCACGTGCGGGCGGACGATTCGGCCGCGCGGCGTCGGGCCTCGGTCGCGATATATCGGCCAGCAGCAGCGTCGCGCGCACCAGCTCCTCCACGGCCGCGCTCAGGTCGGCTGCCGGTTCGAGCGACTCGATCTCCTCGATCAGGTCGTCGGCGTCCTCGAGATCGTCGGCTTCCAGGTGGCGGTACAGCAGCGCGAGCGGCTCGGTCAACGCCTTGGCGTCGAGCCGCATCAGCCCGGGGAAGAACTCCTGCGCGGTCGCGAAGCCGGCCACCCACGGGTAGACGGCGTCGGTCTCGTGCGGCAGGTCGTCTGCATCGGACTCGTCCTCGTCGGATTCCAGCTCGAACACCCACGGATCGAACCATTGCCGCTGGGTGATCGCGTCGTTCAGCTCGGCATGTCGTCGCAAGGCCAGCGCATGCAGCCGCTGGGCATCGAACGAGGTCGGCAATGCGCGTCCGTCCGCATCGGTGACGTGCGGCAGCCACTGCGTGGGCGGGACCGGTTGCGGCTGCAGCAGCACGCCGCACAAAAAACCGTCGAGCATGCTGACGTCCAGCGGTTCGAGGGGTGCCGGAACGCGGTCGAGCAGGAGCTGCAACTCGTCGATGTCGTGTTCGTCGAGCGGCTGCGAGGCGGGGCGCGGTCGTTGCGTGGAGTTCATGTGGAATTGTCGCCGGGTATCGGCGAACTCAGGCGGCCGGTCCGCGGGAGAACTCGGCTTGCAGGTGCTCGACCAGCACCCGCACGGCGCGCGGCGTGATCGGGCTCCACGGGCGCATCGCGTAGATCGCATCGCCGAAATAGCCGACCGGTCGCCAGCCGGGCAGCACCTCGCGCAGTCGGCCGGCGCGCAAGGCGGCCGCCGCGCTGAAGTCAGGCACCTGCGCGATGCCCAGGCCGGCCAGCACCGCATCGCGCAGCACCTCGCTGTTGTTCGCACACAAGGGCCCCTGAACCCCCACGCTGATGCGCTGCGTGTCCGACGCACCGGCCGCGACAGGCAGGGCTTCGAAGCGCCAGACGGTCGGGCCCGGTCGCAGGTAGCCGAGGCAGGCGTGCGATGCCAGGTCCGACGGATGCACCGGCGTGCCGCGCCGGCGCAGGTAGCCTGCCGAGGCGACCAGCAGCGTGCGCGAATCGCGGAGCTTCCAGGCCACATGGTTGTCCGGAGGTGCGAAGGTGTGGCGCACGGCCAGATCGAATCCTTCGTGTGCGAGGTTCAGCAGGCGATCCGACAGTTCCAGCTCGATGCGGACCTCGGGGTACCGCTTGAAGAAACCTTCCAGCGAAGGGGCCACCTGCTGCCGCCCCAGGGCGACCGGGGCCGTGAGGCGAACCAGCCCGCGCGGCTGACCGGCCAGGTCGCGAACGCTGCCCAGGCTCTGCGTGATCTGCTCGAAGGCTCCCGAGGTCTCGTCGGCCAGTTGGCGGCCGGCGTCGGTGAGCCTCACCGATCGGGTGGTGCGCTGCACCAGCGGAACACCGACCGCCCGTTCGAGTTCGCTGAGCCGCTGGCTCACCGCCGCCTTGCTCAGCGCCAGCCGCTGTGCGGCCTGCGTGAAGCTGCCGGTCTGCGCCAGCACGGTCAACAGGTGCACGTGGGGCCACAGTGCATCGGGTCTTGCCATCGGAAGGCTCGGTGGTTCTGGGAGCGCCTATTGTTCATTCAAACGAACAATGAGATCACCTGAATGATGCGCGGCTGGTCGGCTGCCGCCCTAGACTGCCGGCTCCGACACCCTGATCCCGGAGCACACGATGGGCGCACCCGACGCAATGACCCGCACCTACGCCTCGACCGCCGAGCTGGGGCATTTCATCGACGGTCACGCGGTGGCCAGCACCAGCGGACGCCGTCAGGCGGTCTACAACCCGGCAACCGGAGCGGTGGCGCGGCAGGTCGCGCTGGCCAGTGCCGGGGAGGTGAACGCTGCGGTCGCCGCCGCGCAGGCCGCATTCCCGGCCTGGGCCGACACGCCGCCGATCCGGCGCGCTCGCGTGATGTTCAAGTTCCTCGAACTGGTCAACCTGCACCGCGATGAGCTCGCCGCGATGATCACCGCCGAGCACGGCAAGGTGTTCACCGACGCGCAGGGCGAGGTCAGCCGCGGCATCGACATCATCGAGTTCGCCTGCGGCATTCCGCAGCTCCTGAAGGGCGATTACACCGAGCAGGTCTCGACCGGCATCGACAACTGGACGCTGCGCCAGCCGCTGGGCGTGGTGGCCGGCGTCACGCCGTTCAACTTTCCCGTGATGGTGCCTTGCTGGATGTTTCCGGTGGCCATTGCGGCGGGCAACACCTTCGTGCTGAAGCCCAGCGAGCGCGACCCGTCGCCGAGCCTCTTCATGGCCGAACTGCTGCGCGAAGCGGGTCTGCCCGACGGCGTGTTCAACGTGGTGCAGGGGGACAAGCTGGCGGTCGACACGCTGCTGTCGAATCCCGACGTCAAGGCCCTCAGCTTTGTCGGGTCGACGCCGATCGCGCAGTACATCTACGAGACCGGCGCCCACCACGGCAAGCGCGTGCAGGCGCTGGGTGGTGCGAAGAACCACATGGTCGTGATGCCCGATGCCGATCTCGAGCAGACGGTCGACGCGCTGATCGGCGCCGGCTACGGATCGGCCGGCGAACGCTGCATGGCGATCAGCGTCGCGGTGGCGGTGGGTGACGTGGCTGACCGGCTGGTGCCGGCGCTGGCTGCGCGCGCCAGGACGTTGAAGATACGCAATGGCATGGATCTCGACGCCGAGATGGGCCCGATCGTCACGCGCCAGGCGCTGGAGCGCATCGAGGGTTACATCGCCACCGGCGTGGCCGAAGGCGCCACGCTGGTCGTCGACGGGCGCGGCTACAAGGTGCCGGGCCATGAGAACGGCTTCTTCACCGGCGGCACGCTGTTCGACCACGTGACGCCCGGGATGCGCATCTACAAGGAAGAGATCTTCGGTCCGGTGCTCGCGGTGGTGCGCGTTCCCGATTTCGCCGCGGCCGTGCAATTGGTCAATGAGCACGAGTTCGGCAACGGTGTCGCCTGCTTCACCAGCGACGGCAATGTCGCGCGCGAGTTCGCGAGGCGCATCCAGGTCGGCATGGTCGGCATCAACGTGCCGATCCCGGTGCCGATGGCATGGCATGGCTTCGGTGGCTGGAAGAAGAGCCTGTTCGGCGACATGCACGCCTATGGCGAGGAAGGCGTGCGCTTCTACACCAAGCAGAAGAGCGTGATGCAGCG
>JAGNWJ010000042.1:16642-23305 GCA_017986065.1 Rhizobacter sp. | reverse complement strand
TCGACTGTAGCACAGACATTCAATGTCTGTAAACAACTTGGTGGGCGGTGCAGGGTTCGAACCTGCGACTTCCACCGTGTGAAGGTGGCACTCTACCGCTGAGTTAACCGCCCGGTAGCGCTGTTTCGATCCTGACTCCTGAGCCGTTGCAACTGCGAGCGGGCCTGAGCGTCAGAAGCGCAGCCCAAGATTATTCCACACTCTGCGCCCAGAACGCGCCAGTCTTGGATGTCTTCTGCAACTGATCGATCATGGCCTGGTGATCGACACATTCCTGATCGTGAGCGAGAAGGATGGGCAACGAGAAAAGACGCAAGTCGGTCGCCTCGATAACCGCCTCCACGACTGGCGACTCTTCCGCTTCGACGACGAGCAACTTCTGGCCCCGCGTCATGCGCACATAGACCTCGGCAAGTAGACCTGCGTCAAGCAGAGCTCCGTGCAACGACCGGTTGCTGTTGTCGACTTCCAGTCGCTTGCACAGCGCATCCAGCGAATTCGCCTTTCCTGGAAACAGCTCTCTCGCCATCGTCAAACTGTCGGTGATCTTGTCCACGTGACTGGCGAACTTTGGAAGGTCCAGCCTTGCAAGTTCGTGGTCGAGAAAGCTGACGTCGAAGCCTGCGTTGTGAATGACGACCTCGGCGCCATCGACGAACTCCAGCAATTGATCAGCCACGGCAGCGAACAGCGGCTTGTCGCTCAGGAACTCGTCAGTCAGTCCGTGTATTCGGAGTGCATCGGGGTGACTGGCCCGCTGCGGATTCAGATACAGATGGAGGTTGCGCCCGGTGTGGCGTCGATCGATGAATTCGACACAGCCGATCTCGATGATCCGATCACCCGATTGCGGACTCAGGCCCGTCGTCTCGGTATCCAGAAAAACCAGCCTCATGCTCGTTGCTCGTTGCTAGATTGGATGGACAGGCTTGAAGTCATGTGCTTACCGGCGGTCGACCAGGCGCAACGAATTGCCGCTGCCGTCCCAGCCAGGTCAAGAGGGCACCGGCAGCTACCATCGGCACGCACAGCCACTGGCCCATGCTCATGCCTAGGGCCAACAGGCCCAGGAAACTGTCTGGCTCACGGAAGTACTCCGCCACGAAGCGGAACGTGCCATACCCCATCAAGAACGCCCCGGACACGACACCCAGGTTGCGAGGCCTCCTCGAATAAAGCCATAGCAGAACGAACAGCAGCAACCCCTCCAGCATGAATTGATAGATCTGAGAAGGATGCCTCGGCAGATTCACTCCCGACTGCGGAAACACCATAGCCCAGGGAAGTTGAGGGTCTGCACCCCTGCCCCAGAGTTCACCGTTGATGAAGTTGCCCAGTCGTCCGGAGGCCAATCCGGTCGGCACGCACGGCGCGATCAGGTCAGTGACCTCGAGAAAGTGCCTGCCCCTCGATTTCGCAAAAATCCACATCGAGACCAGCACCCCGAGCAAACCGCCATGGAAGGCCATTCCACCCTTCCACACCGAGAAGACTTCCAGCGGATTCGCGGCGTAGTAGTCCGGCTTGTAGAAGACGACGTAGCCCAGCCGGCCACCGATCACGACCCCCAGCACGCCGTAGAAAAGCAAGTCCTCGACGTCGCGCCGCGTCCATCCGACGCGAGCGAATGAAGCTTGCCGGGTACGCAGCGTGGCGAGCCACAGGAACAGGCCGAAGGCGACCAGATAGGTGAGTCCGTACCAGTGGATGGCAATCGGGCCGACTTGCACCGCGATCGGGTCGAACTGTGGGTGCACAAGCATGTCGTCGATGGCTTCCGGACAGAACAGCGGGGCATGATAAGCCGCGGGCTATCATCGAAAACAAGCTCCGGATGAGCCATGACCGATCAATGTCCGGACCGTATCCATCCACCAAGAATCCGATCGAGCGAGACATCGATGAGCATCAACCGCCGTTCCAGAAACATCACCGAAGGCGTCGCGCGCGCGCCGAACCGTTCGATGTACTACGCCCTCGGCTACGAGGAAGGCGATTTCAAGAAGCCGATGATCGGCGTCGCCAACGGACACTCCACCATCACGCCGTGCAACTCCGGCCTGCAGAAGCTGGCTGACGCCGCGGTGGCCGGCATCGAAGCCGCAGGTGGCAACGCGCAGATCTTCGGCACACCGACCATCTCCGACGGCATGGCCATGGGCACCGAAGGCATGAAGTACAGCCTGGTTTCGCGCGAAGTCATAGCCGACTGCATCGAGACCTGTGTCGGCGGTCAATGGATGGACGGCGTGCTGGTGGTTGGCGGATGCGACAAGAACATGCCCGGCGGCATGATGGGCATGCTGCGCGCCAACGTGCCAGCCATCTATGTCTACGGCGGCACCATCCTGCCCGGCCGCTACAAGGGACAGGACCTGAACATCGTCAGCGTCTTCGAAGCCGTGGGTCAATTCAGCGCCGGCAACATGAATCAGGAAGATTTCTGCCAGATCGAGCGGCACGCGATCCCTGGCAGCGGCTCCTGCGGTGGCATGTACACCGCAAACACCATGAGTTCATCCTTCGAGGCGCTCGGGATGAGCCTGCCGTTCTCATCGACGATGGCCAACGTCGAGGGCGAAATCGTGGCGACCACAGCAGAGGCAGCGCGGGTGCTGGTCGAGGCGGTGAAGAACGACCTGAAACCGCGCGACATCGTCACACGCAAATCGATCGAGAACGCGGTCGCGGTGATCATGGCGACGGGTGGTTCGACCAACGCCGTGCTGCACTACCTGGCGATCGCACATGCCGCGGAAGTCGAGTGGACGATCGACGACTTCGAGCGGGTGCGCCGCAAGGTTCCGGTGCTGTGCGATCTGAAGCCCAGCGGGCGATACCTTGCGATCGACCTGCACCGCGCCGGCGGCATACCTCAAGTCATGAAGACGCTGCTCGCAGCCGGCTTGCTGCACGGCGACTGCATGACGATCACCGGCAAGACCGTGGCCGAGAACCTGGCCGCCCTGCCCGATAGGCCTCGCGCGGATCAGGACGTGATCCGACAGATCGGAAATCCGATGTACGCCGAAGGCCACCTGGCCATCCTCAAAGGCAACCTGTCACCAGAAGGCTGCGTCGCCAAGATCACCGGCCTGAAGAACCCGGTGATCACTGGCCCCGCGCGGGTGTTCGATGACGAACAGTCGGCGCTGGCCGCGATCATGGGCAAGAAGATCGTGGCGGGCGACGTGATGGTGCTGCGCTACCTGGGCCCGAAGGGTGCGCCCGGCATGCCAGAGATGCTGGCACCCACCGGGGCGTTGATTGGGCAAGGCCTTGGGGAATCCGTCGGGCTGATCACGGATGGACGATTCTCCGGTGGTACCTGGGGCATGGTGGTGGGCCATGTTGCACCGGAAGCTTATGCAGGGGGCCTGATCGCCCTGGTGCAGGAAGGCGATTCGATCACGATCGACGCCCACACGCTGAGCCTGAACCTGCACGTCAGCGATGCAGAGATCGCCAGACGGCGCGCGGACTGGAAGGCACCCGCACCACGCTACACCAGAGGCGTCCTCGCCAAGTTCGCCAGGAACGCTTCGAGTGCGAGTTCCGGCGCGGTACTGGACAAGTTCGAGTGAAGTGCCAGGGACCGTTCAGCGCCTCTGACGACGTCCCTTTTCATCCATGCCCAGCGCCTCGAGATTCGTCTGGCGACGCAGCTTCTTGCGCTCTTCCATCTTGTCCATCTCGCGGCGCTTGGTCCAGCCGGACTTGTCCGCAAATGTCCACCAAGCAACCGCACCGGCAAACGGCCACAGAACGGCCCAGTAAGACCACTCGCCAATCGGACCGATCTCTGCCAGCTTCATGATCAGCAGCGCCACGCCCAACACGACCAGATACATGGGATCTCCTTGATCTCGGATCAAAGGTGTCGGGCAACTCCACAACACCACGCCACCTACAATTTCTTCCATGCAATGTAGCCCAGTGCGGGCCTGGTTATGGCGGCACGCACTCCACCCTGAAAGCCTGCGATGAAACCAGTTGCCCTGACGTTTGTGCTCTTGACCGCGACATCCGCACCCGCTTTCGCGAACGCCGATCTGGCTCAGAAGAAGAACTGCCTTGCATGCCACGCGGTAGATGCCAAGCGCATCGGGCCTGCCTATAAGGACGTGGCGGCAAAGTACGCCGACAGCAAGGAAGCGCTGGCGACACTGTCCAGCAAGGTGGTCAAGGGTGGTGGTGGCGTGTGGGGAGCGATCCCGATGCCCGCCAACCCGCAGGTGACCGAGGCCGAGGCCAAGGTGCTGGTGCAATGGATCCTGTCGCTGAAATAGGCCAGCGCATCAGGGCCGTCGGGTTATCAGCACCGGCTGGAATGGAAAAAGCACCGCTCGCGGTGCTTTTTCTCTAGGAAAGCGGCAAGCCGACCAGGCCACCGCACAGCGCGGCAACTCAGTAAGCCTGCCCCAACTGATCGAGGATCGCGGGGTTTTCCAGCGTGCTGGTGTCCTGCGTCACGGCCTCACCCTTGGCGACCGAACGCAACAGGCGGCGCATGATCTTGCCGGACCGTGTCTTCGGCAGGTTATCGCCGAAGCGGATGTCCTTGGGTTTGGCAATCGGCCCGATCTCCTTGCCGACCCAGTCTCGCAGCTGCTTGGCGATCGCCTTGGCTTCGTCGCCGGTCGGGCGTGGTCGCTTGAGCACGACGAAGGCGCAGATCGCCTCGCCGGTGGTGTCGTCAGGACGACCGACCACGGCGGCTTCAGCGACCAGTTCGGTGCAACTCACCAGCGCGGATTCGATTTCCATCGTGCCCATGCGGTGGCCCGACACATTCAACACGTCATCGATGCGACCGGTGATCGTGAAATAGCCCGTCACCGCATCACGGATCGCACCGTCGCCAGCGAGGTAATACCTGCCCTGGAAATCCTCCGGGTAGTAGCTCTTCTTGAAGCGATCGGGGTCGCCATAGATCGTGCGGATCATGCTGGGCCAAGGCTTCTTCACGACCAGAATTCCGCCCTGCCCGTTTGGAACGTCCTTGCCTGTTTCATCGACGATGGCAGCCATGATCCCCGGGAACGGCAGCGAGCACGACCCGGGCACCAGCGGGGTGGCACCGGGCAGCGGCGTGATCATGTGACCGCCGGTCTCTGTCTGCCAGAACGTGTCGACGATCGGGCAGCGGCTGCCGCCGATGTGCTCGTGGTACCACTCCCAGGCAGCGGGGTTGATCGGCTCGCCGACAGAGCCCAGGATGCGCAGGCTGCTCAGGTCGTACTTGCGCGGGTGGACCGCCTCGTTCGATTCGGCGGCCTTGATCAGCGAGCGGATTGCGGTCGGCGCCGTGTAGAAGATGCTGACCTTGTGATCCTGGATCATTTTCCAGAAGCGTCCGGCGTCGGGATACGTGGGCACGCCCTCGAACACGATCTCGGTCGCCCCGAGTGCAAGCGGTCCGTAGGCGATGTAGGTGTGCCCGGTGACCCAGCCGATGTCGGCTGTGCACCAGAAGACATCGTTCGACTTCAGGTCGAAGGTCCACTTCGTCGTCAGCATCGCGTGCAGCAGGTATCCGCCGGTCGAATGCTGCACGCCCTTGGGCTTGCCGGTCGAACCCGACGTGTAAAGAAGGAACAGCGGGTGTTCCGCACCGACCCACTCTGGTTCACAGATTGCCGGCTGCGCCTCCATCACCTCGTGGAGCCAGAGGTCTCTCGGGTTCCATGCGATCTGGCCGCCCGTGCGGCGATAGACGATCACGTCCTTCACGCTGTCGCACTGCCCGGTGGCCAGTGCGTCGTCCACGATTGCCTTCAACGGAAGCGCCTTGCCCCCGCGCAATTGCTCGTCGGCCGTGATCACCAGCGCGGCGCCGGTGTCCTTGATGCGGTCCTGCAGGCTCTGGGCCGAGAACCCGCCGAACACCACCGAGTGCGTCGCACCGATGCGCGCACAGGCCTGCATGGCGACCACACCCTCGACGCTCATCGACATGTAGATGACGACGCGATCGCCCTTCTTGATGCCACGGGCCTTCAGCGCATTGGCCAACTGGCAGGTGCGGGACAGCAGTTCGCTGTAGGTGACCTTGGTGACCTGACCGCCATCGGCCTCGAAGATGATCGCCACCTTGTCGCCGAGCCCGGCCTCGACCTGCCGGTCGAGGCAGTTGTAAGAGGCGTTCAGCGTGCCGTCCTCGAACCACTTGAAGAACGGCGCGTTGCTTTCGTCAAGCGTGCGGGTGAACGGCGTCTTCCACGCCACCATCTCGCGAGCGAGGCGCGCCCAGTAACCGGCATAGTCGGCCTCGGCTTCGGCACACAGGGCCTGGTAGCTGGCCATGCCGGAAACATGGGCGTCGCGCGCCAGGTCGGCAGGGGGAAGGTACTGCTTCACGGAAGTGGAATCACTCATCGTTGTCTCCTGTTTTGATCTGTTCTGGAGCAGTTCCCGATCGACTGCTACACATCAGCCCTTGCGGCTGCAATCAATGGGCCATGACCATAGCGACGCCCTCTTACGAACCCCTTACTCTGACACCGAAACGGGCAAGCCGGTCAAGACCCGAAGCCTACAATCTGGCGCGAATCGGCCGCCGACCGGGTCAATCCGACACCGGAAGCGCCGAGATCACTGACCGCAGAGCCCCACACCCGCCATGAGCCTTCCGACTCCGCAGTCCCCATCCCTGAAGCTGCG
>JAGNWJ010000042.1:0-16542 GCA_017986065.1 Rhizobacter sp. | reverse complement strand
TACAATCTGGCGCGAATCGGCCGCCGACCGGGTCAATCCGACACCGGAAGCGCCGAGATCACTGACCGCAGAGCCCCACACCCGCCATGAGCCTTCCGACTCCGCAGTCCCCATCCCTGAAGCTGCGCCCGCTACCCGCGCTGATTTTTGCCAGCCGCTGGCTGCAGTTGCCGCTGTACCTTGGTTTGATCTTGGCACAGGGCGTCTATGTTTTCCATTTCTGGGTCGAACTGCTGCATCTGATCGAGGCGGTGTTCGGCAGCGAAAAGGCACTCTCCGCCCTGGTCCAGAGCATCGGCTACCAGTTGCCGCCGATCAAGGACGCGGCCGGCATGGTGATCGGCTACGAGGCCCCGAAGCTCAACGAGACGGTGATCATGCTGGTCGTGCTTGCACTGATCGACGTGGTGATGATCTCCAACCTGCTGATCATGGTCATCGTCGGGGGCTACGAGACCTTCGTCTCGCGCATGGGGCTGGAAGATCACCCGGATCAGCCCGAATGGCTCAGCCACGTCAATGCGTCGGTGCTGAAGGTGAAGCTCGCCACCGCGATCATCGGCATCAGCTCGATCCACCTTCTGAAGACATTCATCAGCGCCGGCAACTATTCCGAGAAGGTGCTGATGTGGCAGACGCTGATTCACATCACCTTCCTGCTGTCGGCCATCGCCATCGCCGCGACCGACCGCCTGATGGCGCATGCGGCACCGCCAAAGAACCACTGAGTCCACAGGCCGACGGGGCCGGCCCGGCGCCGCCCCGCGCACCGATCCATCTCTCTCGCTCGAGCAACCCAGATCATGACTACCCTTCGCCAAGCCGACCTCGTCGAATCGATCGCCGCCGCGCTGCAGTACATCAGCTACTACCACCCGGCCGACTACATCGCCCACCTTGCGCGCGCCTATGAGAGCGAGCAGAGCCCGGCAGCGAAGGACGCAATCGCGCAGATCCTGACCAATTCGAAGATGTGCGCCGAAGGCCGCCGGCCGATCTGTCAGGACACAGGCATCGTCAATGTGTTCCTGAAGATCGGCATGGACGTGCGCTTCGAAGGATTCACAGGCAGCATCGAGGACGCCGTCAACGAAGGCGTTCGACGCGGTTACATGAATCCCGACAACACGCTGCGGGCCAGCATCGTGGCGGACCCACAGTTCGAGCGCAAGAACACGAAGGACAACACGCCCGCCGTCGTCCACATGAAGCTCGTGCCGGGCAACACCGTCGATGTGCAGGTCGCAGCCAAAGGCGGCGGCAGCGAAAACAAGAGCAAGTTCGTGATGCTCAACCCGAGCGACAGCCTGGTCGACTGGGTCATGAAGACCGTTCCCACGATGGGTGCCGGCTGGTGCCCGCCCGGCATGCTGGGCATCGGCATCGGCGGCACCGCCGAGAAGGCCATGCTGATGGCGAAGGAGATCCTGATGGATCCGATCGACATGTACGAGCTGAAGGCCCGCGGTCCGCAGAACAAGACCGAAGAACTGCGCATCCAGCTGTGCGACCAGATCAATGCGCTGGGCATCGGCGCGCAGGGGCTGGGCGGCCTGACCACGGTGCTCGACGTCAAGATCGCGATGTACCCGACGCACGCTGCGAGCAAGCCGGTCGCGATGATCCCCAACTGCGCGGCCACGCGCCACGCGCACTTCGTGCTCGACGGTTCAGGGCCCGCCTACATCGATCCGCCGAGCCTCGACCTGTGGCCCGACGTGCACTGGCAGCCCGACTACAACAAGAGCAGGAAGGTCGATCTCAACACCCTGACCAGGGCGGAGGTGGCGAGCTGGAAGCCGGGCGACACGCTGCTTCTGTCCGGCAAGATGCTGACAGGCCGGGATGCAGCTCACAAGCGCATCCAGGACATGCTGGCCAAGGGAGAGAAGCTGCCGGTCGACTTCACCGACCGCGTCATCTACTACGTCGGTCCGGTCGATCCGGTGCGCGACGAGGTGGTCGGACCGGCTGGGCCCACCACCGCCACGCGCATGGACAAGTTCACCGAGATGATGCTCGCCCAGACGGGTCTGATCGGCATGATCGGCAAGGCCGAGCGAGGCCCTGCCGGCATCGCCGCGATCAAGAAGCACAAGAGTGCCTATCTGATGGCGGTCGGCGGTGCGGCCTACCTCGTCAGCAAGGCGATCAAGCATGCCCGGGTCGTCGGCTTCGCCGACCTTGGCATGGAAGCAATCTACGAATTCGACATCACGGACATGCCGGTGACGGTGGCGGTCGATTCGAACGGCACCTCGGTGCACGAGACCGGGCCGAAGGAGTGGCAGGCGAAGATCGGGAAGATTCCGGTCGCGATCGGCTGAGCTTTTCGCTGCGGACTGTCGTTCAAGTCCGCGTGCGAGATGGCGCGCATTGCTGCCGAGGGTCCGGGGGACATGAGCGCAACGCAGCGGACCGTCGCAGCGCTCAAGCACCGACCTCGGTTGAGATGGTGAGCTTGAAAGGGACTGCTCACGACGCAGCCCAGTCCTCACATCACCGTCGCATGCGGATGCTGCGGGTGATCCAGCGTGTCGGCGATCAGGTGCAGCGCGGTGTCGCATTCGTCACGCGTGAGAGTGCCTCCCAGGCAGATGCGCACCGCATCCGGTGGATCGCCATCAGTCGAGAACGCCGCACTGGCCACCACCGCCACGCCCTGCCCGCGCAGGTACGACGCGAACTCGACCACTCCCCAGGACGACGCGACCGGCAGCCACAGGTGGAACGCCTCCGGCTGGCTCTGGATGTCGTGGTGCGCCAGGTGGCGTGCGGCCAGCGCCTGGCGGGCGGTCGACTCGGCTCGAATGAACTGGAGCACCGCATCGGCGGTGCCATCGGCGATCCAGCGCGTGGCCACCGCGTTGGTGACCGGCGAGGCCATCACCGTGGTGGCCCGCAGCGCGCCGGCCAGCCGCTGGGACTGCCGCTCGTTCGGTGAACAGACGTACGCCGTACGCAGCCCAGCGCCCAGGCATTTGCTCAACCCGCTGATGTAGTAGGTCAGATCGGGCGCCAGCAGCGCCAGCGGGCGGACCGGGACGCGCGGCAGCATGCCGTAGGCATCGTCCTCGATGATCGGGATGCTGAAGCGCAAGGCGATGTCGGCCAGCGCCTCGCGGCGCGATCGGCTCACCGTCAGTGTGGTCGGGTTCAGCATCGTCGGGTTGCAGTACAGAGCCTTCGGCTTCAGGGTCTTGCAGGCTTGCTCGAACGCGGCGGCGCTCGGGCCGTCATCATCCAGCGGCAACGCGTGCAGCACGACGCCGAGCTGCGTCGCGATTGCTTTCAGCCCCGGGTAGGTCAGCGACTCGACGCAGATCAGCTCGCCCGGCCGTGCCAGTTGCGACACCAGCGCCGCCAGCACGCTGTGGATGCCGGGGGCGACCAGCACGCGGGCCGCGTGGCAACCGGGCAGGTGCGGCCGCAACCATTGCACCGCGGCTTCCTTGTCTTCGGGGCCGCCGCCGAAGTCCTGGTAGCGCAGCAGCGCGTTCAGGTCGGCGCGCGCCATCACCTCGGCGGCCCCTTCGCGCAGGCGTGCCAGCAACGCCGGGTCCTGCGGCTCGGGCGGCAGGTTCATCGTCATCTCGGCCGCGCTGCCGCCGCGCAACGGCAGGGTCGGCGTCGAGCCGCGCACCGTCGTGCCCATGCCGGGTCGCGAGGTGATCAGGCCGCGCTTGCGCGCTTCGGCGTAGCCACGCGCCACCGTCGTGTAGTTCAGGCCGAGGTCGCCGGCGAGTTCGCGCAGCGTGGGCAGGCGATCGCGCGCCACGAGGCGACCGGTGCGCAAGTCCTCGGCGATCAGGTCGGCGATCTGCAGGTAGGCCGGCTGATCGCTGACGTGCAGGCGTCGCAGCCAGTGGCTGGTGGGCTTGTTCATGGGTGAAGGTGGGCGGATCGATTGCGAACATTGATTGCATTGACGGTCCGCTATTGATCGCATCGTTCGTGCCATCCCGGAGGCCGACAGGACTCGGTTCACGCCCGTCTGAGGTGCATGACCGACCCTTGATCGGAGGCATTGATCGGGTCGACGGGCCCTGCAGTTGTGCGCTTGGGGCGGCGAAGACCGGGGTGATCGACCCGCGTCACCGCCACTCGGATGCAGCGATTCAACCCGCGACGCGCACCGCCGTGTGTTGATCGCCGATTGATCGCATCCGATCGCCTCGCTGGTGGCACAGACGATGCAAATGGACCAGCGCACGCAATGTTTGCGCTGCATCCAACCCGTGGAGAAACGTCATGCCTAAAGTCACCCGTCCCGCCAACGTCAAGGGCGATTACTTCGTCGACTACGAAGAGAAAGTCTTCGAAGACGTCAAGGCCGAGCCGGGCGAGAAGGCGCTGGTCACCTTCCACACGGTCGCGTTCGAGGGTTCGATCGGCTTCGTCAACATGCTGCAGGCCACCCGCCTGCAGCGCAAGGGCTTCGAGACCTCGATCCTGCTCTACGGCCCGGGCGTCACGCTCGGCGTGCAGCGCGGCTTTCCGAAGCTGGGCGACGAGGCGTTCCCCGGGCATCAGAACTTCAACAACACGCTCGCCAAGTTCATGGCTGAAGGCGGCAAGGTCTACGCCTGCCGCTTCGCGCTGCAGGCGCTGTACGGACATGGCGAAGGCGCGCTGATCGAAGGCATCCGCCCGATCAACCCGCTCGACGTGCTCGACATCATCTTGCTGCACCGCAAGGCCAATGCGTTCATCCTCGACACCTGGACGCTGTGACGCAACAAGGGTGAACGCGATGAGCCCAGCGCCCCGGGTCGTCCGCGCGGCGGCCGTCCAGATCGCACCCGACCTCGAGCGGCCTGCCGGCACGCTCGAGCGTGTGCTGGATGCCGTCGACGAGGCGGCCGACCATGGCGCGCAGCTCGTGGTGTTTCCCGAGACCTTCGTTCCCTGCTACCCCTACTTCTCGTTCGTGCTGCCGCCGGCGCTGCAGGGCGCGCCGCACCTGCGCCTGATGGAACACGCGGTGGTGGTGCCCGGCCCGGTCACGCAGGCGGTCGCCGAACGCGCACGGGCGCGCGGCATCGTCGTTGTGCTCGGCGTCAACGAGCGCGACCACGGCAGCCTCTACAACACGCAGCTGGTGTTCGACGCCGATGGCACGCTGATCCTGAAACGCCGCAAGATCACCCCGACCTACCACGAGCGCATGGTCTGGGGCCAGGGCGATGGCGCCGGCCTGAAGGTGGTGGACAGCGCGGTCGGCCGCATCGGTGCGCTGGCCTGCTGGGAGCACTACAACCCGCTGGCCCGCTACGCGCTGATGACGCAGCACGAGGAGATCCACTGCGCGCAGTTCCCCGGCTCGATGGTCGGGCAGATCTTCGCTGACCAGATGGCGGTGACGATCCGCCACCACGCGCTGGAGTCAGGCTGCTTCGTCGTCAACGCCACCGGCTGGCTCACCGACGCGCAGATCGCCTCGATCACGCCCGACACCGGCCTGCAGAAGGCGCTGCGCGGCGGCTGCCACACGGCCATCGTCTCGCCCGAGGGCAAGGACCTGTGCACGCCGCTGACCGAGGGCGAAGGCATCGTCTATGCCGACCTCGACATGAGTCTGATCGCCAAGCGCAAGCGAATGATGGATTCGGTCGGCCACTACGCGCGGCCCGAGTTGCTGAGCCTGCTGATCAACGACCAGCCGATGGCGGCGATGCGGCCGATGACCCCCAGCGCGACATCCTCGCCCATCGCCAGCGCGGGCAGCGACGACCAGCCCTCGCTGTGGGCTGCAGACGCCGACCTCACTTCCCCACGCAAAGGTGCGCCATGAGCCTGACTCCGTCATTGGAAACCTCCGGCAGCACGCTTTCGGCCGCCAGCCGGCAGCTGATGACCGAGTTGCAATCGTTCGGCCTGCGCCTGGCCGACCCCACGGCCGCGAACGGCGGCGTGGCCAGCCGCAAGGGCGGCGCCGGGCCGTCCGACCACAAGGCGGTGACGGTCGACGGCCACACGATCATGGTGCCGGTGCACACCTCGAGCGCTTGGGCCTCGCCGTTCATCGCGCAGGCGCCCGATGAGCAGGGCCGCAGCGCGCTGATGCGCGGCACCATCCCGATCGCCCGCATCGAGTTCCCGAAGTCGCCGCGCTTCTATGAATTGAAGACCGCCGACGGCATTCCGTATTCGCACATCGCGACGCTGCACGGATCGGACGTGCTGGCGACCACGGTGCTGCAGAACTGCATCCGCTACGAGAGCCGCAGGAAGACCTGCCAGTTCTGCGCAATCGGCCAGTCGCTGGCCGCAGGCAGGACGATCGCACACAAGACGCCGGCGCAACTCGCCGAAGTGGCTGCCGCGGCGGTGCGGCTCGATGGCGTCAAGCACATGGTGATGACCACCGGCACACCGAACGCGACCGATCGCGGCGCCGCGGTGCTGTGCGACAGCGCACGCGCGATCAAGGCGGTCGTCGACCTGCCTTTGCAGGCGCAGTGCGAGCCGCCCGACGACGACCGCTGGTTCCAGCGGATGTGGACCGCGGGCGTCGACACGCTGGGCATGCACCTCGAAGCCGTGACGCCCGCGGTGCGCGAGCGCGTGATGCCGGGCAAGGCCGGCGTGCCGATCGAGCGCTACCTGCAGGCCTTCGAGGCATCGGTGAAAGTGTTCGGCCGCGGCCAGGTCAGCACCTACATCCTGGCCGGACTGGGCGACACGCCTGAAGCCATCCTGTCGATCTCCGAGAAGCTGCTGGCGCTCGGCGTCTACCCCTTCGTCGTGCCCTTCGTTCCGATCAGCGGCACGCCGCTCGAAGACCACCCTGCCCCGAGCTCGGAGTTCATGCAGTCACTGCTCGAACGGCTTGGCGCGATGGTGTCGGCCGCCGGCCTGCGCTCGGGCGACATCAAGGCCGGCTGCGGCAAGTGCGGCGCCTGCTCGTCACTGTCGGTGTACGAAGCTGCGGCGACCTGAAGCGCCGCCCCAACCTTCTTCAACGGAGCGAAGCACCATGCTGACCCTGGACCGGATCTGCGACGACACACCCACCTTCGTGCCCTGCGACTACCGCGTCAAGTGGGCCGATGGCGCCTGGGAGCGTGACGAGGCGCGCAAGCTGCGCCGCGCTGTGTTCTGCATCGAGCAGGGCGTCTTCGCAGGCGACGACACCGATGCGATCGACGCGCATGCGCAGCCGCTGGTCGCGGTGTCGCAGGTCTGCGGTCAGCCCGATCAGGTGGTCGGCACGGTGCGCATCCACACCCAGCCCGATGGCGACGAACCCGGCCTGTGGTGGGGTTCGCGCCTCGCCGTGCATCCGTCGTTCCGGCAGCAGGGCAAGCTGGGCGCGACCTTGATCCGCCTGGCGGTGTCGAGTGCGCACGCACGCGGCGCACGGGTGTTCCTGGCGCATGTGCAGGGACAGAACGTGCCGCTGTTCCGGCGCCTGCACTGGAGCCTGCTGAAGGAGGAGACGCTGCACGGGCGGCCACACGCGCTGATGCAGGCCGACCTCGATCACTACCCGCCGTGTCACGACCCGCTGTGGGGCTACTCCACGCAGAGCGTCACCGCTGGCGCCGCCCGGAGCCGGAGCGCCCCGTGAAGCGAGACGCTGCGTCGTCCGCGCTGGACTTGTCGCTCGACGAGATCACCGCCGCCCTGCTGCGCGGACGCGGGCTGGCGCACAAGCGCGACATCTCCGACGTGGTGGGGATACTTGCACGCGCACTTCCCGATCGGGCCGACAACTGCCCCGAAGCGATCGCCAACGGCGACGATTGCGCCGCGATCCCCGACGGCGACGGATTTCTGCTGTTCGCGATCGAGGGCTTCGTCGAGGACTTCGTTCTTCGCATGCCGTGGTTCGCCGGCTACTGCGGCGTGATGGTCAACGTCAGCGACATCTATGCGATGGGCGGACGTCCGATTGCGGTGGTCGATGCGCTGTGGAGCCGCGGCAGCGAAGCGGCCCGGCCGCTGCTTGAAGGCCTGGCCGCCGCGTCGTCGCGCTACGGCGTGCCGATCGTCGGCGGCCACACCAACAGCCAGAGTGATCGCGGCCAGCTCGCTGTTTCCATCGTCGGTCGTGCTTCCCGGTTGCTGACCAGCTTCGATGCGCGCCCCGGTGACTGCCTGGTGATGGCGATCGACCTGCGCGGCGCCTACGAGGAGCCGAATCCCTACTGGAACGCCTCGACCCGCGCGCCGGCCGAGCGGCTGCGCGCCGACCTCGAGGTGCTGCCGGGGCTGGCCGAAGACGGGCTGTGCGACGCCGCCAAGGACATCAGCATGGCCGGCGCGATCGGCACCACGCTGATGCTGCTCGAATGCTCGCGGGTCGGTGCGGTGATCGACATCGACGCGATTCCGCATCCGGATTTCGAGGCCTCGGAATCAGCCGCCGGCGGTGTGCCGCTGCTGCGCTGGCTGCAGGCGTTCCCGAGCTACGGCTTCGTGCTCAGCGTTCGGCCCGATCGGGTCGACGCGGTGCTGCAGCGCTTTCGCGCCCGCGACATCGCCAGCGCAATGGTGGGCCGCGTGACGGCCGATCCGCAGGTGCGGTTGATCCGTGGCGACGAGACCGCGCTGCTGTGGGACGTGTCGACGCAGCCGCTGATCCTGCCGCATTCGTTGCACCCCTGTCCGGCCGAGGAGGCCCCGCATGCCTGAGCCCCTGCGGATCGCGCTGCTGACGCATTCGGTGCACCCGCGAGGCGGCGTCGTGCACACACTGGAGCTGGCGAATGCGCTGCACGAGGCCGGCCACCGCGTCACCGTGATGGCGCCTGCGCTGCCGGGCCAGACGATGTTCCGTCCGGTGCGCGGCGAACTGCAGCTGGTTCCGGTACAGCCGAGCATGCAGAACGACCTGGTCGGGATGGTCGCCTCGCGCATTGAGGCGTACCGGCGCCATCTGGAGCCGCTGCTGAAGCGCCGGTCGTTCGACGTGCTGCATGCGCAGGATCCGATCGGTGCCAACGCGCTGGCGACGCTGCAGCAGCGAGGGATGATCGGCGGCTTCGTTCGCACCGTCCATCACCTCGACACCTTCAGCGACCCGCAACTGATGGCCTGGCAGCAGCGCGGTTTCGAGTCCGCGCAGCAGGTGCTGTGCGTCAGCCAGCTGTGGTGCGACGTCCTGGCGCAGGCCCATGGCATCGAGGCGGCACAGGTGCAAAACGGCGTCGACTGCCGGCGCTACACACGGCGGGCCGATGCCAGCGATGCACGCGTCGCGGCACGCTACGGACTGCGCGGCGGGGCGCAGGCGCCGGTGTTCCTGTCGGTCGGCGGCATCGAGGAACGCAAGAACACCGTGCGCCTGCTCGAGGCCTTCATCGCGCTGCAGGCCGAAGTGCCGCAGGCGCAGTGGGTGATCGCCGGCGGGGCCAGCCTGCTGAACCACGACGCCTGCGTGTCCGATTTCAAGGACAAGCTCGCCGACAGCGGCCTCGGCATCGGCCCCGGCCAGGCCATCGTGTTGACCGGCCCGGTCGCCGACGCCGACATGCCCGCGCTTTACCGCGCGGCCGACGCGATGGTGATGCCTTCGCTGCGAGAGGGATTCGGGCTGGTCGTGCTGGAGGCACTGGCGTGCGGCACGCCCGCGGTCGTGTCGGCCATCGCACCGTTCACCGAGCACCTGCGTGACACCGACTGCTGCTGGGCCGATCCGCTCGATCCGCGCTCGATCGCCCTCGCGATGCGCAGCGCACTGGCGCCCGAGCGTGCCGCCGCGCTGGCGCAGCAGACGCCCGAGGTCTGCCAGCGCTACAGCTGGCCGGCCAGCGCCGCACGGCATGTCGCGCTGTATCGCGCGGGCAGCGCGCTGGCGCGGCATACCGCCGCCCCGGCCCACGCGCTGCCGGCCTGAACTTCCGCACGAACGAGATCGGAGAAACCCACTATGCCCGCGATGCACTTCCAGTTGCGCTGGCCCGATGGCAGCCAGGCACGCTGCTATTCCCCGT
Source organism: Rhizobacter sp. (assembly GCA_017986065.1). Classification (GTDB taxonomy): domain Bacteria; phylum Pseudomonadota; class Gammaproteobacteria; order Burkholderiales; family Burkholderiaceae_C; genus PBB1. Next base: position 6,601 of record JAGNWJ010000042.1, on the reverse strand, counting down.
CGCTGGTGATCAAGGACTATTTCCAGCCCGACACCGCCTACCCGCTGCCGCTGTTCATGACTCAGGTGCGCGAGGCCCTGCACATCGCATCGGAGCGGGTGCGCGCCAAGTTCGGTTTCGCCTGCTCGCAGGCGCTGGACCAGCTCGCCCAGATCGAACACACCGCCGCCCGCTTCGCCGCGCAGCCCGATGCGCAGGTCGAGGTGCTGGCGTTCTACGAATGACCGCGCGACGTCGCTCGCGCGCAAGGAATCACCATGTCCGCGAACACCACGCCCCCCATTGCTGAACACCACAGCGTCATCATCGTCGGCGGTGGACAGGCCGGGCTGTCGATCAGCCACTACCTGAAGCAGCGCGGCATCGACCACCTGGTGCTCGAGAAGCGCTCGCCGGTGCATGCCTGGCGCACGCAGCGCTGGGACACCTTCTGCCTGGTCACGCCCAACTGGCAATGCAAGCTGCCGGGCTGGGAGTACAGCGGCAACGACCCGCATGGCTTCATGAAGCGCGACGAGATCATCGAGTACCTCGATGGCTTCGCGAAGCACGTCAACGCGCCGGTGCACAGCGGCGTGACGGTGCAGCGGGTGACGCGCCGTGCTCAGGTCGGAACCAGCGGCGGCTTCGACATCGAGACCTCGCAGGGCCGGTACAGCGCCGACCAGGTGGTCGTCGCGTCGGGCGGCTACCACCAGCCCATCATCCCGCGGCTGGCCGAGCGCCTGCCGCCGGGCATGCTGCAGATCCATTCCGAGCAGTACCGCAATCCGCAGGCGATGCCACCCGGCAAGATCCTGGTGGTGGGCAACGGCCAGTCGGGTGCCCAGCTCGCCGAGGACCTGCACCTCGCCGGTCGCGAGGTCGTGCTGGCCACTGGCGACGCGCCGCGCTGCGCCCGGTTCTACCGCGGCAAGGACGTGGTCGACTGGCTGGCCGACATGGGCTACTACGACATGGCGGTGCACGAGCATCCGCTGCGCGAGGGCGTGCGCGACAACACCAACCACTTCGTCACCGGCCGCGACGGTGGGCGCGACATCGACCTGCGCCAGTTCGCTTCTGAAGGCATGGAGCTTTACGGCATGCTGACCGGTCTGGAAGGCGACACGCTGCACTTCAACCCCGACCTGCGGAGCAACCTCGACCACGCCGACCGCATCTACAACGGCATCAATGCGTCGATCGACAAGTACATCGAGAAGGCGGGCATCCAGGCACCGCCGCCGTCGGTCTACCGGCCGGTGTGGGAGCCTCCAGCCGAGCGCACGCGGCTGAAGCTGCGCGAGTCGGGCATCAACTCGGTGATCTGGTGCATCGGCTTTCAGCCCGATTTCGGCTGGCTCGATGTACCGGTGTTCAACGGGCGCGGCCAGCCCGGGCATGTGCGCGGCGTCACTGCGCAGCCGGGCCTGTATTTCCTCGGGCTGCCGTGGCTGCACACCTGGGGATCGGGGCGTTTCTCGGGGGTGGCGCGCGATGCGCTGTACCTGGCCGAGCAGATCGAGGCGCGTTGCTCCCGGCCCGCACCGGAGTCGAATCCGGAGCAGGCGGAGACGCTGCTGTCGTGAGCCGGCGCGGCGTCAGCGCTCGGCTTCGAGCGTGCCCGACGTCGAGGCCCGCGGTGCGAGCCGCACCATCGGCTCGGGCGGACGCACCGGTTTGACGTCGATCGGCGAATTGGGATGGGTCGGTCGGGGCGTCGGCTGCGTCACCGGGGGCCGTGTCCACGAGCGATGCGGCGCCACGACATAGGTCCGCGACTCGTACTCACGATCCCTTTCACGCAGGCGCTCGGCAGCCAGGGTATCGGCCGCCCGCTGGGCACGAATCTGCTCGATCTGAAGCTGGTTGCTGAGCGCCTGCTGGTGGTCGATGGAACGCTGGACGCGCTCGCTGACGCGATCGGCCTCCGCCCGGCCAGCCTCGCGCCTCTCGGCCGCAGCCGCCTCGTCCTCGGCGGGCTCGACACGCCAGCGTCGCTCGGTCGCCAGACCGGCAGCCGGCCTGTCGGTGAACACCACGCGTCCATCGGCGCCGCGCTGCTGGTAGATCGCTCGCCCGGCATCGACGGCCGGCGGACTGGATGCCGAGGAAGCCGGCGACGTGACAGGTTCTGCCGCGCACACCGTCAACGCGGCAGCGCAGGCCATGAGCGCGCACACCGCGGGCAGCGGCAACGAGCGCCTGGTTGAGAGGCGAGCGAAACAAGCAGTTGAGGTGTTCATGAAACCGACTCTCCCTGACATGGTTTTAGCAGCATCCGGAAAACCTCACCTCCGGCGCAGCCGGGTGGGTTCGATCGCCCCATTCGAACGAAGTACCTGTCACGACGCTGCCACCAAACCTTCATACGCTGGGTGCTTGCCCAGTGCGCCCCTCGACCTGCAGGAAGCCTTCGTGACGCCGACCGACCCAGACACCATCCGCCGCATCCACCTCGATCTGCAGGACAGCTACGACGAGGAACTCGAACTCGAGATGGAAGACCGCTCGCTCGAAGCAGTCGCCGCCGGTCATGGCGACCACGCCGCACTGACCGAACAGGATCTGCAGGACCGGCGGCGCTACTTCCGGGAACTGTTCCGGCTGCAGGGCGAGCTGGTCAAGCTGCAGCAGTGGGTGGTGGCCAGCGGACACAAGGTCGTGATCCTGTTCGAGGGCCGCGATGCGGCCGGCAAGGGAGGCGTGATCAAGCGCATCACGCAACGGTTGAATCCGCGGGTGTGTCGGGTGGCAGCCCTGCCCGCGCCCAACGACCGCGAGCGCACTCAGTGGTACTTCCAGCGCTACGCCTCGCATCTGCCAGCGGCCGGCGAGATCGTCCTGTTCGACCGCAGCTGGTACAACCGCGCCGGCGTCGAAAGGGTGATGGGCTTCTGCACCGACGAGCAGTACGAGGAGTTCTTCAGGTCAGCGCCCGAGTTCGAGCGGATGCTGGTGCGCTCGGGCATCCAGCTGATCAAGTACTGGTTCTCGATTTCCGACGAAGAACAGCACCTGCGCTTCCTGGGCCGCATCCACGACCCGCTGAAGCAGTGGAAGCTGAGCCCGATGGATCTCGAATCGCGCCGCCGCTGGGAGGACTACACCAAGGCGAAGGAAATCATGCTGGAGCGCACGCACATTCCGGAAGCGCCATGGTGGGTGGTGCAGGCGGTGGACAAGAAGAAGGCGCGCCTGAACTGCATCCACCACCTGCTGAGCCAGATGCCCTACGAGGAAACCGAGCAGCCGGCGATCGTGTTGCCGCCGCGCGAGCGCCATGAGGACTACATGCGCCAGCCGGTGCCGGAGCAGATCGTGGTGCCCGAGGTGTACTGAACCTCGAAGGGGCGCCCCGCCCGCCTGTCCCTGCCGGTTACGATGCCCCGATCGAAATGGTTGGGAGATGACCGGCCTTGGACAGTCTTGATTCACATGGACCGGCGCCAACGTGTATCTCGCGCGGGTGCGATTTCGTCGCCAGGAAGCTGCTCCAGCGCGGCGCCGAACTGGGCAGCGCTTGATCCACTGGCTGCGCGACGAGAACGAACCGCTGCCCGACACGCGGTCTGCGATGCCGCCGGGATCCGATGTCCCTGGCCTGCTGGCCGCGGGTGGAGAGCTGAGCCCGGCACGCCTGGCCGAGGCCTATTCCAAGGGCGTGTTTCCCTGGTATGGCGAAGGTCAACCGGTCCTGTGGTGGTCGCCCGACCCTCGCATGGTGCTGTGGACGAGCGAGTTCAGGCTGACCCGGTCGCTGCGCAAGACCATCTCCAAGTTCACCCGCTCGCCGAGCTGCGAGATTCGAATCGACAGCGCCTTCGCACAGGTGATCGCCGCCTGCGCAGCCAGCCCGCGGGAAGGTCAGGACGGCACCTGGATCGTTCCGGAGATGGTGGACGCCTACACGCGCTGGCATGAACTGGGTGCGGTGCACAGCTTCGAGACCTGGGTCGACGGCAAACTGGTCGGAGGGCTCTACGGCATCTGCATCGGTCGCATGTTCTATGGCGAGTCGATGTTCTCGCGATGCACGGATGCGTCCAAGATCGCGCTCGCGGCGCTCGTGTGCTTCTGCCGGGAAAACGGAATCGACCTGATCGACTGCCAGCAACGCACCGGGCATCTCGCTTCGATGGGTGGGCGCGAAGTGCCGCGCAGCGTGTTCGAAGCCGCAATAGCGACGCGCCTGCGGGCACCTGCGGTGGAACGCTGGATTTATCATCAGCGCCTCTGGGCACGTCTGGTGCCGCCCACTGCATCCGGGGAATTTCCCGACGAAGGCCGTTCGTGACTCACCCGCAAGAGCTTCCGTTCGAGACGCTGCAGTTCTATTCCACGGCCGCCTACCCCTGCAGCTACCTGGAAGGCCGGATGGCCCGATCGCAGGTCGCGACGCCCAGTCACTTGATCCAGTCCGACGTCTATTCGGGCCTGGTATCCAATGGCTTCCGGCGCAGCGGCATGTTCACGTACCGACCGCATTGCGAGGAGTGCAACGCCTGCGTCCCCTTGCGTGTGCCGGTGAAGTCCTTCGAGCCGACACGCAGCCAGCGCCGCGCCTTCAAGGCCCACGCCAACCTGGAGGCACGCGTGCTGCGCCTGGGATTCGTTCAGGAGCACTACCAGCTGTATCTGCGTTACCAGTCGGGCCGCCACACCGGTGGTGGCATGGACAACGACAGCATCGACCAGTACACGCAGTTCCTGCTGCAGAGCAGGGTCAACTCGCGATTGGTGGAGTTCCGTGAACCAGCCAGAGGGAGCGAGCCGGACCGGCTGGGCGCGCTCAAGATGGTGTCGATCCTCGACATCCTGAACGACGGCCTGTCGGCGGTCTACACCTTCTACGAACCGGAACCGCACAAGAGCTACGGCACCTACAACATCATGTGGCAGATCGACCAGGCGCGGCTTCTGAAGCTGCCTCACCTGTATCTCGGCTACTGGATCGGTGCGAGCCCGAAGATGTCATACAAATCCCAGTTTCGTCCCAACGAACACCTGATCGACGGGCGCTGGGTCCCCGAACCGGCCGAGCCCGCGGAATCAGACCAGCAGGTCGGCCAGCTCGACCGGCCCCGCGGCTAGAGCCGGGCCGGCGGTGATGAGATCCACCGATCCCGACACCGCGCCACACATGGCAACATACGCGTCCTCCCAATTTGCGCTGAGCAATACGAACCATGTCTTCCATCTCTCCCCTGCGCTGCGTCGGCATCAATGAAGCCATCCTGGCCGACGACGGCACGGCAGTGCTGTTCGAACTGATCATGGACAGCGGCCAGATCTTCCCCCTCGAGCTCGACAGCGAAGGCCTCGAGTTGCTGTCCCGCGTGGTGCTCGCCGGCACGCAGGCCATGGGCACCGAACAGCCCGGTCGCAAGCCACTGGCCGAGACCGTGCCCAGTGAATCGGTGCAGATGTCCGCGAACGAGGTCCTCGTCCGCGCGAACGCCGACGGCCCGGTCCTGCTGATGCGCGTGGGTTCGATCGACATCACGCTTAATTTGCCGAACCAGATCCTGGCCAATGCCGTGGCCAGCGCCGTGTCCGGTGGCGGCAAGCCCTGACGCATCCACGGCGGCGGCCCGGACCCTGGCCTGGGTCGACCGGGCCGTCATCGGGCTGAACCTGTGTCCGTTCGCCCGCGCGGTGCGGGTCAAGAATCAGATCCGTTGCGTGGTCATCGATGCCACCGACGTCGAAACGCTGCTGCGGGCACTGTGCGACGAAGCCCAGCGGCTCATGGACACCGAACCGGCGCAGTGCGAGACCACGCTGATCGTCCATCCCCAGGTGCTGACGGATTTCGGTGATTACAACGACTTCCTCGACCTCGCCGAAGCGGCCCTCGACGAAATCGGCTGCGACGGCGTGCTGCAGCTCGCCAGTTTCCATCCGGACTACCAGTTTGCCGGCACCGATCCGGACGACGTGACCAACGCCACGAACCGGTCTCCCTATCCCACCTTGCACCTGATTCGCGAAGAGAGCATCGACCGTGCGGTGCAGGCCTTCCCCGATGCCGCGGCGATCTACGAGACCAACATCGCGACGATGGAGGCTCTGGGAGAGGCCGGATGGTCTGACCTGCTTGCAGCCTGCCGCGACGATGCAGCCGCATCGGGCTGTGGAGCCACGCCATCCGACCTATCGCACGGTCAGCCCAGTTAATTCAGGGTAAACCCTTGACTTGGCATGCGTGTTGCATGCCCCCTGTCGAATCCGACCACCGCGTCGGCTCGATGAAGGGGGTGCAGCATGCGTTGGATGCTCTGGCTACTCTTGATCTCTGGCTTGGGGGGGTGGTCTGCGCGCGCAGTCGCCGTGGACGATGGGCCCCTTGGACCAGGCAGCCACCCCGAAACGGGCATCCTGCAGGTGCTGCACCGCTCGCAGCAGACACGCCTCGACAGACTGCCCTCCGCAGAGCGTGGGACGCCTGCTGCCGAGGTCCTGGAGATCAGCGTGCAACGGCTCAGCCGGGCCATGGGGCTGCAGCAACCGGTCGAGTTGCGGATCATCAGCGGCGACACCGTGGCCGAAACGGTGCACGGCAACGTGATCGTTGCCAATGATGCGCTGGCTGCACTGCCGGAGGGCGAGCGGATGT
>JAGNWJ010000041.1:18491-23477 GCA_017986065.1 Rhizobacter sp. | reverse complement strand
TCCTCGTAGGCCATGGCGAACGAGGCGATGGCTTGCGCGAACGTGGTGCCCTTGCCGATGTAGCCCGCGATCAGCGCCGGGTCGCCCGAGCGTGCATGGGCGCGTGCCAGCGCCCATCCGGTGTTGCGCGCGAAGCCCAGCATGTTCTGCGGCGTGAAGATCTCGACGAGTGGCTTCACCTTCACGTCGTGCAGTTGCCGCACGTAGAAGTGGGTGCCCAGGGCGCCGACCGCATGACCCAGGAAGATGTCCGATGCGGCCTGCATCAGGCGCTGCCCGTAGACCACCCGCTCGCCATGCGATGCGTAGCGCGGTGACTCGACGTAGGGCTCGAGCACCGAAGCCCGGGCTTCCTTGATCTGGAGAAACAGCGGGTCGTCTTCGGCGGCGAAGAGCAGCCCGACCGCGCAGAGCGTCCCGACGCTCCCAACGCCGACCACCTTGATGGCCACGTCGGCGAGCTCGTAGCGGTCGAGCAGCACGCGGCGCTCGGCCGACAGCGACGCGCGATAGCGCACCAGGTTCTCGCGTATCGCCTCGGCATAGCCGGGCTCGCGCCACTCCTCGGGGTGAAAGATCAACGGAGGCATGTCGCGGATGCGCGGCATGCCGCCGTCCACGTGGGCCAGCTTGACGAACTCTGCTGCCGCGTCGAGCGATCTGGCCTTGTCCAGCACCTTCCTGCGGCGACGCTTGAGCTGCTCGTCCTCGGTCAGCTCGATCAGGGCCTCGTAGTCGAGGTCGGCGTACCAGGCGCTCAGGGTCGTTTGTGCGGCAAGCTCACGCAGCTTCTCGGCGTAATGGATGACCACGGCCGCGGCTGCAGCGCGACTTTCGGTGCGTGTGTGCCCGTTGTGTCGACTCGCGATCGCGAAGCTCGCTGCCAGGCGCTTCAGGTCCCATTCCCAGGGCGCGGGGTGGGTCTCGTCGAAGTCGTTGATGTCGAAGATGACGCGCCGCTCGGGCGTGGCGAACGCACCGAAATTCATCAGGTGGCAGTCGCCGCAGGCCTGAACGATCACGCCGCTGCCCGGTGTGGTCGACAGGTCGCTCGCCATGATGGCGGCAGCTCCCCGGTAGAAGGCGAACGGCGAAGCGAGCATGCGACCGTAGCGGATCGGCACCAGGTGCTCGATGCGGCCGGCGCTCGATGCGATCAGCAGGTCGACCGGGTCGGGGCGGCGGGCCGCCGGCGCGAAGCCGGCGTGAGACTCGTGCGGGCAGTCTGCTCGCAGCGCACGGCCGGCATTCGCGCGCTCCTTGCGCGTGCGCATGTGAGCCGGCTTGCGCAGATACGCTGTGGCCTGCGTTTCGGGTCCCCCGGTGGTCGGGGTCGCCTTCGCCGCGCGCGAGCCTTTGCCCGCCATGACGAGCTAGCGGCCCAGGTTCTTGAGGCGACCGGGCTCGACGATCTCGATCCAGTAGCCGTCCGGGTCCTTGATGAAGGCAACGTCCTTCATCTTGCCTTGCTCGGGGCGCTTGACGTAGGTGACCTGGTTGTCGTCGAACCACTTCACGGCCGCATCGAGGTCGGGCACCGAGAAACAGATGTGGCCGAAGCCCTGCGGTTGCGCGTTGCCATCGTGATACTTGAAGGCCGGATCGCTTTCGGTGCCCCAGTTGTGCGTCAGCTCCAGGATGCCGTGCTGGGCAAAGGTCCACGCGGTGCGCTCGCCGATGTCCTCGGGCGGCGCCTGTTCGGCCGAAGCGCGGTGCAGGAAGTACAGAGAGAACTTCATCTCGGGGAAGTCGAGCTTGCGCAGCACGCGCATGCCGAAGATGCGGGTGTAGAAATCCAGCGAGACCGCCGGGTCCTTGACGCGCAGCATGCTGTGGTTGAGGACGAACCCGCTTGAAGCCGCGCTGGGCTCGGCGCAGACGCCGGGGTGGTTCTCTGTGGTGAAGCTCATGGTTTGATCCTGAAGGTCGATGGATGTTGCCGGCGGCTCTGTGCCGCGCTGGAGGTCAGATGCTGCGTGCCGCCATCTGCCCGGCGATGTAGTCGGCCTGGCGGATGGCGAGCGTCACGATCGTCAGCGTCGGATTTTCCGCTCCGCCGGTGGTGAACTGGCTGCCGTCGCTGATGAACAGGTTGGCGATATCGTGGGTCTGCCCATGCGCGTTGCACACGCTGTCGCTGGCCGAGGCGCCCATGCGGCAGGTGCCCAGGTTGTGCGTCGAAGGGTAGGGTGGTGTGCGAAACGACTTGATCGCTCCGGCGGCCTCGTAGACGCGCTGGCCCTGGCGGAACGCGTGCTCCCGCATCGCGATGTCGTTCGGGTGGTCGTCGAAGTGAACGTTGGGCACCGGGTTGCCCCATTTGTCCTTCACGTCCGTGTTCAGCGTGACCCGGTTGGTCTCGCGCGGCATGTCCTCGCCGACCAGCCACATGCCGGCCAGCCGCGTGTAGTTGTCCATGTACTCGGCGAACTCGCTGCCCCAGCCCCCCGGGTTCAGGAAGGCCGCCATGAAAGGGATGCCCAGCGCCAGCGTCTCCATCTCGTAGCCGCCGGCGAAGCCGCGTCGGGTGTCGTGACGCGCCTCGTCGCGAATGATGCCGGCCATCGTCGTGCCGCGGTACATGTGCACCGGCTGCTTGAACATGCCGTACACCGAGCCGGTCATGTGGCGCATGTAGTTGCGACCGACCTGGCCCGATCCGTTGGCCAGGCCATCCTTGAACAGGTTCGACGCCGACAGCAGCAGCAGGCGCGGGGTCTCGATCGAATTGCCGGCGACACAGACGATGCGCGCCTTCTGCCGTTGCTCCTGCCCGTCCTTGTCGAAATAGACGACGCCGGTCACCTTGCCCTTGTCATCGTGCTCGATGCGCGAGACATGCGACTCGGGACGCAGATCCATGTTGCCGGTCTTCTCGGCCTTGGGCAGCTCGGTGTACAGCGTGCTCCACTTGGCGCCGCTCTTGCACCCCTGGAAGCAGAAGCCCAGTTGCATGCAGCGCGTGCGGCCGTCGCGCGGCTGGCTGTTGATCGCCATGTTGCCGGTGTGCACTTCCTTGTAACCGAGCCGGGTCGCGCCGGCATGCATCACCTTGAAGTTGTTGTTGCCCGGCAGACCCGGGATGCCGTGGGTGCGGGTCACGCCCATCTTGTCCTCGGCGCGTGCGTAGTACGGTTCGAGTTCCTTCAGCGTCACCGGCCAGTCCATCAGGTTCGCACCGGCGATCTCGCCGTAGGTCGTGCGCACCCTGAACTCGTGCTCCTGCAGCCGAAGCGACGCTCCGGCCCAGTGCGTGGTGGTGCCGCCCACGGTCTTGCAGATCCACGCCGGCAGCCCGGCGAAATCCTTGGCGATGCGCCAGCTGCCCGAGGTTGTGCGCGGGTCGAGCCAGGCCAGCTGGCTGAACGATTTCCATTCGTCGTTGATGAACGTGGCGCTGGACTGCATCGCGCCGGCCTCGAGCACGACGACCTTGATGCCCTTCTGGCACAACTCGTTGGCCAGCGTGCCACCGCCGGCTCCAGAACCGATGATGACGACGACCGAGTCGTCGTTGTTGTCGAACTTCGCCATCTTGTCTCCCGGGAATCTTCTGGTGTTGTCTGCTCGGTTCCTGTCCGCGCTTCGGTCGTCTGCCGCGGCGGTTCAGCCGAAGAACGGTGGCGGACTCGCAGTTGCTGGCGGCGCAGGCAGCCACTTGAGGTCCTGGAACCCGCGCGTGATGTAGCCGCCTTTTTCCCAGGCCGATCCCGGGTAGCCGAAGACGGCGTAGGCCATGTCGTTGTCGTAGAGCGAGGTCACGCATTGCCCGCGGACGGTGTTGAAGAAGGGCGTGCCTTCGATCGCCTTGACCACGCTCAGCTTCTTCGCGGCCGAGGCCTTGGCAAAACGGCCGCCTGCCGCCTGGTCGAGGGCAGCGATGCCGTCGCGCAGCATCCCGATCGCGTCGGCCTTGCCATCGAGGTCCTTCGCCAGCAACGCGTACACCGCATCGGGCAGTTTCTTGTGGGGGTAGAGCACCCGGCCCATCGCCATCAGCGTCTGGCCCTCGGCCTTGCTCAGGTTCGACAGTTCCAGCGCCCACACCGGCGAAGGAGCCAGCGTCGCGAGAACCGAGGTGGCGGCGATGGTGCCCATCAGGATGCCCGAGCCTTTCAGGAACTCGCGGCGCGCGAGCGGCAGGTCGAGCTTCGGCACCTGGCCGCTGCCCTCGTTGCACGAGGGTGCCGCGGCGCTATCCGGTGCTTGCGACTCGATGCGGATGAAACGCATGGTTGATCTCCTGTTCGCGGGGGTTCTGTCGGGGCCTTCCGCAGCCCGGGACGTCCGGAGTGTTGCACCGGTGTGCCCCGGAAACGGGGTGCCTGGCGGCCCCTCAGGGAAAGTCCTCGGCGCGAGATCCGCGGCCGGCATTCGCGCGGGCGTGCCCTACCCGGGCTTCGATCTGACGGCGGATCCCGTGTGGCCGCGGGACATCTGACCCAGATCAATGACGACTTGCCGTGGCGGCGAAGAATCGGTCGCGACACACCAAGCAGACATGAACTTCAGGGAGAAGATGATGAAGGACCCGATCAAGAAATGGCATGACGAGCACGCGCGCTTCAGTCGGCTGCCGGACTATCTGGACGCCCAGATGGCGGCGTTTCACGATGGCGGTGATCCCGATTACGACCTGATCGCGGACATCGTCCAGTATCTGAAGGAGTACTCCGACTGCCAGCACCATCAGCGCGAGGACGTCGCCTTTGCCATCCTCTCCAGGCGTGATCCGACGCTGGCCCCGCTGGTGAAGCGTCTGGCACATGAACACCGGGTCATCGACAACGTGGGAAGCGCGCTGCACGACCTGCTGTTGTGCGTGCTGAACGACGGCGTGATCAGCCGCGAGACCCTGGAGGGCGCGGCTGCGACCTATCTGGTCTATTACCGTGCCCACATCCAGTCGGAGGAATCTCAGATCCTGCCGGCGGCCGCGAACCTGCTGACGGAGAACGACTGGAAGGCGGTCGCGGATGCGGTTCC
>JAGNWJ010000041.1:0-18391 GCA_017986065.1 Rhizobacter sp. | reverse complement strand
CGAGCGCAGTTGCTGGCGGACGCTGCTCCAGCGCACTGACGCGCGGCGCGCGGTCTACCTGACCGCGCCGAGGATCCGGCTTGCCAGGCGCCCGCCGGTCACCGCTGTATCGCTGCGCCACTTGCCGGCACAAGCGGGCCCGGCTCAAGGCGTCGTCAGGTCGCGTCGGGATCGATCGCTGCCGGCGGGGTGGCGCCTCGTCGCGAATCGTGCTTTTCCAGCGCGGTGGTCACTGCCCTCTTGAGCTTGACCACCGCGCCGTGGATGGCCTGGTGGGCTGTGCCTGCGTGGTCCTTCACGACCACCGGTTCCATGCCGACCAGACGGGCTTCCAGCGTGCAGTGAATGTCGTCTGGAGTGGTCTTGGCGTGGCTGTTCGCATCGGCAAGGTGCGCCTCGATGCGGGTGATGTGGTCGGCGAAGCGCCCCATCGCGTCCTTGACGACGGTTTCCAGGTGTTCGGCCATGCCGTGGCTGCCGTTGACGTGCGGATCGGTGTTCAGGAGGATTTGCATCGCGTCTTCTCGTTGTGGTCGGAACGTCCAGTATCGACCAGCGTGACCGCGCCGACAGATTGACCCTGCCGGACGCTGCTCCTGCGGACGTCTGCCGATGCTGGCGTGTGAACCCCACGCCGATCAAGAACCGGAGCGCAGAAAAAGAAAGGGCCCGGTCGTGAGACCGGGCCCTTGCAGTCTGACGTCCCGGGCGCGAAGCCCGAGACCTTCAGTGCCTGGAATGGATTCAGGCGGTGCGCTTCGGCTTGCTCGCAGCGGCTGCCTTGACGGCGGTGCTGGTCATGGCCTGGAAGTTGGCTTCAGCCACTTCGACAGCTTGCTTCGATGCCTTGTGGACGCTTTCGTAGGCGTTGTTGGCAGCAGCAACTGCCGACTTGACCAGCGCCACAGCGTTTTCGCTGCCGGCCGGGGCGTTCTTGACGGCGGTGTCGACCACAGACATGAACTTCTTCTGTGCATCGGAGGCGGTTGCCTCGGCAGCCTTCGTCATTTCGGACGTGGTCGCGGTGGCGATGTCGTACAGGTGACGGCTGTACGCAGCGGCCTTCTCGGCTGCGGGCTGCAGCAGCGAGGTCTGCAGCGCGAGCAGTTCCTGAGCGTCCTTGGCGGACAGGGCAGCCTGGGTCGATTCAGCGGCTTCGCCCATCGCGGCCTTGGCCACTTGCAGGTTCAGCTCGACGAGCTTCTCGACGCCTTCGAAAGCCTTGGTGGTCAGGCCGAAAAGGGTGTCGAGGTTGGACTTCTGGGCGGCGACGATTTGTTCTGCGGTCAACATGGAGATCTCCTTAGGGTAGGGACGGATGACGGTCAAATGAATACTGGCGTGGGGCTCAAGGCCTTTGCCCTACAACACGTTCTAGCTGAAACACAACGTTTGTTGCAGTGCAGCATGGTTTGAAGTATAGGCCGTCGAATGCGCTTGGCAAGCGTTTTTGGTGCAATGCAGCAAATCTAGGGAGGTCTTCCTAAACGGGCGGGCTCGGCGCGATGGCAGCGCGTTCCGCACAATCCGGGCGGTGCAGGCCTTTCACTCCGATCACTTCGTGTTGCCGCTGCCCGAGGGGCATCGGTTCCCGATGCTCAAGTACCGGTTGTTGCGTGAGCGTGTCGCGGCGGAGCTGCCCGAGATCGAGCTGACCGAAGCACCGGCCGCCACGGACAGTGAGCTGACGCTGGCCCATACACCGGCTTATGTCGAGGCGGTGGCTGCCGGCCACCTGACCACGGCGCAGCAGCGCGAGATCGGTTTTCCGTGGTCCCCGGCGATGGTCGAGCGATCACGCCGTTCCGTAGGCGCGAGCATTGCGGCAGCACGCGCGGCTCTGGCTACCGGCTTCTCGGTCAATCTGGCCGGTGGTACCCATCACGCGCATGCCGACCGTGGCAGCGGCTTCTGTGTGTTCAACGACGTGGTGGTGGCCGCGCGGATGATGCAGGCGGAGCAACAGCGTTTGCATCAGCGTCCGTTGGCTGTGGCGGTGATTGACCTCGACGTGCACCAGGGCAACGGCACCGCGTCCCTCTGCCGAAGCGACGACACGATCTACACGTTGTCGATGCACGGGGAAAACAACTTCCCGTTCTGCAAGGAATCCAGCGATCTCGACGTCGAACTGCCCGATGGTTGTGGTGACGCCGAGTATCTTGCTGCGCTCGATGTGGCGCTCGATCGGATGTGGTGCCACCACGCGCGCGAATCGCAGGACGGCAGCCCGGGATTGATCTTTTTCCTGGCGGGAGCCGACCCCCACGAAGGCGATCGGCTGGGTCGACTCAAGCTCACCGCCGGCGGCCTGGCCGAGCGTGATCGACGGGTGTTTGCTGCCGCGCTCGATCGGCGGGTTCCGGTTGCGGTGTCGATGGCGGGAGGCTACGGGCGGGTGATCGAGGACACCGTGGATCTGCAGGTGAACACGTTGCGTCTGGAACTCGAACACTGGCGTGCCTGGCAAGAGCTGCAGCCGGGGTCGACAGGCCGCGACTGACGACCCGCCTGAGACAATCCATCGATGGAAAACATGGTCTGGATCACGCTCGCACTGGCCGTCGTCACCCTGCTGCTGCTCGTGTGGCTGGTCTGGCGGCGCAATGACGATGCGGCAGGGCAGGCGCGTCATCTCGCGCTGACCGACGCCGTCCGGACCGGCTCCGAGCGCCTGGAGCGCGAGCTTCGAGACGAACTGGGCCGCAGCGCGCAGGGCACGAGGCTGGAGCTGGGTACCGCGCTTGGCACATTCCAGCAGACCCTGCTGAACCAGCAGGGAGATGTCGCCCGCACGCAGAACGAGCAGATCGACAGCTTCCGCACGCAGCTGGCGACCATGCAGACGCTGGTGGCGCAATCTCTGCAGGCCGCCAGCCAGTCGCAGACCGCGCAGGCTCAGGCTTCGCGCGAATCTCAGGACATGGCGCTGAAGCGTTTTTCCGATGCCCTGGCAGCCCAGCTGCGCGACATGGCCGAGGCCAGCGAGCGGCGCCTGAACGACGTCAAGGCCAGTGTCGAGTTGCGGCTGACTGCGCTTCAGCAGGGCAACGAACTCAAGCTCGAACAGATGCGTGCCACGGTCGACGAGAAGCTGCACGCCACGCTGGAAGCGCGTCTCGGCGAGAGTTTCAAGCAGGTGGCCGACCGGCTCGATCAGGTCCATCGCGGACTCGGCGAGATGCAGGGCCTGGCCAAGGACGTGGGCTCGCTGAACCGTGTGCTGACGAACGTGAAGTCCCGCGGCGTTTTCGGGGAGGTGCAACTCGCTGGTCTGCTCGAGCAGGTGTTCACGCCCGATCAGTACGCGACCAACGTCGAGACCATTCCGGGCAGCGGTGCCCGGGTCGAATTCGCGATCAAGTTGCCGGGCCGGCGTGAGGACGGCGTGCCGCTGTGGCTGCCGATCGACGCCAAGTTTCCGCGTGAGGACTACGAGCGCCTGCTCGACGCGCAGGAACGCGCCGACCGGCCCGAGGCCGAGGCGGCCGGCAAGGCGATCGAGATGCGTCTGCGTGCTGAAGCCAAGACGATCCGCGAGAAGTACGTCGCATCGCCGCACACGACCGAATTCGCGATCCTGTTCGTGCCCACCGAAGGTCTTTACGCCGAGGCGCTGAGGCGCCCCGGTCTGATGGAGGCGCTGCAGCGCGAACACCGGGTCACGCTGGCTGGTCCGACCACCTTGCTCGCCACGCTGAACAGCCTGCAGATGGGTTTCCGCACGCTGGCGCTGGAGAAGCGCTCGACGGAGGTCTGGGAAGTTCTGGGTGCGGTGAAGACCGAATTCGGCAAGTTCGGCGAGGTGCTGGCCAAGACCAAGAAGAAGCTCGACGAGGCCAGCAACACGATCGATCAGGCGCAGACGCGGACCAACGTGATGACGCGCACCCTCAAGAAGGTCGAGGGCTTGTCCGAGCCCCGCACGCGTGCCTTGCTGCCGGGTGCCGACGCGGACGCGGACGCCGATAGCGACTCCACGGCCCTGGGCGCGACACCGGCCGGCGACTGATGGCGTTTTCGCGCCCGCTGCCAGCGCTGATCCTGGGTCAGGTGTTCCTGCATTCGTGCATGACGGGTGTACGGGTCGCAGCACCGCTGCTGATGTTGCGCCAGGGGCATCCCGAGTGGGCGGTGGGCCTGCTGCTCGGCCTGTTTGCAGCGGCTCCTGTGGCCACCTCGCTGCGCGCCGGGCGCATGGCCGATCGCGATGGATACCACCGGCCCATGCGTCTCGCAGTCGCTCTGACTGCCGTTGGCGGTTTGCTGGCCGCGGCAGCCGTCTGGCTCACCACGGAAGCTCCGGTCAGCGGATGGCCTGCGCTCGATGCGCTGCGGTCGGCGCCGAGTGCGGCGGCATTCCTGATGCTGAGTGGCGCCGCGATGCTCTGCGGCGTAGGGGCCAACGCCGGCCTGATCGTCATCCAGCGCACCGCCGGTCGGTTGGCTGGTGGCAGCGGGATCGAGGTCACCCGTGTGTTCAGCTGGCTGGGCCTGGCGCCCGCGATGTCGAACATGATCGGTCCGGTGATCGCAGGCACCGTGATCGACGCGGGCGGATTCGGCAGCGCGTTTCTTGCCCTGTCCGCGCTCCCGATGATCAGCCTGTGGTGGATGCGCAGGGTACCGGTCGAATCGACGGCAGATCGACCCGAACCGCGGCCGGCGAGCAGCGCCTGGGACCTTCTGCGCAGCCCCGGCCTGCGCCTGGTGCTGATGGTGAACTGGCTGCTCTCGTCGAGCTGGGATCTGCATGCCTTCCTGGTGCCCGTGCTCGGACACGAGCGCGGGCTCAGCGCGTCGGCGATCGGCCTGATCCTCGGCACCTTTGCCGCTGCGGTCGCTTCGGTGCGCTTGCTGATCCCCTGGATCGCGCACCACTTGCGCGAGGCACCGGTGCTTGCCGGCGCGATGCTGACCACTGCCGCGGTTTTTGCAATCTATCCGCTGGCGACTTCAGCACTCGCGATGGCAGGGTGCGGCGCGCTGCTGGGAATCGCACTGGGGAGCGTGCAGCCGATGATCATGACTGCCCTGCATCGACTGACGCCGCGCCAGCGTCACGGCGAGGCGCTGGCCTTGCGGTCGATGACGATCAACGGCGCCAGCGCGCTGATGCCTCTGCTGTTCGGTGTCGCCGGCTCCGCACTGGGAGTGGCTGCCTTGTTCTGGATGATGGCTGCCGCCATGGCCACGGGCAGCCTGGCTGCCCGTCGTGTCGGCGATCTGCCCGACGGCGAATCGTCGGCCGTCAGAACCTGAAACCGGCGCTGCCGCTGCCCGGGGGGGTGTACGGCCGAACTTCCTTGGCGCTGTCGAGCAGGGCAGGCTGACGTGCCGAGGCTTCCTCGCGCGCCACTTCGCGCCGTTCGGTCAGCGGGGTCGCGGCAGGGAACTGGTAGGTCGAGGGCAACTTCGAGTCCTTCGGGTATCCGGCAGCGTCGAGGTAGGACGCCCACGATTCGGAAGACATGCCGCGCAGCACCTGCGAGCCGATCGCCAGCACCGGCGCATCGCGTGCGCCGGTCAGGCTCACGAGGGCTTCAGCATCCTCCGTGGTGGTGACGTTTTTCTCGACGTGCGGTATGCCACGCTGCCGCAGGAACTGCCGGGCCGAATCGCAGGGCGAGCAATCGGGGGTCACGTACAGCGTCACCGGGTAACGCTTGGCTGCCTCGCGCACTTCCACCGGGAGTGCGGCATCCGGGTTCAATGGCGTGCTCTTTGCCTTGAAATGCGAGATTCGATCTCCGGCTGCCAGCGGCGGTCGATCGGTGTAGGTCACCTTGCCATCGGCTCCGACGACCTTGTACTGCTGTGCCGCTGCGGGCAGCGCAGACAGCGGCAGCAGTGCTGCGCCTGCCATCACCCAGGCGGAAGCGAGCTTGGCGGCATTCAGGACGGGATGCTTCTTCATGGTGTTCTCCCTCAACGCATTTCATGCACAGGCGGTGGACTCGATCGCTCGGGCTCAGGACATGCCCTGGTGACGCAGCAGGGCATCGATGCTCGGCTCGCGACCACGGAAGGCCTTGAAGCTTTCCATCGCCGGACGGCTGCCTCCGGCTTCGAGAACGGTCTGCCGGTACCGGCGACCCGTCTCGACATTGAGCACACCGCCGGTCTGCGAAGTTTCTTCGAAAGCGGCCCACGCGTCCGCCGAAAGCACTTCAGCCCATTTGTAACTGTAGTAACCGGCGGAGTATCCGCCAGCGAAGATGTGCGAAAAGCTGTGCTGGAAGCGGTTGAACGCGGGCGGCTTGAATACCGACACCTCGTCGCGCACCTCTTCAAGCAGGGCCTCGATGCGATCCTCGCTGCCCGGTTCGGCGTGCAGGCGCATGTCGAACAGCGAGAACTCCACCTGACGCAAGGTCTGCAGGCCGCTCTGGAAATTCTTGGCCGCCAGCATGCGGTCGAACAGTGCACGCGGCAGCGGCTCACCGGTGTCGGCGTGCGCGGTCAGCCGCTTGACGACATCCCACTCCCAGCAGAAGTTCTCCATGAACTGGCTGGGCAGTTCGACCGCATCCCATTCGACGCCCGAAATGCCGGCCACGCCGATGTCGTCGACCTGCGTGAGCATGTGGTGCAGACCGTGGCCGAATTCGTGGAACAGCGTGGTCACGTCGTCGTGGCTGAGCAGTGCGGCCTTGCCGGGCAGCGGCGGCGTGAAGTTGCAGACCAGTTGCGCGACCGGCGTTTGCAGCCGCCCCTCGGGACGCGCCCACCGGCCGCGCACCTCGTCCATCCAGGCTCCAGGTCGCTTGCCGGGACGGGCGTAGGGGTCGAGGTAGAACTGGCCGACCAACTCGGCCGGCCCATCCGACCCCGGCTCGGCAGGCCGCTCGATGCGGAAGAAGCGCACGCTCGGGTGCCACACCGGTGCGCTGTCCGGGCGGATCGCCACCTCGAACAATGTCTCGATGATCCGGAACAGGCCTTCAAGCACCTTCGGCTCGGTGAAGTAC
Source organism: Rhizobacter sp. (assembly GCA_017986065.1). Classification (GTDB taxonomy): domain Bacteria; phylum Pseudomonadota; class Gammaproteobacteria; order Burkholderiales; family Burkholderiaceae_C; genus PBB1. The sequence goes on along the minus strand of JAGNWJ010000041.1, from coordinate 11,420 downwards.
TGCTTCACCTCCTGGTCGCTGAATGCATAACGGGCTTCCTTCAGCTTCTCGCTCGCGAAGGGCACGTCCCAGGCCTGCAGGTCGTCTATGCCGAGCTCGGTGCGTGCGAACTCGCGCAACTCGGCCAGATCACGCTGTGCGTGCGGGCGGGCGCGGCCTGCCAGATCGCGCAGGAAGTCCATCACCTGGCGCGGCGACGCGGCCATCTTGGGCACCAGCGATACGTCGGCGTAGCTCGGGTAGCCGAGCAGCCTGGCCTCCTCCTGACGGAGCCGGATCAGTTCGCGCATGACCTCGCTGTTGTCCTGATCCGGCGGGCCCATCTCGCTGGCCCGAGTGGCATTGGCGGTGTACAGCCGTTCGCGCAGCGCGCGGTTCTCGCCGTATTGCATGACCGGGAAATAGCTGGGGAAGTGCAACGTGACCTTGTGACCCGCCTTGCCTTCGGCCGCGGCAGCAGCCCTCGAGGCCTCGCGGGCATCGGCGGGAACGCCCGCGAGTTCCTCGGTGCTGGCGTAGCAGGCGTAGCCGTCGGTCGCGTCGAGCACGTGCTCCGAGAACTTCTGCGACAGGTCCGCCTGCAGTTCCTGCAGGCGCTGGAAGCGCTGCTTGGCCTCGCCCTGCAATTCGGCACCCGCCAACACGAAATCGCGCATCGCGTTGCTCAGCGCCTGCTTGCGGGCGGGCGTCAGGCTGCTCGTAGAACCGCCGCAGGCTGCGTTCTTCGCGATGGCCTTGTACTTGGCGTAGAGCCGCTCATCGGCGGCGTGCCGACTCGACTGCTCCGTGACCTTGGGCAACGCGTCGTTGTAGGCCGCACGCAGGGCAGGCGTGTCCGCCACTGCATTGAGGTGCCCGATGGCTCCCCAGACAAAGCGCAGATGCTCGGCGGCGGTGTCGAGGACGGACGACACCGCGTCGTAGTCTGCAGGCGTGTCGGGACCGACCGCGCGTTCCAGGGCGGCGTCCGTCGTGGCCAGCAACGTGTCGATCGCGGGCTGGACATGCTCGGGACGAATTTCGTCGAAGGCGGGCAGAGCGTCGGCGCGTAGCAGCGGATTGGTCATGTTGGTCAAGTGAGCGGACCTGAGCGGTCAGAAAGTCCGGAACTGGAATCTGGGGCCTGAAGGCCAAATCACAAAGCCGAAATCACCCCGCGAGTGCGGGATCAGGGCCAGAGGCCGAAGCGGCCCCGCGAAATACCGCACACTGGTCGTCTTCAAAAAAGCGAAAGGCCGCTGCGAGGCGGCCTTCGTCGATGTCACTGCCGATCCGATCCGCAGTGACGGAGTCTCAGGACTTGCCCTGCGCGCCCAGGGCGATCTTCAGCAGATCTGCGACGGTGTTCGCATTCAGTTTCTCCATGATGTTGGCGCGATGCGCTTCCACCGTCTTGATGCTGATGCCCAGATCGTCGGCGATCTGCTTATTCAAGCGCCCGGCAACGATGCGCTCGACCACCTGACCTTCACGGGTGGTGAGTCGCGAGAGCAGAGCGTCGCGGCTGGCCGCTTCCTGGTGCTGCGAGAACGCTGAACGCGCTTCGTCCAGCATCCGCTCGACAAGACCCACGAGCTCTTCTTCCTTGAAGGGCTTCTCGATGAAATCCATCGCCCCCTTCTTCATCGTCGTGACGGCCATCGGCACGTCTCCGTGTCCGGTGATGAACACGATGGGAAGCGGGCTCTTGCGCTCGATCAGGCGGTCCTGCAATTCGAGGCCGCTCATTCCGTCCATGCGGATGTCGGCGATCAGGCAGGCGACTTCGCGTGGGTCGAAGCGCGACAGGAACGACTCGGACGAGTCAAAGCACTTGACCCGGTAATCCTTGCCTTCCAGCAGCCACTGTAGAGAGTCACGCACCGCTTCGTCGTCATCGACCACGTAAACGGTGCCTTTTTTCGGAATCAAGCTCATGACGTCACGACCGGGTTGGGTGAGGGAAGGGCTTCGATTCGGCTGCTCTCGACGGGCAGCGTGAAAGCAAAGCAGCAGCCCGAAACCGACCCGGCATTGTAGAGGTTCTCCGCGCGGATACGGCCACGGTGCGACTCGATGATGGACCGGCACAGGCTCAGGCCGATGCCCAATCCTTCCGCCTTGGTTGAGAAAAACGCCTCGTACAGGCGCGCCAGGACCTCGGGACGGATTCCCGGCCCCATGTCGGTCACGCTGAACTCGATCACATGGCCTTCCTCGGCGTTGCGCTTGGGCACCACGCGCAGTTCGATCCTGCGCCGCGCAGCGGGAAGGTCGGCCGAATCGATCGCTTCCGCCGCGTTCTTGAGCAGGTTCAGGACCACCTGCTCGATCAGGATCGGATCGACCAGCAGCGGTGGCAGACGCTGTGCGACGTAGGTCTGGATCGATACCTTGCGCCGGCGCAGTTCGATGCTGGCGAGATCGACGGCGTCATCGATGATGGTCTGGGCTTGAGCTTCCTGACGCTGCGGTTCGCTGCGTTTCACGAAAGCCCGGATGCGGTGGATGATCTGGCCTGCCCGCTGCGCCTGCTTGGAGGTCTTTTCCAGTGCCGCGATCAGGTCTTCCTTTTCGATCGCGTCGTTCTTCACCCGAGAGACCATGCCGTTGCAGTAGTTCGCGATCGCGGTCAGCGGCTGGTTGAGTTCGTGAGCCACCGACGACGCCATTTCGCCCATCGTCACCAGCCGGCTGGTCACCTGGGCCTTCTCGGATTGGCTGGCGGCCAGGGTTTCGGCATTCCGACGCGAGGTCACGTCCGTCGCGATCAGCATCTGTGCCAGGCGTCCGTCGGTCCATTGCAGGTACCTCACTCGCACGTCGAACCACTTGTTCAGTGGTTCGATCAGCACCTCGCGCGGATCCGAGCCGATCTCTGTCAGCTCCTGGGTCGGCAGGCCCCCCATGCTCTCGACCGAGTCTTCGGGCTCGGCGGGCATGGCATCGATGTCGTCGCCGGCCAGCAGCGCGTGGCCCAGCGCATCTGCGCCGAACCACAGCCGGTAGGACCGGTTCGCGAAGAGCAGTTCGCCCTGCTGCACCGACAGCACCGACACGGCCGCATCGAGCCCTTCAAGGACGGTCGTGAAGCGTTCGTGAGACGCAGACAACTGGTCGCGGATGCGCTTGGCCTCGGTGATGTTGGTCATCGAGGTCATCCAGCCCGTCTGGATTCCCTTCGGATCGATCAGCGGCGACACGTACATGCGTGCGTCGAACATCTCGCCATCCTTGCGCATCACCTTGACCTCGATGCCGCCTGAGGGGCTTCGTCCCTGCAGCTCCTGCTGCAGCAGTCGATTGATCTCGTCGTGACGATCCGGCGGCCAGTACGGGAACGGCGGCATGCGTCCGATGAGTTCGGATTCGCCGAAGCCCGTCATCGCGCAGAAGGCCGGGTTCACATAGGTGATCCGGCCTTCCATGTCCATGGCTCGCATGCCGGTCAGCATGGAGTTCTCCATGGCGCGGCGGAAGTTCGCCTCGGACACCAGGGCGCTCTGCATCTGCGATCGCCGCCTCACGTGTCGCCAGGTGCCGAACAGGGTCCAGACCGTCAGCACACTCAGCGCGACCACCATCCAGAACAGTGTGTTGCCGATCAGGCCGACCGAGGTGCGATAACCCTGTCCGCGCAACATCAGGGCATCGCCGGACGGCAGCACCGGCACGTCGTGCACGATCGTGGCCTTGGGCGCCTCCTGACCGGGCATCGGCATCACGGTGCTCGACAGCGTGCGACCTTTCGGTGTGAGCAGGCTGATCACATGACGGTTGCTCACATCGGGCGGCACCAGGAAGCGGATCAGGCTGTCCGTCGAGTACTCGGCCACCACCATCCCCAGGAACACGTTGCGCACCAGCAGCGGCACGTGCACCTGCACGACGTTGGCTCCGGCACCGTCGGCGAAGGCGCTCGAATACGCTGTTCCACGGTTCTTGCGGGCGCTGACGAAGGCAGCTTCCGCCGGGTTGTCAGACCCTTCCTTCGGCAACGACATGCCGTGCTCGAGGACGACAGCGCCCGGCTCGTTGTCCACCTGGTAGCCGTTGGCCGACTGGGTCGAGACCACGCTGCGGTTGGCCGCCAGCCAGTAGACCCGACTGATCTCCGGGCGCTCGCGGATCAGGTCGGCGGCGTTGCGCTGGAACAGGCTGCGGTCGGGGTCGCGCAAGACCAGATCCTGAGCGATGCGCCCCAGGCTTTCCTCGTTCTCGATCAACCTGAGCCGGATTTGCTGCTGGGCGAGCTCGGTGTCGCGGCGAACCGATTCACCTGCGCGCTCGAATTCCTCATTGCGCAGGTACCAGAACGCCGAGATGATGGCCGCGAGGAAGAGAAGCACCGATGCCAGCGGTGCCAGCGTGGCGTAGCGATCCTGGTGCGCCGGTGACTGGCGTCGCCACCAACGCCCGAACAGGCGCCGCGTGCCGGGCAAGGGCATGCGGGAGGCCAGATTGCTTCTCGACGGACTGTCCATCGCCGGATTATCGAGTCGGCGGCGAGGGCGGTAGACGTCGAAGCGGTTCGCTGTGCAGCAACGAGGCGAGGCAGGAGTGAGCTTCAGTCAAAATGGAAACCATAATGTGAAATCGCATGTCGTAATTCGAAATCATGGGCCGAGTTGTGAGAAACTCGTTCCACGTTGAAAGCACTACTTTCCGGAGACGCCATGTCCGCGATGCCTGAACCAATCGTCGGTGCAGCCGATGCCCACGCCAGCGACACCGACGCGCAGGAAACGCACGAATGGCTCGACGCGCTGTCCGCCGTGATCGGTGCCGAAGGGCCCGAACGTGCGCACTACCTGCTCGAGCAACTGCTCGAGCATGCGCGGCAGAACAGCATCGACATGCCGTTCTCGGCCAATACCGGCTACGTCAACACGATCGAGCCCGAGGACGAAGAGCGCAATCCCGGCAATCTGGAACTGGAAGGTCGGCTTCGCGCCTGCATGCGCTGGAATGCCATGGCGATGGTGGTCAAGGCGAATCGACTGCACCCGGCGGATGGCGGCGATCTCGGTGGCCACATCAGCAGCTTCGCCTCGCTGGCGCACATGCTGGCCACCGGGTTCAATCACTTCTGGCATGCCGACCATGAGGGGCACGGCGGTGACCTGCTGTACATCCAGGGACACAGTGCGCCGGGCATCTACGCCCGAGCCTTCCTGGAGGGCCGGCTGACCGAAGAGCAACTGCTGAACTTCCGTCAGGAAGGCGATGGCAAGGGGCTCAGCAGCTACCCGCATCCCAAGCTGATGCCCGAGTTCTGGCAGTTTCCGACGGTGTCGATGGGTCTGGGACCGTTGATGGCGATCTACCAGGCGCGCTTCCTGAAGTACCTCCATGCCCGTGGCATCGCCGATACGAGCAAGCGCAAGGTCTGGGTGTTCTGCGGCGACGGCGAGATGGATGAGCCCGAGTCCCTGGGTGCCATCGGGCTGGCCGCGCGCGAGAAGCTCGACAACCTCGTGTTCGTCGTCAATTGCAACCTGCAGCGACTGGACGGACCGGTGCGCGGCAACGGAAAGATCATCCAGGAACTCGAAGGCGAGTTCCGCGGCTCGGGCTGGAACGTCATCAAGCTGATCTGGGGCAAGGAGTGGGACGCCTTGCTGGCGCGCGACAAGGACGGCGCGTTGCGCAAGATCATGATGGAGACGCTGGACGGCGACTACCAGGCCTTCAAGGCCAACGACGGGGCCTTCGTGCGCGAGCACTTCTTCGGCCGCGACCCGCGCACCGCGGAGCTGGTGTCGAAGATGAGCGACAAGGACATCTGGAACCTGCGCCGGGGAGGCCATGACGCGCAGAAGGTCTACGCGGCCTTCCACCGGGCCAGCAACACCGTGGGTCAGCCGACCGTGCTGCTGGTGAAGACCGTCAAGGGGTGGGGCATGGGCAGTGCCGGCGAGGGCAAGAACACCGCGCACCAGGCCAAGAAGCTCAGCGACGAGGACCTGAAGTTCTTTCGCGACCGCTTCAACATTCCGATCCCCGACAGCGAACTCGCCAGCATCCCGTTCTACAAGCCGGCCGACGACACGCCCGAGATGAGATACCTGCACGAGCGTCGCGCTGCGCTGGGGGGCTACCTGCCAAAGCGCCGCGTGAAGTCCGAAGAGCAGTTCACCGTGCCGTCGATCGAGACATTCAAGCCGGTCTTCGAGGCCACCGCCGAGGGCCGCGAGATCAGCACGACGCAGGCCTACGTGCGTTTCCTCGGCATCCTGCTGCGAGATCAGGCGCTGGGCCCGCGCGTCGTGCCCATCCTGGTCGACGAAGCCCGCACCTTCGGCATGGAGGGGTTGTTCCGCCAGATCGGCATCTACAACCCGGAGGGCCAGAAGTACACCCCGGTCGACAAGGACCAGGTGATGTACTACCGCGAGGACAAGGCAGGGCAGATCCTGCAGGAGGGCATCAACGAGGCCGGCGGCATGGCGAGCTGGATCGCCGCCGCGACGTCCTACTCGACGAACAACCGAATCATGGTGCCGTTCTTCGTCTACTACTCGATGTTCGGGTTCCAGCGCATCGGAGACCTGGCATGGGCGGCCGGCGACATGCAGGCTCGGGGGTTCCTGCTGGGTGGCACGTCCGGTCGCACCACGCTGAACGGCGAGGGGCTGCAGCATGAAGATGGCCACAGCCACATCCTGGCCGGCACGATCCCGAACTGCATCAGCTACGACCCGACCTTCGCGCACGAGGTCGGCGTGATCCTGCATCACGGCCTCAAGCGCATGGTCGAGAAGCAGGACAACGTCTACTTCTACATCACGCTGCTCAACGAGAACTACCCGATGCCGGGGCTGAAGCCGGGCACCGAGGAGCAGATCATCCAGGGCATGTACCTGCTCGAGGACGTGCCCATCGGCACGAAGAACGACGCCCCCCGCGTCAATCTGCTGGGCAGCGGCACCATCCTGCGCGAATCGCAGTTCGCCAAGGCCCTGCTCGAAGCGGAATGGGGCGTCGCGGCCAAGGTCTGGAGCTGTCCGAGCTTCAATCAGCTGGCCCGCGATGGCCAGGATGCCGAACGCTGGAACCTGCTCCATCCAACCGAGGCGCCGCGTGTTCCGTTCGTGGCAAGGCAGCTTGAAGCGCATGCCGGTCCGGTGATTGCGTCCACCGATTACATGAAGAACTACGCCGAGCAGATCCGCGCATTCATCCCGAAGGGCCGCGGCTACAAGGTGCTGGGCACCGACGGTTTCGGGCGCAGCGACTTCCGCAGCAAGCTTCGCGCGCACTTCGAGATCAACCGCCACTACATCGTCGTCGCGGCCCTGAAGGCGCTGGCGGAAGACGGCAAGGTCCCGGCCGCCAAGGTGGCGGAGGCGATCCGGAAGTACGCCATCCCCGTCGACAAGATCAACCCGCTGTACGCGTAACGAGCCGGAGACACGACATGGCATGGGTGGAAGTGAAGGTCCCCGACATCGGAGACTTCAAGACGGTCGACGTCATCGAACTGCTGGTCAAGCCGGGCGACATCGTCAAGGCGGAGCAGAGCCTGATCACCGTCGAGAGCGACAAGGCGTCCATGGAGATACCGTCGTCGCACGCCGGTGTGGTCAGGGAGATGAAGGTCAAGCTTGGCGACAAGGTCAGCGAAGGGTCGCTGGTGCTGCTGCTCGAAGCGGCAGATGCGACATCGGTGGCCGCGGAGCCGAGGATGGCCTCGCCGGACGCCGCGGTCGCTCCTGCTCAGCCGGCAATCCCTGCCGCGGCGCCGCCCGTGGTGACAGCTGCACCCGCAGCTGTGCCGGAGCCAGTGTCATCGAACGCCTCGTTGCCCGCGCACGAACCCACATCGCCGAAGGGCTCGTTGCCGCATGCATCGCCCTCGATCCGCAAGCTGGCGCGCGAGCTCGGCGTGCCGCTGGCCGAAGTGCCGGGCAGCGGCCCCAAGGGGCGCATCACGCAGCTGGATGTTCAGGGCTTTGTCCAGCGAGTCATGGCCGGCACAGCGACGACGCAGGCGGCCGTGGCTAGAGCGCCTGCTGTCGTGTCCGGCGCAGCGGCTGGCGCGTTTCCCGGCCTGCTGCCGTGGCCGCAGGTCGATTACGCGAAGTTCGGCCCGGTCGAGCGCCGCGACCTGTCGCGCATCAAGAAGATCAGCGGAGCCAACCTGCACCGCAACTGGGTCGTGATCCCGCACGTCACCAATCACGACGACGCCGACATCACCGAGCTGGAAGCCTTCCGCGTGCAACTCAACAAGGAGAACGAGAAGGCGGGCGTCAAGGTGACCATGCTCGCCTTCCTGATCAAGGCCTGTGTTGCCGCGCTGAAGAAGTTTCCCGACTTCAATGCGTCGCTGGATGGCGATCAGCTGGTCGTGAAGCAGTACTTCCACATCGGGTTCGCAGCCGACACGCCGAACGGCCTGATGGTTCCGGTGATCAAGGATGCAGACCAGAAAGGCATCCTTCAGATTTCGAAGGAAATGAGCGAACTGGCCCAGAAGGCGCGCGAGGGCAAGCTGAGCCCGACCGAGATGACCGGCGGCTGCTTCAGCATCAGTTCGCTCGGCGGCATCGGCGGTCGTTACTTCACCCCGATCATCAATGCGCCCGAAGTGGCGATCCTGGGCGTCTGCAAGAGCAGCACCGAAGCGGTGTGGGACGGTCGGGCCTTCCAGCCGCGGCTGATGCTGCCGCTCAGCCTGAGCTGGGACCACCGCGTGATCGATGGCGCGTCAGCAGCACGTTTCAACGCCTACCTGGGCGCCGTGCTGGCGGACTTCCGCCGCGTCCTTCTTTGAGAAGCAAGCCATGGCACTGATGGATATCAAGGTCCCCGACATCGGCGACTTCAAGGATGTGGCGGTCATCGAGTTGCTGGTTCAAGCCGGCGATGCAGTCAAGGCCGAGCAGAGCCTGATCACGGTCGAGAGCGACAAGGCATCGATGGAGATACCGTCGTCGCATGCGGGTGTCGTCAAGGACCTGAAGGTCAAGATCGGTGACACGGTGAACCAGGGCTCGCTGATCCTGACGATGGAGGTGGCCGGCGAGGCGCCTGCCGCTGAACCGCCGGCGCCAGCGAAGGCGCAGGGCAACCTGCCGCTCACGGGGGTAGCCCATGCCGGCGCCGCCGATCTCGAATGCGATCTGCTGGTGCTGGGCGCCGGACCGGGCGGGTACTCGGCCGCGTTCCGCGCCGCGGACCTCGGCCTGAAGGTGGTGCTGGTCGAGCGCTACCCGACGCTGGGCGGTGTGTGCCTGAATGTCGGCTGCATACCTTCGAAGGCGCTGCTGCATGTGGCCGCGGTGATGGACGAGGTCTCGCACTTCGAAGCGCTGGGCATCACCTTCTCGAAGCCGACGGTCGATCTCGCAAAGCTCAAGGCTCACAAGGAAAAGGTCGTCGGCAAGCTGACCGGCGGGCTGGCCGCGATGGCGAAGATGCGCAAGGTCACGGTGGTGCAGGGACTCGGCGAATTTGTCGATCCGTTTCACCTGAGTGTTTCGATGGCCGATGGCAAGAGCCAGGTCATCAAGTTCAAGCGCGCGATCATCGCGGCCGGCTCGGAGGCGGTAAAGCTGCCGTTCCTGCCAAAGGACGATCCCCGCGTCGTGACATCCACCGGCGCGCTAGAACTCCGCCAGAACCCGAAGCGCATGCTGGTCATCGGGGGTGGGATCATCGGCCTGGAGATGGGCACGGTCTACTCGACGCTCGGCGCACGACTCGACGTGGTCGAGATGCTCGACGGTCTGATGCAGGGAGCCGACCGCGATCTGGTCAAGGTGTGGCAGAAGATGAATGCCCCACGCTTCGACAACATCATGTTGAAGACCAGAACCGTCGGCGCCACGGCGACGAGCGACGGCATCCTCGTGAAGTTCGAGGGCGAGGGCAAGCTCAAGGAGCAGGTCTACGACCTGGTGCTGCAGGCCGTGGGCCGCGTGCCCAACGGCAAGCGCATCGGGGCCGAGAAGGCCGGCGTTGCCGTCAGCGATCGCGGCTTCATCACCGTCGACATCCAGATGCGAACCAGCGTGCCGCACATCTTTGCGATCGGAGACATCGTTGGCCAGCCGATGCTGGCGCACAAGGCGGTTCACGAGGCGCATGTGGCAGCTGAAGTCGCGGCCGGCGAGCAACTCGGCGATGCGCATTTGAGCAAGGCCGCATTTGACGCGCGTGTGATCCCCAGCGTGGCCTACACCGACCCGGAAGTGGCCTGGGTTGGTCTGACCGAAGACGATGCCAGGACGCAGGGTGTGGCAGTGAAAAAGGGCCTGTTCCCGTGGACAGCCTCGGGCCGCGCCATTGCCAACGGACGCGACGAAGGGTTTACCAAGCTGCTTTTCAGCGCAGACACTCACGCCATCGTCGGTGGTGGCATCGTGGGCACGCATGCGGGCGACATGATCGGCGAGATCGCCCTGGCCATCGAGATGGGTGCCGATGCGGTCGACATCGGCAAGACGATCCACCCGCATCCGACGCTTGGGGAAACCATCGGCTTGGCGGCCGAGGCGTTCGAGGGCGCTTGCACCGACTTGCCGCCGGTGCGGCGGTGAGCCAAGCCTTCAGGTATCTGCGGAAACCCTGCGTAGGGTTACACGGCTACGCGTGCCGCAACGCATCCACGATCTTCATCCTGGCGGCTCTGGAGGCGGGGAACACTGCCGAGAGTGCTGCAACGGCTACCAAGCCGATGGCGCTCACCAACATCACCTGATACTCGCCGGCGAGACGTATCGCCAGGGGAATTCGCTCGACCCGTCCCGGGGGGAGCCAGGTCAGGCCGACAAAGTTGATGGACCACGCGATTGCCAGGGCGGTGATGATTCCGAGTACTGCGCCCAGGATCCCAAGACCAACGCCTTCGAACACAAACATCGTGCGAATTCCGCTCTGCCGGAGGCCAATGGCGCGCAAGGTTCCGATCTCGGCGGTGCGTTCAACGACTGCCATGCTCATGGTATTGCTGACCGTGAACAGCACGATGGCACCGATCAGCACGGAGATGAATCCGAATATGGCTGCAAACATCGACAAGGCTTGCCCATAGTATGGATTCAGAGTCTCGAAATCTATGATTTCAAGAGATTCATTCTTGAATGTCGAATCGATGATCTGTTGAATTCGTTGCTGAGCTTGACCGATCTGGTCAGTATGCTTGAGCTGTACAGCGATGGCCGTGACTTGCGGGGAGGCGGAACCGAAAACCAGCTTTTGAGCCAGGCTCAAATGCACGCCTACATAAACATCATCGAATTCCTTCAACCCCTGAAATTCGGCACTCAATACATTGACGCCCGCCACATTAGGGGCTCCGCGCGCGCCGGTGGCAAGTATCTCTATGCGCGGCTTGGCGCCAGCTGGCTTCTGCGCCATGGGCGTGGCGGTGGCCTGCGACAGTTCCGCGATGTCGTCCGCAAGCGCTGCACCGGCTGGTTCACGTGCAGCCG
>JAGNWJ010000114.1 GCA_017986065.1 Rhizobacter sp. | reverse complement strand
TGCATGGCACCGTGGGCAGCCAGTTCTTCCCTCCTGAGCAAATGGAACGATTCCTGGCGAAGGATCAGGAAGTGTTCGCAGGCGGCAGGCAGATGGATCTCGAAGAGCGGGTCTGGAACGCGAAGCTCCAGGAAGACCGTTTGGTTCACACCATCAAGAAGCCGATATACGACGCTGCTGGCGATCCGGGTTACCTGATCGGCATCACGTTCGATATCACCGACCGCATTCGTGGCGATGCCGATTTGCGCGAGAGCACCGAGAAGCTGCTCGGGCTTTACGAAATGTCTCCGCTAGGAATCGCGCTGACCGACATGAGCGGCAAGTTTGTCGAATTCAACGAAGCCTTCCGCAAGATATGCGGCTACTCGGCCGACGAACTCCGGAACCTGGATTACTGGGCTTTGACGCCGAGGCGATATGAGGCCGACGAGGCGCTTCAACTCGAATCTCTGCAGCGCACTGGCCACTATCGCGCTTACGAGAAGGAGTACCTGTGCAAGGACGGCACCTTGGTGCCTGTGCAACTGAACGGCATGCTGATCACCGGCAAGAGTGGGCAGAGCCTGATCTGGTCCATCGTCGAGGACATCACCGAACGGAAACGGACCGAAGCCGAACTCGAACAGCACCGGCACCATCTGGAATTGCTGGTTCAGCAGCGTACCGCCGAGCTCGCCGTGGCGCGCCAGCAGGCCGAGCAAGCCAGCCTCGCCAAGAGCCACTTCCTGGCCAACATGAGTCACGAGATTCGCACGCCCCTGAACGCCATCATCGGGTTCAACCACCTGATGCGGCGCGACGGTGTCACGACCGCACAAGCCGACAGGCTGAACAAGATCGAAGCCGCAAGCAAGCACCTGCTCTCCCTGGTCAGTGACGTCCTCGACCTGTCGAAAATCGAGGCCGATCAACTGGAGCTTGAAGACTCCAGCTTCCACCTTTCAGACGTCATCGGTCCCGTGGCTTCGTTCATTGCCGAAGGGGCCAGCGCCAAGGGCCTGACCATCGTGACCGATGCGAGTGACGTGCCGCTGTGGCTGCGGGGCGATCCGACTCGGTTACGGCAGGCCTTGCTGAACTTTGCCGGCAACGCCGTCAAGTTCACCGAGAGCGGTTCGATCCTGTTGCGCGCCAGGCTGCTGGAAGTCCGCGGCGCTGAACTTCTCGTGCGGTTCTCGGTGGAAGACACCGGCGTCGGCATCGCAACCGAGCAGGTGCCGCGCCTCTTCCAGGCTTTCGCGCAGGCAGACGCTTCAACCACCCGAAAGTTCGGCGGCACCGGCCTGGGGCTGGCGATCACCAAGCGATTGACGGCATTGATGGGTGGCGAGTGCGGCGTCGAGAGCCGGCTTGGGGTAGGCAGCACTTTCTGGTTCACAGCCCGACTCCAGCGTGGCGAAATCGTCTCGCCTGCAGCGTCTTTCAAGAGCACGGCAGACGTGGAAGCTCTGTTACGCCAGCGCCACCGTGGCGCGCGGATTCTGGTGGCCGAAGACAACCCGGTGAATCAGGAAGTCCTGTCAGAACTCCTCCAGAGCGTCGGCCTCAACGCGGACATCGCAGCGAACGGCCGAGAAGCTGTAGCGCTCGCGAAGGTCGGCGGGTACGCCCTGGCCCTGATGGACTTGCAGATGCCCGTGATGGGTGGGCTGGATGCAACGCGGGCGATACGCGAAATGCCCCACTGGCGCGCGAAGCCGATCCTGGCCCTGACGGCCAACGCATTTGCAGACGACCGTCAGGCCTGCAAGTTGGCCGGGATGGACGACTTCATCATCAAGCCCGTGGAGGTGGTTTCCTTCTACGCGGCGATTCTCGATTGGCTCGACAACGACTGTTCTGGGGTTGGCCGGCAGCCCGATGCTGACCGCCCGCGGAGCGACGCTTCTCCTTGAAGCGGCGTCTTGGTGGACGCAGGTAGCTCGCGTGAGCGTCTGCTGAGCGCCGGTTCCATCCTTGACCACGGCGACCGCACGCCTCATCCGACCGGCGCAGGCCGGTCCGGTGCACCTTGCTGTGTCGGCGGCTCTGGCAGCGTCGGTGGGTACAACGCCGCCCAGGCTGGAACCGCGCTGGCCAGCCAGTCGGCGACCGTTTCCCCTTGCACCTCGATGCCGAGCACCGTGCCCGCGTCGCGCAGGGCCTTCAGCGGCTCGCGCGGGTCGAAGGCTTCGGCGCCGTTCTGCTTCGACAGCTTGTGGCCGTCTGCGGCCATCACCACCGGGGTGTGCAGGTAGGCGGGCGTGGGCGCGCCCAGCTGATGCTGGAGGTGGATCTGGCGAGGCGTGCTTTCGGCCATGTCGCCCCCGCGCACGACGTGCGTGATGCCCTGGTCGGCGTCGTCGACCACCACCGCAAGTTGATAGGCCCAGAGGCCGTCGGCTCGCCGCAGCACGAAATCGCCGATGGCCTGCGTCACGTTCTGCGTCATCGCACCGAGCCGTCGATCGGTCCAGGCGATCACCAGGTCGCTGCCGTCTTCCTGGGTGCAGCGCAGCCGTTGCGCCCGGGCGGGCTTGCCGTGCAGGCCCTGCCGGCAGGTGCCCGGGTAGACCAGCTCGCCGTGGTCGCGGCGCACCTGGCCGTGGGCCAGCCACGCCTGCTCGATGTCCCGACGCGAGCAGCTGCAGGGAAACGAGCGCTGGTGCCGCATCAGCTGTCGCCGCATGGCCGACAGGTAGAGGTCGTGGCGCTGCGACTGCCACACCACCGGGTCGTCGGAGATCAGTCCGCAGCTGGCGAGCTGCAGCAGGATGAACTCGTCGGCACCGGGGACGCAGCGCGGCATGTCGACGTCCTCGATGCGCACCAGCCAGCGTCCGCCGTGAGCACGCGCATCGAGCCAGCTCGCCAGCGCTGCGACCATCGAGCCTGCATGCAGCGGCCCGGTGGGCGAGGGTGCAAAGCGGCCGGTTGGTCGCGTCGACATTCGAGGGCCCGGCGCGCTCAGCCGTTCATCGGCCGCAGGCCGGTGTGCCGCTCCAGCAGGGCGAGGCGCGTCGCGGGGCTTTCCAGCCGGTCGAGCCACCAGCGCAGCGCGAGCCCGCTCGGGGGCGCCACGCGGGCGCCGGCGATCTCGGCGATTGCGGGCTGTGTCAGTGTCGGGCTGCGCCACGCGTAGCCGAACTGCACCGGCTGCTGGACGCGCTCGAGCGTCTTGACGATGAGCCGACCGGCGGCGATGTGTTCGCGCGCAATCGGCTCGGGCAGGTAGCCGCAGCCCAGTCCGCGCAAATGCGCCTCGATCTTGGATTGCATCGTCGGCACGGTGAACACGTCCTGCCCCGGCAGCACGTTGATGGTGATCGGCGCCAGCCGCTGGGCCGAGTCGGCGACGGCCACCGCGCGGTAGCGCATCCGCACGCTGTCCGTCACCGGCTCTTCATGCGTCGCGAGAGGATGGTGCGGCGCGACTGCGAACACGAAGCCCATCGAGCCGAGCACCTCGACCTTGACGCCGCTCGGCGTCGACAGTCCGAGGTCGACGCCGACGGCCAGGTCGGCGTTGCCGGTGATCAGCGCTTCCCAGGTGCCGGCCAGCACTTCCGTGCGCAGCCGCAGCCGCGTGCCGGGGCCGGTGTCGTCGGCCGGAGGTGCGCCGACGGGTGCTGCGACTGCGCCTTTCTCGCGCGCGCGCCGCTTCAACTCCTGATCGGCCGGCCCGCCGGTTCGCATCGCGAAGAAGTGCTCGCACAACTCGAACATGGTGGGGCGCGACATCAGGTCATTGACGGCAATGCTCAGCTGGGTCTCCCAGCCGCAGGCCACCCGCTTGACGCGGTTGGCCACCGCGTCCATCTGTTCGAGCAGCCGGCGACCCTCGTACAGCAGTTCCTCGCCGGCCGCTGTCATCTGTGCCTGGCCGGACCGGCGGTCGAAAAGCAGCACATCGAGCGCGTCTTCGAGTTGCCGCACGTTGTAGGTCAGTGCGGAGGGCACCTTGCCCAGCTCGCGTGCGGCAGCGGCAAAGCTGCCGGTGCGGGCGATGACATCCATCATCGTCAGCGCGTCGGGGGTGAGCAGATTTCGGGGCATGGTTGGCGCGGAAGGTGTTCAGAGCTTCATGTTATTTGAACGTCTGCTTCAAGTCCCGGTGCACCCCATTTGGCCTTGGGTCTCCTACAGTGAACTCATTCGTCAGGCACCCAGGAGGCCATCATGCTCACGCTGCGCAAGTCCGAGGACCGAGGTCATGCCGACCACGGCTGGCTCCAGAGTTTCCACAGCTTCTCGTTCGCCGACTACCGCGACCCGGACCAGATGGGCTGGGGCAACCTGAGGGTCATCAACGACGACTACATCGCGCCGGGCACCGGGTTCGGCACCCATGGTCACCGCGACATGGAGATCGTGACGTACGTGCTCAGCGGCGCGCTGGCTCACAAGGACAGTCTTGGCACTGGCGCGGTCATCCTTCCCGGCGAGGTGCAGCGAATGAGCGCCGGTCGCGGCGTTCAGCACAGCGAGTTCAACCACGCACCTGCCGACCGCACCCATCTGCTGCAGATCTGGATCCTGCCCCGCGAGCAGGGCATTGAGCCCAGCTACGAACAGAAGCAGTTCGATGCGGCTGACAAGCGCGGACGCCTGCGCCTGGTCGCGAGCCCAGACGGCCGCGATGGTTCGGTCACCGTGCATGCCGATGCTTCGATCCGCGCCGGGCTGTTCGATGCCGGCGAGCGCGCCGAGTTGGCGCTCGATCCGCAACGCAAGGCCTACGTGCACCTGGTGCGCGGAAGGCTCAGCGTGAACGGCCTGGCGCTGCTCGGTGGCGATGCCTTGAAGATCAGCGACGAAAGCCGGCTGGTCATCGACGACGCCCGGGAGGCCGAATTGCTGGTGTTCGATCTGGCGGCCTGACCGTCGCCTGACCCTTTCCGCTCGCCCACGTTCTTCAATCCTCTTTCAGGAGCATCCATGTCAAAGATCGCTATCGTTTTCCACAGCGGCTACGGCCACACCAAGAAGATGGCCGAGTCGGTCGCTGCCGGCGCGGCAGGTGAGCTGGTCGCCATCGATGCCGAAGGCAATCTGAGCGATGCGCAGTGGGCCACGCTGCTGGCGGCCGACGCGATCGTCTTCGGCTCGCCGACCTACATGGGCAGCGTGTCGTGGCAGTTCAAGAAGTTTGCCGACGCGTCCAGCAAGCCTTGGTTCACCCAGCTCTGGAAGGACAAGATCGCCGCCGGGTTCACCAACTCGGCCTCGATGAACGGCGACAAGTTGTCGACCTTGCACTACATGTTCACACTGAGTCAGCAGCACAGCATGATCTGGGTCGGCACGGGGATGATGCCCAGCAACTCCAAGGCTGCAACGCGCAACGACATCAATTACGTGGCTTCATTCGCCGGAGCGATGGCGTCGACGCCGTCGGACGCCAGCGTCGACGAGATGCTGCCGGGCGACCTCGAGACCGCGCGTCGCTTCGGCGAGCGCATCGCGGCGGTCACCGCGCGCTTCAACAGGTAGCCTGTAGACACAGCGGCGCCGACGCGCTCGAACCGCGTCGGCGCCGCTTGCTACATTCGCGCATGGATGTCGCGCTGACCGTTTTCAGGCTGCTGCCCTGGCACGACTGGGCGGCGCTTTCCACCTTCTTCTGCGGATGGGTGGGTTACGCGCTGTTTGCGCGCAAGCAGGCCGGCATCAAGCCGTCGATCCTCGCGGCGACCAACCGGATCCGGCGTCAGTGGATGCTGCAGACCACCTACCGCGAGGTGCGCGTCATCGATGGGGTGGTGGTCCAGAGCCTGTCGACGAGCCCGTCGTTCTTCGCCTCGACGACCATCCTGATCATCGGTGGCCTGCTGGCGGTGCTCGGTTCGAGCAACGCCAGCGAACTGGTGCGCGAGATCCCTTTCGCAGCGCGCACGACGGTGCTGGTGTTCGACCTGAAGATCGTGCTGATGCTGGCGATCTTCGTCTACGCCTTCTTCCGCTTCACGTGGTCGATGCGGCAGTACACCTTCGGTGCGTTGCTGGTTGCATCGGCGCCCGAGGCCGAGCAGTTCCAGATCCTCGGACCGTCCCGGGACGAGTTCGCCGACCGGGCGGGTCGCGTCGTCGGTCTCGCGGCCGAAACCTTCAACGACGGACTGCGCGCCTACTACTTCGCGTTCGCCGCGGTGAGCTGGTTCCTGTCACCGCTGGCATTCGTGCTCGCCACCGGCGGCGTCATCTACATCCTGTACCAGCGCGAGTTCCATTCGGATGTGCTCG